>CANFFZ010000031.1 GCA_947446155.1 Chloroflexota bacterium | reverse complement strand
GGAGCACCACATGAAGATCGCGGTCATCGACGACTACCAGGGCGTGTTCCGCGAGCTGAGCAACTTCCACCGCCTGAGCGCCCACGAGGTGGTGACGTTCAGCGCGCCCGAGCGCGACATGGACCGGCTGGCGGAGCGACTGCGGGAGTTCGACGCGGTCGTGCTGACGCAGGAGCGGACGCGGTTCCGTCGAGGGCTGATCGAGCAGCTGCCGAACCTCAGGCTCATCAGCATGACCGGCGGGACGGCAGCCATCGACCTCGACGCGTGTACGGAGCGCGGGATCGTGGTGTCGGCGGGTGGCGGTCGGGGGAGTCCGAACGAGACGGCCGAACTGACGTGTAGGGGGGGGGGGGCTGATCCTCGCGTCGCTCCGACACCTGCCGTTCGAGGTCGAGCAGTTGAAGCAGGGGGCATGGCAGACCACCCTCGGGACCTCGCTCGGCGGACGGACGCTCGGCATCTACGCGCTGGGCAAGATCGGGAGTGTCGTGGCGAACGTCGGCCGGGCGTTCGGGACGGACGTCGTCTGCTGGGGACGCGAGGGGTCGCTGGGGCGAGCGCGGGAGGCAGGCTACGAGGTAGCCGCGAGCCGCGCGGCGTTCTTCCAGACGGTGGATGTGCTCTCGATCCACCTCCCGCTGAACGCCGACACTCGAGGAATCATCACAGCGGACGACCTCGCGCGGATGAAGTCCACCGCGCTCCTCGTCAACACGAGTCGTGCACCGATCATCGCGGAGGGGGCGCTCGTCGAGGCGCTGCGACGGGGGCGTCCCGGCTTCACGGCCATCGATGTGTACGAGGACGAGCCGGTGCTCGGCGCTGAGCACCCGCTGCTGAAGATGCCGAACGTGATCGGCACCCCTCACCTGGGGTACGTCACGCGCGACCGCTACGAGAGCATGTACGGCGCGACCATCGAGCACATCCTCGCCTTCGCGAACGGCAGCCCGATTCTGGTAGCGAACCCGGCAGCACTCGCGAAGGGCTAGCGGACCCCGCAGTCCGCACTCACGCCACTCACGCCTCCGCGCGCTGTGACTCGCCCCACTAAGACGGGAAGAATGGTGCGAGAGCACCCATACGGAACGGTTCCGAGCCCACGGACACATCGCCGGAGAACGGGTAATCGAGGCTCGTCGCGAGCACGAGGTTGAAGGCGATGATCGCGGTGACACCGAGCAGCATCATCGTGTGCGCTCGTCCTCTACCACCGCCACCCACCGCGGTCATGAACCCCACGATCATGACGAACCCGGCGTACATCATGAAATGCAGCGAGCCTCCCAGGCTGGCCTCGACGTGGCCGAGGCGCGTACGACGGGCGGCGAGCGCTTCGTCCAGGTGCTCGACCGAGGCCGCATAGAACGTCTTCTGCGTCTCGGTTTCCGGCTCATAGCGTTGGAGCACGCTGTAGACGTTGCTGATGCCCTCAGACGCCCGCTCGCTCGTCTTGCCCTCCCGCAGCAGTCCCCACTCGTCGTCGACGACCGCGTGTACGTATTCGCCGACAGCGCGGGTCACCTCGTCTCGGGCTGCGGGGTCGAATGCCTGCGCGCTGCGCACGACCTGGAACAGGGCCGTGGCTTCACGCCCAACGTTCTCGTCCGCGGCGTTGAATCCCTCCCACAGCGAAACGATCACGAAGCCGAGCAGAATGCCATAGACCGCGCCGGCGATCTCGACCGACAGCACCGCGATCCCATCCTGATCGCCACTCGCAAGCGACGGGAGGAAGCGACGCACCAGGCGCAACATGACGTACGCGAAGAGGACCGCGGCGGACACATACAAAAACATCAGCAGCGACGTGTGGACATGATTCAACAGCCAGCGGTGCATCGTGATCCTTCGGTGTGCGCCATCTGTCCGGCGGAACATACGCGTCGGCCATTCTGACGACCACCTTGGACGGGGTGACACAGAGAGGGCGAGGCGCGTCCAGCCTCGCCCTCCCTGCGCGCTCGTTGTGAGCCGCTAGACGAAGGTCAACAGACCATCCGTGCTGTGCCAGTTCGCGGGTGCGGGGGCGCCACCGCCGCCGCTGCCACCGCCGGGAGCCGGCGCGGGGACATCGACGCCGCCGCCGCCCTCAAGTGAGCCGCCGCCGTCGCCGCCGCCACCTCGCCAACCGAAGGCGCCGAAGGCGAAGACCGCGATCAGCATGATCGCCACGACGGCGACCAGGACTCCGAGCATTGCTCCGGTCGCGGCGGCGCCGCGACCGTCCGAGTGTGTGTGTGCCATGGTGGGTACCTCTCTCAGCGCCTCTGGGAGGCTCAGGTTGCCCTTCGACCGTACCCATCGAAGGCTTGCGAACGGCCTGCCCGCAACCCCGCCCGGTCTCGCGAAAGCGTGGCAGCATCGCGTTCCTGTGAGGGGCTCGGAGATCGCCGCCTCCGGGGCCTCGCGGTACACTCAAATCGTTCGAAGGTGCGTCGCGTGCGGCCCGCTCTGCGCGGGCCGCTTCTGATTCCGGAAGGGTCGTCGCTGTGATTCGTGCCGAGGTCGTAGCGCTCGTCGAGCAGGCCCTTGCGGCGGCGCAGGCGGCTGGCGCGCTGCCCGAGTTCGCCGCCCCCGCGATCACCGCCGAGCACCCCGCCCGCCCCGAGCACGGCGACTTCTCCAGCAACGTCGCCCTCCGTATCCAGGGCATGGCCCGCATGAAGGCACTCGAGGTCGCCGAAGCCCTGCGGGCGCATGTCCCGGCTCACCCGGCCATCGAGAAGGTGACCGTCGCGGTGCCGGGCTTCGTCAACTTCTACCTCGCGCCTGCGTGGGCGGCCTCGCAGGCGGACGCCATCGCGAGTGCCGGGCAGGCGTACCCCGCGCTCGACCTCGGCGGTGGACGTTCGGTGCAGATCGAGTACGTGAGCGCGAACCCCACCGGCCCGGTCCACGTCGGCAACGGTCGAGGCGCGGCGATCGGCTCGACGCTCGCGAACGTGATGACGGCGGCGGGCTACCGGGTGCAGCAGGAGTACTACATCAACGACGCCGGCACACAGGTCGGCATCTTCGGCCGCACGCTGTATGCCCGCTACGAACAGTTGCATGGCCGCGAGGCTGCCGTCCCCGAGAACGGCTACCCCGGCCAGTACATGATCGACGTCGCACAGAAGATCAAGGACCGCTTCGGCGACCAGCACCTCCGCGCCCCCAGCGAGGACGCTGACCCCACATTCGGCCGCCTCGGCATCGACATCATGATCGAGGGCATCCGCGACGACCTCGCCCTCGTCGGCGTCGAGTATGACGAGTGGTACTCCGAGCGCTCATTGATGGCGCACGACGGCCCCTACGACACCGTCATGGCAATCCTGAAGAACCAAGGCCAGGTCGTCGAACGCGACGGCGCGACGTGGTTCACCTCGTCCGACCTGGGTGAGAGCAAAGACAACGTGCTCGTCCGCTCGGACGGCGCGCCCACCTACTACGCGACGGACATCGCCTACCACTACGACAAGTTCATCACCCGCAAGTTCGATCGCGTCGTGGACATCTGGGGCGCAGACCACCAGGGCCACGTCAGCCGCGTGAAGGCCGGCGTCCAGGCCACCGGCACTGACCCCGAGGCCCTCGACGTCCTGCTCTACCAGCTCGTCACACTCCGCCGAGGTGACCTCGTCGTCCCACTCTCGAAGCGTGCCGGCGAGATCGTCACCCTGCGCGACGTGATCGAGGAAGTCGGCCGCGACGCCACCCGCTTCTTCTTCCTGCTCACCGGCGCCAACCAGACGATGGACTTCGACCTCGACCTCGCGAAGAAGCAGAGCGACGAGAACCCCGTCTACTACGTGCAGTACGCCCACGCGCGCATCGCCTCCGTCATCGCGAAGGCTGCCGCAGAAGGCCACACCTCGGCGGGAGCGGACACCTCGCTCCTCACGCACGAGGCCGAGCAGACGCTGCTCCGGAAACTGCTGCTGCTGCCCGAGGTTCTCGAAAAGGCCGTACTCGAACTGGCCCCCCATCACCTCACGCACTACGCGCAGGAGTTGGCCGGCGCCTTCCACTCGTTCTACACACAATGCCGCGTCATCCAGGCTGACCAGCCCGACCTCACGAAGTCCCGCCTCCGCCTGCTGGAGGCCACCCAGGCCGTCCTCGCACGCACGCTCGGATTGATGGGGATCACCGCACCCGAGCAGATGTAGGCAAGCAGCGCACAGGCCGGCTGCACCGGCCGTTCCTCAATAACCAGCCGCTCTCAGAGTCACGGACGGACCCATGGCACCTTCCGAATCGCGCAAACGCATCCTCACCGGCGTCCGTCCCACCGGCGCACTCCACCTCGGCCACTACGTGGGCGCGCTCGAGAACTGGATTCGCCTCCAGCGCGAGTACGAGTGCTTCTTCCTGATCGCGGACTATCAGGTCTCTGACTACGCCGATGACTTCCAGCGCGTCCGCGACTCGATCTTCGAGGTCGCGCTCGATTGGTTGGCCGTGGGCCTCGACCCCGAGGGCAGCCACTTCCTCATCGAAAGCGGCGTCCCGGAGCACGCGGAACTGACGCAGTGGCTCTCGTGGTGGGTGCCCCTCGGCATGCTCGAGCGCAACCCGACGCTGAAGGCGGAGATGGCCGACCTCGAACTACGCCACTCCGTGCCCGTCGCCTTCTTCAACTACCCGATGATGCAGGTGGCGAACATCCTCATGCCGAAGGCACACCTCGTGCCCGTCGGCGAGGATCAGCTCCCCCACATCGAACTGACCCGCGAGGTCGCGAGGCGCTTCAACCGCATCTTCGAGCGGGAGGTTTTTCCGGAGCCCGAGCCGCTGATCGGCCGCATCCCGCGCCTCGTCGGCACCGACGGCGACGCCAAGATGAGCAAGTCGAAGAACAACGCGATCTTCCTCGGTGACGACGCCGAAACGGTGATGCTGAAGGTCCGCAGCATGTACACCGACCCCACGCGCCTCCGCGCCACCGACCCCGGCCACGTCGAGGGCAACCCGGTCTTCATGTACCACGATGCCTTCAACCCCAATGCGGAGGAGGTCAACGACCTCAAGGAGCGCTACGTCCTCGGCAAGGTCGGTGACGTCGAGGTGAAGACAAAACTCGCTGCCGCCCTCAATACGTTCCTCGCCCCCATCCGCGAGAAGCGCGCGTACTACGAGGCCCACCCCAACCTCGTCCGCGAAGCCCTGATGGCCGGCACCACCCACGCCCGCACCGGCGCCCAGGCCACGATGCTCGAGGTCCGCGACGCGATGCGCATCAACTACCTCGGCTAACGGGCTACGACGCCATCCATAGGTGCATCGCCGCCAGCGCGCGATGCGGCCGCCACTGTCCCGCCAGTGCCTCGAGGGCCTCGGTAGCCATCGGCTCCGCCTCCCCGCGCAACCGCGCGGCCTTGCGCCGCAGTCCGAGGTCGCCTGAGGCGAACGCGTCCGGCTGGCCGCACGCACGGAGCGCGATCATCTGCGCCGTCCACGGCCCGATCCCCGGCAACGCCAGCAGCGACTCCATCGTCACCTCGAAGGGCGCGGCCGGATCGAGGCGTACCCGTTCCTCCGCGTACGCGAGCGCGAACTCGCGAAGTGCCCGCGCGCGTGCCTCGGGCAGACCGATGCCGCGCAACCGTTCGATGCTCGCCGCCGCGATCTGCGTCGCCGCCGGGAACGTGTGCGTCAGCCCCATCTCGCCGAGGCCCGCCACCCGCGTCCCGAACGCCTCGACGAGCCGCCCGGCGAGTGTCGAGGCACCAGCAACAGATACCTGCTGGCCGAGGAGGACGCGCACGGACGTCTCGAACGGATCCCACGCACCCGGCACCCGCAACCCCGGGCGCGCTCGGATCAGCCCTGCGAGCAGCGGGTCGCCCGCAAGTGCCGTCTCCTCCGCCGCGGGACGGTCGAGGCCGAACAGCCGGCGGCACCGTGCGACGTCATCGATCAATGCACCGATGGTCGGCAGGTGCGCGACGACGAGCAGGTGTGGCTATCGACCGTCTGCGACACCTCGATCGCGCCGGCCTCGCCGCAGACGGTGATCGTGCGGCGGTAGGCGGAACCATCGACGACCTCGACGCCGGGGAGCGCGCGCGGGCGGAGATAGTCCAGCAGGTCGTCGAAGGCTAGGGCGCCTGCATATGGCACTCGCAACCGGATCCCGCCGTCCGCTACCAGCCGGTCGGCGCGCAGGCGTTTCGCGCGCTGCTCCGTCGGCGTGAACCGGAACACGATCTGCATCTCGCGGTTCATCTGCCGCACCGTGCTGAACCCCGCCGTCAGCGCGACATCCACCATGCGCAGGTCCGTCTCGTCCAGCAGCCGCCGAGCGAAATGCGCACGCCGCGACCGCGCAACGAACGAGGGCGTCGCCCCCACCCGCTCATGGAACAGCCGGCGGAGGTGACGCGCCGTCACGCCGAGGCGCGCGGCCAGGGCGTCCTCCGAGGTCTCATCGAGCGCGCCGTCCGCGATCAGCAGCAACGCCCGCCCCACCAGCGCCTCGGTGTCCCCTGGGACGGACGGCAGCAGCCGGTCGGGGCGACAACGCAGGCAGGGCCGGAACCCTGCCGCCTCCGCCGCGATCGAGGTGGCGTAGCGGGTGACATTGCGCGAAAGCGGCCGTGCCGAGCAGCCCGCGCGGCAGTAGATCCCGGTCGTCCGGACGGCGCTGATCGAGGTGGTCATACGGATATTCTTGCGCGCTTCGCCGGCGCGTGCTGGACAGATTCGGACATCTCGCACGGGGTGTCCGGATTCGTCCATCACGAAGGCGCAAGGTGCGCCACACTCAGTCCTCCGCAGTCGATGACTGCCGACGTTCCGAGGACACCACATGCCCCCTACCCGTCGGACACTGACGCTGCGCTCCGACCGCATCAAGACGCCCACCGGCACCATGCTCGTCCTGGTCGACGAAGACGGTTACCTCCGGTCAGTCGACTGGGAGGATCACGAAGACCGCATGGAGCGTCTGCTCGCCCGCCATTACGGCGACGCGCTCGTCCGTCAGCCGGGTCGCACACCGGCTGTCCGCACGGCGATCGAGGCCTACTTCAGCGGCGAACTCGAAGCCCTCGCTGCGCTCCCCGTGCGGACGAACGGCACGCCCTTCCAATGCGAAGTCTGGGCGGGACTGCGCACCATCCCAGCGGGCGAGACCCTCAGCTACGGCGCCCTCGCGCAACGCATCGGCCGTCCGAGTGCCGTCCGCGCAGTCGGCCTGGCCAACGGCAGCAACCCCATCGGCGTCGTCGTGCCCTGCCACCGGGTCATCGGCGCCGACGGCACGCTCACCGGCTACGGTGGGGGGATGGAGCGCAAGCGCTGACTCCTCCAGCACGAAGGCGCGCCGTTCCGTGACTAGTCCGCGCCTGGGCAGTTGCCCGCCGCCCTACGATCCCGCCATGCCAGCACCTGAAGTCCGCGCGCTGCTCTTCGATGTCTTCGGGACCGTCGTCGACTGGCGCTCAGGGGTCGCACGCGAGGGCGCGGTGCTGGGCGAACGCCTCGGCATCCGCAACCTGGACTGGGGGACGGTCGCGGACGCGTGGCGACGCCGCTACGAGCCGTCGATGGAGGAGATCCGCAGCGGCCGCCGGCCCTTCGTCACGCTGGACGCGCTGCACCGCGAGAACCTCGGCGCTGTGTTCGCGGACATGAGCCTCCCGGCGCTCTCCGACGATGACCTCGATGAGTTCACCCTCGCGTGGCACCGCCTCGACCCGTGGCCCGATGTCCTCGCCGGCCTCGCGCGGCTGAGGCAGCGCTACATCCTCGCGCCGCACTCGAACGGCAACGTCGCGCTGATCGTGGATATGGCCAAGCGCGCCGGCCTCCCGTGGGATCTCGTCCTCGGCGCCGAGGTCGTCCGCTACTACAAGCCACAGCCGGAGTCCTACCAGACTGCGTGCGAGATGCTCGCGCTGCCGCCGAGTCAGGTCATGCTCGTCGCGGCCCACCACGGCGATCTCAAGGCTGCGCGCGAGTCCAGCGGCATGCGCACCGCCTTCGTCCCGCGACCCTTCGAGTACGGCGCGGAGCGCCCGCGCAACGCTGCGAACGAGGCCACCCATGACCTCGTCGCACTGGACTTCGCCGACCTCGCAACCCAACTCGGCTGTTAGCGCCCCACCGAAGCCCGCTCGGCTACAAATGTTTCACGTCACGCAGCCGTCACCGACATACTCGTACTGCTCCTGAGTCTGACGAATCGCGTGGAATGTGGGCATCTGAACCTCCGGCGTAACAATGCGAAGGCACGCGTCGACTAGCCTCGGCATCTCAGCGCATCCGGGCTTCATGCCGTTGTGGTCAGAGGCCGGGCTACGAGAGGACGCATGTCGTGGCACTGACCGAACCCGCGATCGATCGAATCGTCTCGGTGCTCTCCAGCCAGGGTATTCAGGCGATCGTCTTCTACCCCCGACCGCGTGATCTGACGGCGATCCCGATCGCGAGCGACGGCCGTCCGTGGTTCGGAGCACCCTCGAACAACTGACTCACCCCAGGGCCCTGGGGATACAGAACCGGCCGCCCTCACGGGCGGCCGGTTCGCTTCTATTGCCTGGTAGTGCCGCTACCGCTTGTCGATCGGCACGTACTCGCGCACCGGCGCGCCAACGTAGATTTGTGCGGGGCGGAAGATGCGGTTCCCGGAGTCCCACTGCTCACGGATGTTTGCCGTCCAACCCGCCGTGCGGGAGGCAGCGAACACCGGGGTGAAGATGTCGATCGGGATCCCAATCGCCTCAAAGACACACCCGGAGAACAGGTCGACGTTCGGGAAGAGGCCGCGGTCGCCGAGGCGTGCCGTAGCGACCTTCTCGACCATCAACGCGATCTGGTAGTGGTCCGCTTCAGGCGTCTCACCCTTGATCACCTCAGCCGCCAGCGTCTGGATCACCTTCGAGCGCGGGTCCTTCACGTGGTACACGCGATGCCCGAAGCCGGGGATCTTGTACTTGTCTTCGAGCAGTCGCTGGATCTTCGGCTCCGCGCCAGCGGGGTCACCGATCTCCATGAACAGCCGCAGCGAGTGCTCGTTCGCGCCGCCATGCGCCGGTCCGGAGAGCGCACCAATCGCGGAGGCTACCACCGACTCCGGCTCTGCCTTGGTTGAGGTCACCACGCGAGACGTGAACGTGGAGGCGTTCCCCGCCGAGTGGTCCGCCTGCAGGATCAGCAGGGCGTCCATCACGCGGGTGTGCAGGTCGCTCGGCTCCTTGCCCGTGATCATGCGCAGCATCATGTGCGCGTGCGACTCGCCCGGTCGGGGGCCGTCGTACGGCCTACCGGCCACCGCCTGCGCGATCACGCCGACGAGGTGCCCGACCTTCGCCGTCAGGGACAGCCCGCGCTCGGTCACGGTCGAGACCTTGCGCTCGAAGTCGTTGTCCATGGGACCGAGGATGGCGACGGCCGCCTGGAGCGCGAACATCGGGTGGGTGAGTTTCGCCGCATTTCGCGCGAACTCGATCTGGCCGGGGGTGAGGCCGCGCTCGGCCTCCAGATGGCGCTTCATCTCGAGAATGCGCGCCGGTTTCGGCAGTTCGCCGTCGTAGATGAGGGCGACGATTTCCTCGAACGTGCCCTGCGGGCCGGTGAGGTCTTCGATGGAGTAGCCGCGGTAAGTGAGACGCCCGACCTGCCCCTCAACCAGCGAGAGGCCTGACTCTGCAATCGGCACGCCGTCCAGCCCTGGGCTGTAGGCGGGTGAGTCGGTCGTCATCTGCGGGTTCCTTCCCCAATCCCACGATTCGGGCTTCCCCCTCCTCGCAGGCTTCCGGGTCGACAGGTTGGCATTCCTCCGGCAGACGATCTCGCCCGCAGGGCGAAAGGAGCCAGGGGTCGAACATGATCGAGCATAACATCACGGGTAAACTGGCCTGTATCCGGAATGTTACGGGAAACGCTTGCCTTCAGATTTCCTGAAGACGAGGCCACATCACGCCTCGCCGGCATGCTCCAGGATGAACTGCGTGACCAGCGATCGTGCCTCATCCGGGTGCTGAGTCAGCCCGTGCCCATCGCCGTCGAGGATCACCAGGCGCTTCGGCTCCCGTGCCCGCTCGAAGATGTCCTTGGAGGCCTGCTGATCGAGGACTTCATCCATCGATCCGTGGATCAGCAGCAGCGGCTTCGACAGGCGCTCCACCTCGAACGTCCCGAAGCGCTGCGAGGACAGCCCGCAGACCGCGGAGACGATGGGAGCGAGTTCGCCCGCCTTCACGGCGACCGCCCCGCCGAACGAGTGGCCGACCATCACCGTGCGCTCCGCACCAATCCCTTTGAGGAACGAGCACCCCGCGAGCGCGTCCATCACGCACTCCTCGAACTCGCCGGCGTCGCGGTACTCGAGGCGAAGCGTGGACACCCCCGCCAGCGCGAGTTCCCCGGCCAGCGTCACGTACATCTCGTTCGCCGGGCCGCGCACCCCGCCTCCGGCACCGCCGAGGAACAGCGCGACGCCCGTCTTGCCCTCGACCGGGGTGAAGAAGGCCTTGATCACCCCTCGGCTGGTCTCGATCTCCAGTTCCATCTCACCGGGGTCTTCACCCTGGCGAGCACGGACACCGGTGATCTTCAGCATTAGCTCGTCGTCGGCGTTGTCGCCACCGAGGTCGCGCGGCAGATCGTCGCCCGGGCCACCGGGACCGCTCGGCCCGGCACCACCGTCGTCGTCGTGGCCCCCAGCGCCGTTCGACCCGTTGGGGTCACGCCGAGGGAGGCCGAAGGGAGATCGAGGATTGGTCATGGCGAGCGAGTCTACGCCCCCGGCAGCGCTGGCGGGCGGCTTTCGTGCCAGTCCGTCACGCTCCCGTAGGCGTGCGCCGCCTGCAGCACCGTGGACTCCTCGAAGTACCGTCCCACCAACTGCAGGCCGACCGGCAAGCCCTCGGACATCCCGCAGGGGATCGATATCCCGGGCAGCCCGGCGATGTTCACGGGGATCGTGTACAGGTCGTTCAGGTACATCGCGACCGGGTCGTCGACCTTCTCACCGATGCGGAACGCCACCCCGGGACTCGTCGGTGTGAGGATCAGGTCGACGTCCGCAAAGGCGGCGGCGTACTCCTGCTGGATCAGCGTGCGCACCTTCTGTGCCTTCAGGTAGTACGCGTCGTAATACCCGGCTGAGAGCGCGTACGTGCCCAGCATGATCCGACGCTTCACCTCCGCACCAAACCCTCGGCCGCGACTCTCCGCCATCGCCTCCTCGGCATTCCGCCCGTCCGGGTAGGAGAAGCCGTACTTCACCCCGTCGTACCGTGCGAGGTTCGCCGACGCCTCCGACGGCGCGATGATGTAGTAGACCGGCAGCGCAGCCTTCGCCGCGGGCAACTCGATCCCTCGCTTCACCTGCGCACCATTCGAGGCGAACGTGGCGATTGCCTGCTCCACGGCCTCGCGCACGCCTGCGTCGACGCCCTGCTCCAGCAGCGAGTCCGGCACGCCGATGCGCAGGCCCTCGAAGCCACGAGCGAACCGCTCCGTGTAGTCCGGCACCGGCACCGGCGCCGTCGTGGAGTCGCGCGGGTCGTGCCCGGCGAACGCGCCGAGCAGCGTCGCCACGTCCTCGGCATCCCGCCCGAACGGCCCCGCCTGGTCGAGCGACGAGGCGAACGCGACGATCCCGAAGCGGGACACGCGCCCGTAGGTCGTCTTCAGCCCGAGGATCCCGCAGAGCGACGCTGGCTGCCGGATCGACCCGCCGGTGTCCGTCCCGATCGAGATCGGCACCCCGCGCGCCGCCACCGTCGCCGCCGACCCGCCCGAGGACCCCCCGGGCACCCTCGTCAGATCCCAGGGGTTCTTCGTCGGTCCGAAGTACGAATGCTCGGTGGACGAGCCCATCGCGAACTCGTCGAGGTTCGTCTTGCCGATCGTCACCGCGCCCGCCGCGTTCAGCCGTTCGACCACGGTGCAGTCGATGACCGGCGTGAACCCTTCGAGCATGTGCGAGGCGGCCGTCGTCTGGACGCCCTTCGTCGAGAGCAGATCCTTCACCCCTACCGGGATGCCCACCAGCGCGCCGGCATCGCCCGCCTTTAAGCGCGCGTCCGCCGCGTCCGCCTGCGCGAGCGCGAGGTCGTCCGTGACCGTGATGTAGGCGTTGAGCGACGGCTCCTGCGCCCGCACCCGTGCCAGCGTCGCCTCGGCAAGCGCACGCGCGGAGTACTCCCCCGCGCGCAGCCGGCCGGCGTGCTCGTGGGCGGTGACGTCGAGGTCGATCGGCGGCATCGAGGTCCCTAGTCCAGCACGGCCCGGACGCGGATGTAGCCATCCTCGGTCCGGGGCGCGTTCTGCAGGGCCTCGGCGCGCGGGAGCGACGGCCAGACCTCGTCCGCGCGCTGCACCGAGTGCAAATCGAAGGATTGCGTGGTTGGCGGAACATCCGAGGTGTCGATGTCGTTCAGCATCTGGAACTGATCCAGGATTCCGGACAATTGGACCCGCAGCCGTTCGACCTCCTCGGGGGAGACGGCAACGCGGGCCAGGGTGGCGATGTGACGGACTTCCTCGGCGGTGAGTGCCATCGATCCTCCTCCCAGCACGCCCGAGGGCTGGTGCTGGGCATGCCCGCGGTCGATCGCCCGGGGCGCAAATCTGTGCCAAACGACAAGACAACGGTGCGCCCGTATTCTAGAAGGCGCTCCCCCACCGGGCCAGCGCACCTAGGATCGAGGCTGTCACGAGACGCTTCGCTCGTTTCGCTGCAGGCGTGGAGGCCGCGCGCATGACCGGACGTCCCGCCGACCCCTCGCACGCACCCGCCGTCGATCCGCACCACCTCGGCGCGCACGAGCCCGAAGCCGCGCGCCTCGGCAACCCGAGTTATGTCTGGCGCTCGGGCCAGGAGCGTCGCCTCGCCCTCATCGAACGCTACGTCCCGCTCACCGGCCGGCGCGTACTCGACCTCGGCTGTGGCGTCGGCGAATACGTCCGCGCCTTCGCCCGTCGCGGCGCACACGCCCTCGGTTCCGATGTCGCCACGGGGCGGCTCGTCGAAGCGCGCAAGCGCGTCGAGGCGACGGCCACGGGCGGCGTCGACGGCTTCCTCGCCGCAGCCGGCGAGGCCCTCCCCTTCCGCGACGCCAGCATGGACGTCATCGTCCTCAACGAGGTGATCGAGCACGTCGCCGACGATCGCGCGACGCTTCGAGAGATCGCGCGCGTACTCGTCCCCGGCGGCACGTGCGTCCTCTACGCCCCCAACCGCCTGTATCCGTTCGAGACGCACGGCATCTACTGGCGAGGGCGCTACATCTTCGGCAACATCCCGTTCGTGAACTGGCTGCCGGACGCCGCCCGCAATCGCCTCGTGCCGCACGCGCGGGCCTACCGCCACGGCGACTGGCAGCGCCTCATCGCCGGCACGTCACTCCGACTCGTCGACCAGACGTACGTGTACCCCGGCTTCGACAACATCGAGGAACGTAGCCCCACCCTCGGACGGCTCGTGCGAGGTGCCTGCTACTGGGCAGAGGGCAACGCGCTCCGCCGCTTCGGCCTCTCGCACCTCGTGGTTCTCCGTCGAGACGGGGGGACTCGATGAGCCCGGCCCTTCATGCAGTCTTCCGCCGCCGCCTCTCGAAGCGCGGGACCGGCCCCCTCGGCGAAGGCAACGGGCAGAAGTCGCGCATTGCTGTCGTGGCGGGCGGCATCGTCGCCTCGCTCGTGCTCGCGGCGATCCTTACGGCGGGCGGCCTCGGGATCTTTGTCCTGTCCGAGTACAACAGCATCTCGAACGCCGTCGTCCCACCCGAGCAGTTAATCGCGCAGCTGCCCCGAGGTGGCGCGCGCATCTACGACCGCAACGGCGTCCTCCTCTACGAGTTCGTCGACAACCTCTCTGGCCTGCGCCGCCCCGTCCCCGTTGGACAGATCTCGCCCAGCCTCGTGAAGGCCACCATCGCGGTGGAAGACCCGACGTTCTACGAGAACAACGGCATGAACACCCGCGGCTTCATCCGCGCCGGCGTCGAGAACTTCATCCCGTTCGGCAGCGGGGACTTCCTCCAGGGCTCGGGCGGTTCCTCGATCACCCAGCAACTCGCGAAGAACGTCTACATCCCCAGCGAGCAGCGCACCGACCGCACCGTGGACCGCAAGCTGCGCGAGACGGTGATCGCCCTCGAACTAACGAAGAAGTACTCCAAGGACCAGATCCTGGAGTGGTACCTCAACTCGATCTCCTACGGCGGGATCTACGTCGGCATCGAGGCCGCATCGCAGGGCTACTTCGGCAAGTCCGCGAAGGACCTCAACCTCGCCGAAGCGTCGCTGCTCGCGGGCGTCCCGCAGTCCCCCGGCGTCTACAACCCCTTCTCACCCACCAACTTCGACGCCGAGACCCGAGGGCTGAAGAAAGACTCGTTCATCAAGAACCGCCAGTTCGATGTCCTCGAACTCATGGTCCGCCGCGGCGAGATCTCCCAGGTGGAGATGGACCGAGCGTTCATCGAACCCACCGTCTTCAAGGCGAACCGCTTCGACATCCTCGCCCCGCACTTCGTCCTCGGCCGAGTCGCGACCGAGATCACGAAGCGGTTCGGTGAGAAGGCCCTCTTCTCCGATGGCCTCGAGATCACCACCACCCTCGATGCACACCTCCAGAAGACGGCGGAGGAGATCCTCGAGAAGCACATCACGGAGAGCGGCGAGCCGTCCAAGCTCTACAACGGCGCGTTCGTCGCGATGAACCCGCGCACCGGCGAGGTCCTCACCTACGTCGGTAGCCGTGACTATTTCCGCGACGACATCCTGGGGCGGAACGACAACGCCGCCGCCGGCAACTCGCCTGGTTCGACGCTCAAGCCGTTCACGTACTTGACCGCGTTCCAGAAGGGCTGGAGCACCGGCACGGTCATCCTCGACACCCCGTTCGAGATGATCGACACCCAGAGCGGCGACGTCTTCGCGCCCCGCAACCCGAGCGGTGGCTTCGTCGGGCCGATCACTGCCGCCTCCGCGCTCGGCAACTCGCTCAACGTTACGGCGATCAAGGCGATCATCTTCGCGGGCGTCCCGGAAACTCTGAAGAACCTCAAGGCCTTCGGCTACACGACGTTCAATAACCCCGGCGGCTACGGGCCTGCCCTCACCACGGGTGGCTCGGACGTCACGCTCATGGACCAGGTGTTCGCCTACGCCGTCCTCGCGAACAACGGCATGATGCGCGGCCAATCCCTCCAGGTGGATGGCCCCCTCGAGAAGGACGAGCGCCAACTCGAACCGGTCATCCTGCTGAAGGTGAAGGACTACGAGGGCAAGACCAAGTACGAGTTCAAGCAGCCCGAGGAGCGACGCATCGTCGCCGCCGAGTACCCGTACCTGATCACCTCGATCCTCTCGGACGGCAAGAACCAGTGCATCACCTACGGCGTCTGCAATGCCCTCAGCCTGCCCAATGGCTTCCCGTCCGCGGCGAAGACGGGGACCTCGGCCCCCTTCCAGGACCGCCCGAACCTCATCGGCGAGACGTGGACCATGGGCTACACGCCTGAGCTGGTCGCTGGCACCTGGGCCGGGAACGCCGACAACGCACCGATCGAGGGCATCTTCTCCACCTCCGTCTCCTTCCGCGCCTGGCGCGACTACATGGCGGAGGCGCTGACCTACCTGAAGAAGCCGGCCACGCAGTTCACGCGCCCGGATGGCGTCGTCTCCAGGGAAGTCTGTTGGCCCTCGGGGCGCTTGCCGTCCGAGTTCTGCCCGCAAATCAACCGCTACCAGGCGCTCTTCGCCGCTGCCACCATCTCGTCCGACCCGAAGAAGCAGTCACCCGAAACCGTCGACTCCTGGTGGCAGAAGGTGAAGATCGACACGCGCACCGGCCAGCGCGCCGCCGAGAACACCCCGGGCAACTTCGTGAAGGAAGAGGTACGCCTCGTCCTGCCGCCGGCGGAAGTCTCGAAGTGGGGCGGGCTGCTCGACTGGGCTGCGGCCAACGGCGTCGCCGGGATGCTCGCACCCGGTGCGGAGGCCGGCCCCGGCGGCCAGGTGCTGGTGCTTGCCCCGCAGCCCAACGCCGAAATCTCCGGTGTCACCAACATCCGAGGCCGCGCGCATTCGGACGACTTCATCCGCTACACCGTGGACTTCGGTCGCGGCGTCAGCCCGACCGCATGGACGCATCTCCAGACGTCGACGGCGTCCACGCTGGACGGCACGCTCGCGTCCTGGGACACCCGACGCCTGACCGACGGCGTCTACACCCTCCGCGTCCTGCTCGAGGACAAGAAACTCGGCACGCGGCAGTACCAGACGCCCGTCCGAGTGGTGAACCGCCAGACCGCGCCCGGATCGGATCAGGCCCCGTTCGTCCTCGTCACGTCGCCACGCGACCAGGGCGTCGTCAGCGGTTCCGTCGCCATCAGCGGCGTGGCCTTCTCGCCGGGCTTCACGAGCGCGGTGGTCGAGGTCGGTGCCGGTCTCAGCCCCTCGGCATGGAAGACCATCGGGACGCACTTGCAGCCCGTCACCAACGGGACTCTCGCGGTATGGGACACGACCACGGAGAAGGAAGGCACCTACCGCCTGCGCGTGACACTGCGCGACCGGCAATTCGGGGACACCACCACGGAAATGCTGCTCGTCGTGCGTCAGGCCACCGCCACCACGCCTGGAGGGCCCTCGCTGCCAACACCGACGCCCACACAGACACCCACGCCGTCAGGCGGCACGCAGCCGCGCTAGCAGCACCTCGATGTCCGCACGTGAGGAGACCTCGCGGATCGCCCGTGCGAACGCGGGCAGGCTCCCCGTGCGCTCTCGGATCTCGCGGAGTTGCGCACCCAGCGGGTCGACCGAGTCCGGTCGCGCGGCGTACGTCCCGTACCACGCGAAGAAGGCCTGGTTGAGCACCCGCAGCGACGTCCCGCGCAATTCGAGGTCGCCGCGCACGGCCTCCATGCGCGCCTCGGCCTCGTCGATCTTCCCGGCTGCCAGCAGTGCATCTACCTCAGTGCGGAGCTCGCGCATCGTCTGGTTGAAGTCACGCGCACGAGCGCTAGGGGCCGGTCGGGGCACGTCCCGCGTTGGGTCGCCCCAGCGTTCGAGGACCAGCGCGCCCACCTCATCGCCGATGATGTCCGCCACCGTCTCATTGATCGTCTCCACGTCGCGGCTGCTGAAGTACAACCGTCCGAGGCGATAGAACGTCAGATAGTGGTGCGTCCACTCGTGTGCTGCCGTAGCGACCGTGCCCGCGTAGTCATTGTCGTTCGTCACAATCGCCGGGTACGTCGCCACTCCGCCCGAGGGCACTACCAACGCGCGGCGATCCGGCCGTTCACGCTCCGATCGACGCTCGATCGCCAGACCCTGCGCCGGCGACAGGTCGGGCCGGAGCAAGTCGGCGCGCACGCGCTCGATCTTCGCGCGCGGTGACTCCACGATGACCTGCGGCGACGAAGCCAGTTCCATATCCACGAACGGGAAGACCGTCCCGGGCACGGGCAGGCCTACGTGAATGCCGAGGTCATGCAACGTCGAGTCGATCCGCCCCTCGATAATCCGCTCGACCCGGTTCTCCAGGCGGCGGGCCTCCGGATCCGACGGCGGCAGCGCGAAGTAGCGACGCACCGCCTCGTCCTCCGCGGGGTCATCGCGCAGCGGCGCACCGACGAGGTGCAGCCACCGCCCGGCCACCGTCTCCCGTTCCCACCGCACGAGGTCGAACGCCTCGGCTGTTTGCCGGGCGCGCCACCACGACGCAGCCAGCACGAGCAGTAGCCCCAGCACGAACACTCCCGTGACGACACCCACAGCCGCCGCCCTCGCGAGCCATGCGCCCGGCGGATCGATAGTCGCGCCCTCGGTCGAAATTTCGCTCATGCGAGTCGAGGCGCCCTCGCGATCATCTCCAGCGCAATCCCGTCCGGATCAGCGAAGGTGATCGGAACGTGCGTGCCGTAGTCGTTCACCCCGTCGAACGCGATCCCTTGTTCGCGCAGCCGCGCCACCCAGACGTCGAGGGCGTCCCGACTCGGTGCGAGGAACGACAGGTGATCCAGCCCAGCCCGTCGAGGCGTGAACACACTTCCGTCCTCAGCGTCATGCTGCGTGGACGCCAGCACCACCTTCAACTGTGGCTCGATGATCTCAGGCATACCTGCGTCCGTGCCTTCCGAGGAGATGGGAGCGGCTCACTGAGTGACACTCGGTATCATCCACCCCATGCCAACCACGCGGCGCCTCCGCCCCCCCAGCTCGTCCGCCACGACCGAGGTCTCGTTGGGCCGTCGAGTGACGGCCCTGGCCATCGACCTGATCTACGGCGGCCTCGCATCGCTGCTCGCGCTGCTCATCGCCATGCTCTGGCTCCTCGTCCGTACCGCGTGGGGACGAGATGACGCCCCCTCGTCGGACGCCACAGCCGCGGCGGCGCTACTGCTGGCCGCGACACCTGCATGGCTCGCATGGACGGCGCTCCGTCTCGTCCAACGTGGCGCCACGCCCGGACAGGCCCGGGCTGGCCTGCGCGTCACCGGCCGGCCGAGGCAGCGGCTCCTCCGCTTCGCCCTGCACCCGCTAGCCGTCTCCGGCTGGCTATGGCTGGCGATCCTCGCGGCGGTCGCCACGTTCAACCTCCTTGCACTCGCCTGCGCGGCCATCGGTGTCCTACTGCTCCTTGGCGGTCTCGTCACGGCCACGCTCACCGTCCTCCGCCCGACCGCCCGAGGCCTCCACGACCGCGCCGCCGGCACTCGGCTGGTACGCGAGTGAGCACTGGGGCCGGCCCGCCTCAGCCGCCCCGACGCGCGAGGCGAGAGCGGCCTGCGGATGCCCTCGTCGATCCGCCGGCATCGAGGTTTCCGTGGGCTGGGCGGCTCCTCTCGCTCACCCTCGCTCTCTGGCTGTGCGCGGCAGCCGCCGCTGACATCACGTCCCCGCGCCTTGCCCAACCCGCGATCGCCCGGCTGCTCGACGGCCTCACCGACACCCGAGGGCTCCTCAGCGCGGAGGACGCCCGCGTGCGCGAGGCCGCCACGAACGCTGCCCCGCGCACGCTCATCGAGGTGCCCGGCTTCCCCGTCCGCGGTGTCGGCATCCCCCGCGACGATGTCCTCAGCGGCACACCCGAGCAGTGGCGCGCGATCCTGCTCGATCAAGCCGCCGCCCTCGTCTACCGCGACGGCACTCGACCCTTCGCGCAGGCGGGCGAGCCCGGCGGTCGCCCCCTCGCTCTCCGGTTGCTCGACGAAGACCTCCACTGTGTGTTTGCCCCCGTGCGCTGGTTGCCGGCCGTGGCAACCAGCCTGCTGATGGCCCTCACCCTCACCACGCTCGGTCCGGTGCATCGATGGCGCACGCTCGGCTTCGCGACAGCCATCGGCGGTGCCATCCCCCTGTTCGGCGCGCTGGCCGCAATGCTGGCGGCAACCCTTGCCGGCTCCGACGGCACGCTCTCGGGTGAGGCCGCCGCCGTCGTGGCTACCCTCGCCCGCGGCCCGATCATCCAGTCCGGCGCGGTCGCGCTCGGCGGCGGCGCCCTCTGGTGGTCTGCCCGCCGCCCGGTCGATGACGATGACGTCGAGACCCGGATCACGGCCGCCCGAGCCGCGCGAGAGGCCCGTCGCTGCGCCGCCGCGGGACTGCCCCCAGACCCCCGGCGAATACGATGAGGGCGTCCGTTGACTCAGATCGGGCGCCGGATTAGCGTCGAGGGCGCGCGACACCTCGAATTGGTGACGGGCTGAGAACGGGCGGGGGAGCGCGATGCTGCGCAGTCCAAAGGACTTCTTCAAGCCGCTCGCCATTGGCGCGCCACAGCCCCTGACGGAGATCCCCGTCCGGCCCAGCCGCATGATCCATTTCCTCCCGGCCCAGAACGCCCGGATGCGCGAACGCGTCCCTGAACTCCTCACGCAGGTCGACGTCCTCCTCGGCAACCTCGAGGACGCGATTCCGATCGCCGACAAGGAAGCCGCCCGCGAAGGCTGGATCGAGGTCGTCAAGGGCCACGATTTCGGCAACGTGCAGGCGTGGTCGCGCCTCAACGCGCTCGACAGCCCGTGGTTCCTCGACGACATCACCCGGATGGTGGCCGAGATCGGCAACCGCCTCGACGTCGTCATGATCCCGAAGGTGCTCGGGCCGCAGGACATCACCTACGTTGACCGTCTCCTCGCCCAGCTCGAGGCGAAGTACCACGTCACCCGTCCGATCATGGTC
>CANFFZ010000030.1 GCA_947446155.1 Chloroflexota bacterium | reverse complement strand
GTGGTCGGCTTCGCGATGGCGGACCACATGCGAGTCAGCCTGGTCTCCGACGCCCTGCGGATGGCGATCACGGCCAGACAGCCGAGACCGGGGTTGACCTTCCATTCGGACCGCGGCAGTCAATACACCTCAGCCCCGTTCGCCCGGCTGCTCGCCGAGCATGGGATCCTGCAGTCGCTCAGCCGTCCTCGGCAGTGCTGGGACAACGCGGTCGCGGAGAGCTTCTTCGCCACGCTCAAGACCGAGCTCGTCTACCGCTCCGCCTGGCCGACGCGAGGCGCGGTGCAGCACGCGGTCTTCGAGTTCATCGAGGTGTTCTACAATCGCCGACGCCTGCACTCCACGCTCGGCTACTGTTCGCCGGTGGAGTACGAGGCAAGAATGGTCCCACGAGCAAGGAGCGCCTCGGCGGCCTAAGCAATCTGTCCGTCAAACCGGAGCAACCCCATGAACGAGCAGCGCATCGAGGCCCCCGCAGACCTTCCTGCCCCGTCGATCCCTGATCTCGACGATGTCATCTACTACTCGAACCGCGAACTCTCCTGGCTGGACTTCAACGACCGCGTCCTCGCTGAGGCTTACGACGAGCGGAATCCACTGTTCGAGCGCGTCCACTTCCTCGCCATCGCCTCGAGCAACCTCGACGAGTTCTATTCGAAGCGCGCGGCGTGGCTCGGCCGGGTGCGGGAGGCCAACCCCGCCCAACAGACGGTGGACGGGCTGACAGTGGCCGAGCAGGCCCAACTCGTCATGGCACGGTGCGCCGCGGCTCGCGTGCAGATGGAGGACTGCTGGCACCTCACCCTCATCCCCGCTCTGGAGGCCCGAGGCGTCCGCGTCGTCTCGTTCGAATCGCTCGATGCCCCGACGAAGGCGCGGCTGACTGAGTACTTCATGTCAGCGGTCTACCCGGTGCTCACCCCCCTCGTTGTCGATCCCACTCACCCGTTCCCGTTCATCTCGGCCAACAGCCTCTCGCTCGCTCTGCACGTGCGCGACCCGAGGACAGGCACCGATCGCTTCGCACGCGTCAAGGTGCCACAGAACCGTCCCCGGTTTGTCGATGCCGGTGATCGGTTCGTCTTGCTGGAGGACTTGATCGCCGCACACCTCGACGTGTTGTTCCCTGGCGTGACGATCGTTGAGCAGAGCATGCTTCGGGTGCTGCGCAGCATCGAATTCGGCGCTCCCGGTGAGGCTGCGGATGACCTCCTCGAACTGATCGAGCGGGAGGTGCGTCGTCGCCGGCTCGCGGATGCGGTTAACCTCGAAGTCACTGGCGTCCAGACGGCTGACCGCGAAGAACTCCTGCTCGAAGAGCTCGACCTCACTCGGCAGGACGTCGTTGAGTGCCGAGGTCCCCTCGGTCTTGCCGACCTGCATCAGTTGGTCGCGCAGCCGTTGCCCGGTGCCACATTCGAGCCGTTCACGCCCGTCATCCCGGCAGTCTTCGCCAACGCGCCCGACCGAGCGTCTCTGTTCGCCTCGATTCATGCTGAAGACGTCCTCGTCCATCACCCGTACGAGTCGTTTGATGCCACGGTCGCCCGCTTCATCGAGGAAGCGTCACGCGACCCGCAGGTCCTCGCCATCAAGCACACCACGTACCGCACATCGCCAGACTCGCCGATCCTCGAAGCCCTCATCGCAGCATCCACCCGAGGTAAGCAGGTGGCCGTCCTCGTGGAACTCACCGCGCGACTCGATGAAGAGAACAACATCGAGTGGGCACGACGGCTGGAAGAGGCGGGCATCCACGTCGGTTACGGTGATCCGGCACGGAAAATCCACAGCAAGATCACCCTCGTTGTCCGCGAGGAAATCGACGGCGTGGTGATGTACGCGCACATCGGTACTGGCAACTACAACTCGAGGACAGCACGCGTCTACACGGACCTCGGTCTGTTCACCACCGACCCGATCATCTGCGGCGACCTCCTCCGCGTGTTCAACTACCTCACCGGGCTCTCCGCTGGCTTCGCCGGTCTCGACACCCACGAACTGCTGGTCGCGCCGGCCAACCTCCGCTCCTCGCTTGAGCGACGCGTCGAGCGAGAGATTGCCATCGCGCAGTCCGGGAAGCCCGCTCGCCTCGTGTTCAAGATGAACGCGCTCGAAGACCACGACTTCACACGCCTGCTCTATCGCGCGGGGCAGGCGGGCGTGAAGGTCGACCTCCTCGTGCGAGGCATCTGTCGCCTCCGGCCGGGCGTGCCCGGGCTGAGCGAGAACGTGCGCGTGGTCAGCGTCATCGGTCGCTTCCTGGAGCACTCACGGGTGTTCTATTTCCAGAACGACGGCGACCCTGAAGTCTTCATCGGGAGCGCTGATCTCATGAAGCGCAACCTCGACGAGCGGATCGAGGTGCTGACACCGATCCACCGGCCCGCGCTCCGGCACTCGCTGCTCGCGATGATGGAGATGTTGCTCGCCGATCGCCGACAGGCATGGCATCTGCATGACCGCGTTTGGCTACGCGATCCGGAGGCGCCGGACTCTGGGGTGCACGCTCGTCTCATGGCTGCAGGGACCGACGGTTCCTCGCTGGCTCTATGACCATGCGAGCGTCGACTGCCACTGAGCGAGTTTGCGCGTACGCTCGTATGAGGCACGCATGACCTCGTCGGTAGAAGGTCTGCCCGCCGTGGGAGGCCTCCGAGTGGCTCGAGCGGGACTGAACAGGCCAGTCGCGGCCATCGATGTCGGCTCGAACTCCGTGCGCATCGCCATCGTGATCGCCGACGGCGCGGGCCTGCTCGAGGTGATCGAAGAGGCCAGTGCCACCCCCAAGCTGATTCGGGACGTCCAGCGTGACGGACGGCTGAGCGACGCCTCGATCAACGAGGTCGTCGAGATCCTCCGTGACTTCCAGGCTGTGGCGCGTGGCGCGGATGCTGACCCCGTCGTTGCTGTTGCGACTTCTGCTGTACGCGATGCGGCGAATGGTGCGGACCTCGCGAAGCGGATCGAGGCCGCTCTCGGTATTCGGATGCGCATCGTCGACGGTGGCGATGAAGCGCGCCTCGCGTTCCTGGGCGCGATCCATAGCCTGCCAGTCGAACACGGATTGGTCATCGACATCGGCGGGGGCAGCATGGAGATCATGCAGTTCGCTGGCCGTGCCGCTGGCCGCTCGTGGACACTCCCCCTGGGCGCAGTCCGTCTCACCGCGCAGTTCCTTCAGTCCGATCCGCCGAGTCAGCCCGAGTTGCGTGCGCTGCGCGACCACCTTGCTGCCCAGATCGCGGGTGCTGGGATCGAACCGCTGGCGCCAGGCGGGGCGCTGGTGGGTACCGGCGGCACGATCCGCAACATCGCCAAGATGGACCGCTCGCGCCACCGCTATCCGATGTCACGGCTCCATGGCTATGCCATCTCGCAGGACGGCGTCCGAGGTGTTGCCGACCTCGTGCGCACCCGCACACAGGCGGAGCGGTACAACCTTTCCGGCCTGAACGAGGACCGTGCGGACAGTATCGTCGCGGGAGCCCTCGTCCTCCAGGCCATCGTGGAGGCCACCCGAGCGCACTCGCTCATGGTCTCGGGCCAGGGACTCCGTGAGGGCATCGCGCTGGAGGAGCGCGGGGGCAGCCTGCCATCCGTCCACGCGCTTCGCGAAGCCTCGATCGAGCGCGCAGTCCTTCGCTTCGCTCCGACCTATGTCCAGGACGCGCGTGCGCGCACCCAGACCGTCGAGGCCCTCGCGTCTGCTGCCAACTTCACCGCGACTCCCGAGGTGGTCGGAGCTCTTTCGGCCGCCGCAACGCTCCTCGATCTCGGCCGGAGTGTCGACTACTACAACCGCTACCGGCACACGGAGGCCCTCACGCTAGCCTACGGCCTCCCAGGTTGGACGCACCGAGAAGTCGCGCTCATCTGCGCGATCGTCCGCCAGGCCGACAGTGAGAAGTACGACCCGACGAACGACTACCGCCCGCTGATCACCGCGGATGATCGCTCCTCGATTGCTGCGGCTGGCACCCTGCTCGCCGTGGCAGACGAGGTCGAACGCCGCGTCCCGCCACGCGCACGGGCGGTCGCGTGGCGACAGGACGAGAGTGTTGTGCGCGGCGTGCTCCGTATCGACGGTGCGCTGTTAGGGACGCTTTCGGGTCGATTCGAGCGCACGCTGGGCCTTGGCCTGGCCTCGGCCTAGCGGCCGACGACCATCGCGAGCCAGTTCCGCTGGAAGCGTTCCCCATCGACCGACGTGCACAACGCGCGTCGGCACGCCTGCGTGATCGACCCGCTCCTGCACGTCGTCGCCCTCGAGGCTGGACGCGAGCGGCACGTCGCGGACCTCGACGCCGTCCCAGCCGAGGGCGACGGCACAGGCGAGCGCGTCATGCTGAAGATTCACCAGGTCATCTGGCAGCCTTGCGTGCACCTGTCCGAAGCGCTCCGCCATCTCCTCCTCCGCGAAGGCCTCGGCCTGTCGTGCGAGCAACCGGGCCAGCGAACCTCACTTCAAGCGAGAATCACGTCTCCCTATTGGGTGACCACCGCTGGACGGCTGACCCGGCAGACAACCGGGCGAAGCCGGTATCAGCGCATGGCCCTTGCGCGCATCGGGGCGGCACTCGGGCGCCAACATGCGCAGTCCCCCGGCTGAGACCCGCGGAAGCAGGCTCGGCCCTAAGCAGAGCCTGGCGTACTTGCGCCGTGCCAGTGCATCTCGGTGCCGGGGCCATGGTCGTGCAGGTAACCACCCCACGAGGCGGGGTGTTCCGGTGCCGAGGCCCGCGGAGTCTCCGAGGGCGGCCCGTATGCGCGTCGCGTGATCGAACCGTCGATCGGGCAGCTCACCGGGCGGAGCAGCTCCTCCGCGGTGCGCGCGACATCGAACTCGATACCGCAGTGAGAACAGGTGAAGAGGTAGAACGCCATCTGTACTGTTTGCATCATGCGTCCAGCATCAACCCCTGCCGTTAACGCCACGTCAGCGTCACAGGATGATTCCGCTAACCCCCCGCTAACGCGTCGCTCGTAGCGTGATCTCGTCGCCTGCTGGAGCGACCGCGGAGGGCACCGATGGCACTCGAGTCAACCACCGACATCGCTCCGCAGCGTCCGAAGACGATGCTGGGGATCGAGCCGGTCGTACACGCCACCGCACGGATCATGGACTCCACGTTGGGCGCCTGGACGCAGATCGGGGAGAAGACCTCGATCGTGGAGTCCACCGTTGGTGACTACTCCTACCTCGTTGACCACTGCCACGTGCAGTACGCGACCATCGGGAAGTTCTGTTCGATCGCGAGCCACGCCCGCATCAACCCGCCCAACCACGCGATGTGGCGCGCGAGCCAGCACCACATGACCTACCGCCGCATCCAGTACGGCCTGGACGAGGTGGACGACGACGCCTTCTTCGACTGGCGACGCGCTGACCATGTCACCATCGGGCACGATGTCTGGATGGGACACGGCGCGATCGTGTTGCCGGGGGTCACGGTGGGCCATGGGGCCGTCATCGGCGCCGGCGCCGTCGTCTCGAAAGATGTCGCCCCGTACTCGATCGTCGGCGGCGTGCCAGCCAAACCGCTCCGCGACCGCTTCCCCCGTGAGGTGCAGGAAGCGCTGCTCCGGATCGCCTGGTGGGATTGGTCGCGCGCGGAGATCGAGGCGCGGTTTCAGGACTTCATGCTCCCCATCGACAAGTTTTGCGCCCGGTACGACTAGTGCGCGCCCTCCGCGTCGTTTCCCTCAACACCTGGAAGGGTGACGGCCCGTACCGCGCCCGCCTCGCGGCGATGGCCGAGCAATTAAGGGCCCTCGAACCTGACGTCGTCTGTCTGCAAGAGGCGTTCATCGCGATTGACGGGTCACTCTCCACACCCAAGGCTCTCGCTGCGGCACTCGGCATGAACCACGCGACCTACGCGATGCGTGAGAAGGACCGCATGGTGGAGGGCGTCGTCGTCCCGTCTCGTTCTGGCCTTTCGACGCTCTCTCGCTGGCCGATCGTCGAGGTCGTCTCGCGCCCGATCCCGAGCGATCCGCGTGATGGTGATCGCGGCGCGCTCCTGGTTGCAGTCGAGACCCCGCTCGGCGTCGCGCGGATCGTGAACACCCACCTGACCTACATCCGTGACGTGGATACCGACACACTCAAACTAGAACAGGTACAGGCAGTCCTCGCCGAGCCCTGGCTGCGCGACGCTGCCTCGATCCGGCTGCTCTGCGGCGACCTCAACTCCGCACCGGACTCGCCCACCGTGGCCTACATCCGCGATCACAGCGGCTGGCATGTACAGGAGGCGGCTCCGCGCCCTACGTTGGGCGGAGAGCGACCGGTCACGTTCAGCCCGCGAAACGCAAACGTACGTGAGGGCGCGCGGTCTGCGGTCCTCGACTATGTGTTCTCGCTCGCGCCAGCGGCCCGCCGCCAGCCGAGGGTGTCCGCCGCCGTCGTCCTCGACCAGCCGACGGGCTCGGTCTTCCCGAGCGACCACTTCGGCGTGTTTGCCGAAATCGGTGCGCCGCCGGCAGAAGAGGCGCTGGCCCACGCCCGCTAGGCCGCGCTTACACTTCGACGCACAACCCGGGGCGTGCGGCCAGAATGCGGCCACCGAACGTCGACGCCGCCTCGAGGCACGCGAGGTCACGGTCAGCGGTGTACCAGAAGTGCGTCAGCACCAGCGACTCGACACCTGCGCGCGCGGCAACCAGACCAGCCTGCACCGACGACATGTGGGTGACCGGGTGGTGATGCGAGGGAGCGCCGCCACCCATCGTGTTCTCCGCGAGTAGCAGCTGTGCTCCTTGCGTCAGCGCTGTGACTTCGTCGCACATGATGGTGTCGGAGGAGTACGCGAGCGTGCGTCCTCCGGCGGAAACGCGCATCCCGAACGAGCGGATGCCGTGCACCACCTCGTGAGGCTCCACCGCGATCGTGCCGACCTGAATCGTTTGCCCGGGTGCGTATTCGCGTAGGTGAAGCGCGCCATCCCAGAACGGCCGTGTGTTCGAGAGCGCCGCTGCGAGCCCGTGCAGGTAGGCGATACCCCCCGGCGGAAGGAAGACCGAAATCTCCCGAGCGCTGGCGTCGCCGTACCGGCGGCCGTATCTCAGGGGGATGAGGTCGCTGAAGTGGTCGGGGTGCAGGTGGCTGATCACGATCGCTGAAAGGTCATCCACCGCGACCTGCTCCTGAAGACGCCCCAGCGTGCCGGCCCCGCAGTCGAGCATCACCGCGGTTCCCTCGTGGGTCACGAGGTAACCACTGCAGCCATCCCCAGCCGCGGGCTGCGAGGCGGAGGAGCCGAGAATCGTGAGCCGCATCTCGCTCGCCTACGCCTGCGCGGAGGCGAGGGCTGGCCGCGCGACCTCGCTGCCGAACACTGCGCGGCCGCGGTACCAAGTGGAAATGACGACCGGACGACCGTCGACGATCTCGGCACACAGCAGGTCCGCCGCCATCCCAACCTCGATCCGGCCACGGTCAGTCAGTCCGAAGGCACGCGCCGGTTTGTCGGTGAGCATCGCCACCGCATCCGGAAGCGAACACACACCGATCTTCGCGAGGTGCCATGCCGACATGATCATCGAGGGCAAGTGGTAGTCCGCGCAGATGATGTCCGCGAGGCCCTCGCGGATGAGCTCCGTCGCGTCCTGGTTCCCGGAGGTCGAGCCTCCGCGCACGATGTTCGGCGCACCGACGGTGATCCACATGCCGAGTTCACGCGCCCGCTGTGCGGACTCCATCACCACTGGGAACTCCGCGATCGTGCAGCCAAGAGCGTGCATCGCCTCGGTCTTCTCACGGGAGTCGTCATCGTGAGACGCCATGATGAAGGGAGCTGCGACGAATTCCTCACGCAGCCGTCCGAGGACGCCCGCGACGGTGGTGGTGTCGCTCGCACGGGCCGCGATGCGGGCAACGATGTCCGCCTCCGCATCGTAGTTGGGGTCCGCGGCACGCATCGCCATCATCGTCTTCTTGAATGTCTCCAGGTCGCGGTACTGCCCCTGGCCGGGCGTGTGGTCGTTGAGCGAGACCGCCTGAACTGGCATCGAGCGCATCGACTCGATCAGCGATGGAAGGCCATCCGGCGTCCACACGTCGCAGCGGTGGAGGATCTGGTGGTCCATCCCGGCGCTCGCCCGCGCGGCACGCACGAGGTCGGTGCGGTCCAAGGCATCGCTGATCGAGCGCTCGACGCGCGCCATGTTCGCGAACGTCACTGCATGAAACGAGGTCGTCACCCCGGCGGCGAGCGCGCGGCGCTCGTAGTTTCGGATCGCGAACGGACCATCGAAGTTCACGCGCGGACGCGGGTTAACCTCGGTCTCCAGGCTGTCGCAGTGGGTGTCTACCAGCCCCGGCACGACAAACAGTCTGTGGTCACCGTCCACCACGTGGTCGGCACCGCGCCAGCCCACGCTCGTGCACGGGCCGACCTCGACGATACGTCCATCCTCCACGAGGACAGCACCGTCTTCGAGCACTTCGTCGCGCAGGACCAGATTGGCGTGGGTTATGGCGGTTGTCGTCATGCGTGTCCTCCAGCGGCTGCGAGTTCTTCGGCGCCGGCGTCGAGGTCGTCCGAAAAGACGATCTCGGAGACGGGCCCGTATTGCGTGATGTAGCCGTCCTCCAGAACGAGGACGCGGTCGGCGATGACGCGGAGTACCTCGATGTCGTGCAGGATGGCGATCATGGCCGTCCCGCGGCCCTGTGCCTCTCGCAAGAGTTCGAGGACGCGCGCGCGGTTCTCGGTGTCGAGGGCGGAAGTCGGCTCGTCCAGCAGCAGCAGCCGCGGCGGGTCGACGAGCGCACGGGCGACGTTCACCCGCTGCTGTTCGCCGCCCGAGAACAGCGCGGGATACGAAGTCTGCAGGTCGGGCCCGATGCGGAGCGTCGACAGCGACTCCGCTGCACGCTCGCGGGCTTCGGCTACCGCCACGCCTCGACTGGTCAGGACTGAGGCGACGACATCGACTGCGGGGATGCGCGGAGGCGCCTTCAGGAACTGCGAGACGTATCGCATCTCCTCGCGTCGGAGCCGGATCATCTCCCGCTCTGGGACGCTGAGTAGGTCAACGGACTCACCGGAGGCTGTCCGGAACATCGCCGTGCCCGTATCCGCGACGTAGGTGCGGTACAGCGCCTTGAGCAGCGAGGACTTGCCGGCCCCTGACGGCCCAACGACCGCGAGGAACTCGCCGGGCTCGAGGTCGAACGAGACACCTCGGAGCGGATGCACCTGGCGTCCACCGAGGATGTGGAGCGTGATCGTCTTGCTGAGGTCACGCACGCTGAGGATGGGGTCTGTCATGGCAGGCCTTACGCAGTCACGCAGTTGACGAGCAACTGGGTGTATGGGTGCTGGGGGTCTTCGAGGATCTGGTCGGTGAGGCCCGATTCCACGACGTGCCCGTCCTTCATGACGAGCACACGGTCCGTGAGCAGGCGGATCACGCCGAGGTCGTGCGACACGATGATCGCGGTCATCCCGGTGGTGTGCTGGATGTCACGCACGAGGTCGAGCACGCCTGCCTGCACGGAGACATCGAGGCCCGTCGTCAGTTCGTCCAGGAGGACGAGTTCAGGACCGTTGGCGAGTGCCTTCGCGATCTGGACGCGCTGCTGCATACCACCTGAGAAGAAGGCGGGGAAGTCATCCATGCGGTCGAGCGGGACTTCCGTGCGCTTCAGGTAGTCCGAGGCCTTGCCTCGGATGTCGGATACGCGACGCCAGTCGGCCGCAAGCAATCGCTCGGCGACGTTGCCGCCGGCCGTCACCATCAAGTTCAGCCCCATCCGAGGGTTCTGGTAGACCATCGAGATCTGGTGCGTCCGCAGTTCGCGACGCTCACGACGATCCGCGTCGAAGATGCTGCGTTCGCCGCCGTGATACGAAGCGAGGAACGCCTGCCCCGAGGTCGCGGCCACGTCCTGGTACAGGCATTGGAGCACCGTGCTCTTGCCCGACCCGGACTCGCCCACGATCCCAAGGACCTCGCCGGGGTAGACGTCGAATGAGACGTCCTCGCACGCGAGGACGCGGCGCCCGCCTGAGGTGTAGACCTTCGTCAAGTCCCGCACGCGCAACAGCGGTTCGAGTCCTACCACCGGTTCACCACCTTCCGGCCCGCCAGAGTGTCGTCGCAGTACGAGGAGTCCGAGCACACCGCGAGTTTGGTGCCGTCTTCGCGTGGTGACTCCGCGAGGTAGGAGTCCGTCGCCCCGCATCGAGCGCACGACTTGCCGTCGAAATGCTCGGTGTCGAACGGGAAGTCCTCGAACTCCAGTGGGCGCACATCGGTGAACGGTGGGACCGCGTAGATACGCTTCTCGCGGCCTGCGCCAAAGAGGAACAGCGATTCCGCCTGGTGCAACTTCGGGATGTCCCAGCGCGGGATCGGGCTCGGCGCCATGATGAATCGATGGTTGACCATCACCGGGTACCCTGCGCCGGCTGAGACCTCACCGCGCCGCACGATGTCCTCGTACAGCGCGAGCCACATGCGGGCGTAGTCCCGCTCCGCGTGCATCGCGCGGGCCACAGCCACGGAGCGCTCAACCGAGCGCAGCGGCTCCGGCACTGGAACCTGCAAGATGAGCACCTGGCCCGGGCCAAGGCGTTCCTCTGGAATGCGGTGACGTGTCTGGATCAGCGTCGCCTCGCTGGTGGCGAACACCTCCGTGGCGCCAGTCGTCTTCGCGATCAGGCGGCGGAGGTTAGCGGCGTTGACCGACGCGTCGTCGCCCTGGTCGATGACCTTGATCGCGTCGGTCGGACCGACGAGGGCAAGTGTGATCTGGAGGCCGCCCGTGCCCCAGCCCCGCGCGATCGGCATCTCGCGCGAGCCGAACGGCACCTGGTGGCCGGGGATGGCGATGGCCTTCAGGATCGAACGTCGAATTTCCCGCTTCGCCATGTCGTCGAGGAAGGCGAAGGAGTACCCGGTGAACTCCGCACGGCGGTCGGCGAGCAGCGTGCTGACGTTAGCCACGGGAACGTGCCGCCTGCACCAACTCGCGGACGCGGCTGGTGCGCTGCAACGACGCCGTGAAGTCGACGTAGTGGGGCAGTTTGAGGTGCTCGACGAATCCCATCGCCTCGATCGCATCGATGTGGTACATGACGTACTCCTCGTCCTCGAGGGGCTGCGTCGACTTCTCGCGCTTCTTCAACGAGCCGTCGAGGATGCTCATCGAGATCGCCTTACGCTCGTTGCGACCCGTGACGATCCCGTACCCCATTTCGTAGTCGTGTCGCTCGCCCTCTTGCAGCGAGGTCTGACCTCCGACCACCTGGTAGCACTCGGTGACCGGAATCCAGCCGATGCGCACGGGGTTCCCGGTGACCGGGTGCGAGATCAACACCGGGAGGTCGCCCGACCGCAGTTCGGCGACGTAGCCATGCGCTCCGCCATAGCCGCGCATGCCCGCGTACGCGAGCGAGAGCATGGCGCCCGTCTCGCCGCGGGCCAGGACCTGCAACCGGCCGGCGCGTGTCGCCGGGAAGCGCATCGGCTCACGCGTAATGTCGAACGGCTCCTCGTCGTGCTGCCGCAGTGGCGCCGGGGCCGTTAGGCCCTCGTCGCGCAAAGCGTCGATGACCAGCGGGAACTCCCCAGCCTCGGGCACATCGACCAGCGGCACGGTCAGCGTGCTCGGCTCGCGGCGCGAGGTCAGCGTGAAGTCCAGCAGGCGCTGCGTGTAGTCACGCGTGGTGCCGAGTACCTGACCGCCCGGGATGTCCCGGAAGGCCGAGGAGATACGACGCATCACGCGGATCGCCCGACCCGTCGAGGGGAACGAGTAGCCCAAACGGGGGAGCGTTGTCCGGTAAGCACGGAGCAGGAACGACGCCTCGATTGGGTCACCCTCAGCCTGCTTCACGGCAAGCGCGCCGAGTTCGGGGTCGTACACCCCGCCCTCGCCCATCACCTGCTCCAGCAACAACTGGAGGTGGTCCTGCACCTGAGGCAATTCCACCTGATGATCCGACTCGACGACCGTGAGGTCGATGAGCCGTTCCGCGTGCTCGATGGCATCGAGACCACCACGGACGGATGAGTAACCCATCGTTACACCTCGACTTTCATGCGGGTGTCTGTCGTCAGGGCAATGCGGGTACTGCGCGGGACCGCCGCGACGTGGCCCGCAGTGTCCACGAGGATCACATCGACACCCTGAGGGAACGTGACCGTCCGGCCGCGCAACACTTCGAATGCGGCGACCGGCAGTCCTGCGAATGGAAGTGTCGAGGTCGATTCGATGCCTGGCCCGGAAAGAGTCAGCGCCACCCCACCGTCGCCGATCGAGTCAGCGAGCAGCACGACCGTCGCCGAGCGCTCGGGTTCCTCGAAGCCACCCTCCCGCGCATCCTCGACGGCTGCGATCGCCGCGTCTCCGGAGGCGAGGACGAAGTCGGCCTGACCGAGCGGCGCAGACCGTGCCCCGGTACGTCGGAGCAGTTGCTCATGAATGAGCGACTGCTCATTCAGCACGTGGAACGTCACCTCGTGGTCGAGGAGGGCCTGGAGTACCAGCAACGCCCCACCCCACTCGCCATCCTCGATACGTCGAGGTGGCAGAGAGTGGACCGTCCCGGGGCGCGCCATCGCGTCGAGCAGCGCACGAAACGTCGCTTGCTCCTCCTGCGCTGGGACACTCATCGTCGGTGCAGTCATCTCGCGCTCCCTACGTCACGTCTTCGAAGCGCACGCGCGTCGGAGCGACACGCGACCAGCGCGCTGCCCAGGCGTCCGCCTCGGTGTCTCGCGCCGCCGCGAGGAACTCGATGATCCGTGAAGAGAGGGCGTGGTCTGCCTCGACCGCCGCGTCGAGGACCGCAGCCGCGAGCGCGCGCTCTGGGTGCTTGCCCATCAGCATCGCGTAGCCCCGATGGCTGCCGGCGCCGACCTCTGCCTCCGAGACGGTGACCTCGGTGAAGTTGAAGGGCAGCCGTTCGACCGGCTCCTCCACCCGCACCATCAGCAGCCCGACCGTCGGTCCGCGTGTGACTTCGATCTCAAAGGTGCCGAGCACCTCGTCCGCGAGGGCGACGAGGGCGTCCCCGTCGGCCACGCCCATCGCCTCCAGCCGTTCTTCACGTCGCATCGGTACTCCCTCGGGTCCATGAGTTCTGTACGGCCGGGCGCTGGGGCATGCGCCCGGCCGTGGGGTGTGCTGGCTAACCCTTCTCAGCGAGTTCCTTCAAGTCCAACTTGAGGAGCTTCGCGATGTCCCGGAGCGGGTTGTAGAAAGCGTCGAGCGTCTTCAGGCCAAGCTCCTGGTGCGGGTCCGCGTACCAGTAGCGGGCGGTCGCGACGAGCGCGGCGTCGTCCTTCATCCCGAGGAGGGCATCCTTCACGGCCTGCTTGAACGTGGCAGGCATCTCCGACCGGATACCGAAGGCCGTCGAAGGGATCGGGTCCGTCACGTCCAGGATGGCGATCTTGCCCTCAGGGCACTCGTCGAAGGTCTTCTTGATCTCCTCTGGCGTACGGGGCTTCGAGATCTGCCCGTCCTTCCACATGCAAGCCTCGATCTGCTTCCCGTTCACCAGTGTGAGGAGGTTGCTCTCGTTCGTCGCTCCGCCCGTCGCCTTCCCGTTCCACACCGAGAGGACGGAGGTCGGGTGACTACCGGCGAACACAGTCTTGAATTCCTTGTCTGGGTCGAAGCCACGCTTGATGAGGAGGGTCTTGGGCGCGAGGTGGCCAGACGCAGACGCCGGGTCGACGAAGTTGAAGCCCTTCCCGCGGAAGTCTTCCAACTTGGTGATGCCGCTCCCCTTCTTGGTGAAGACGACCGACTGGTAGAAGGGAGGCGCACTGGGGTTGTAGACACAGTCCTTCTGGGACGCCGGGCACGAGACGTAGACACCAATCGCCTCGGCCTTCGCCTCCTGGACCGCGAGGACGTACGCGAACGGCCCGACGACCATCGCGTCGACACGGCCCGCGCGCATCCCCTCGATCACCGCGCCATACGAGGTACCAGTGAACAACTCCACCGGCATGCCGAGCCGGCCCTCGAGGTACTTCCTGAACGGGTCTTGCCGCTTAAGGGTCGCCTCAGCGTCGTCGCCACCGAAGTAACCCAGGACAAACTTCTTGGGCCAGTCCTTTTTCGGGTCGACCGTCGCAGCGACGGCAGGCTGCGAGCCCGAAGTCGCTCCTTTCGGCTCGACCGTGTCGCCGCCACATGCGGCCCCTGCGACGAGGGCAGCGAGGGCCCCCACCCCCACAACGAATTGTCGCCAGTGTCGGTTCATGCTTCCCCAGCCCTTCGCGTCTCTCTGCAATCACTATTCGTTGGATGGTCCGGCGTATTGCCGTGTGGATTCCTAGATGAAGCGCCTGCGCGCCATGTCGCTGAAGCGGTCCACGACCGTCACCATCAGCACGATGAAGATCAGGGCACCGAGCAGCAGGTCGTACTGGAACAGCGCCATGTACTTCGAGAGGGTGAACCCGACGCCCCCCGCGCCAACGAGACCGAGGATCGTGGCCGAGCGCACATTGCTCTCGAACAGCAGCAATGCGTACGACAGCACCAGCGGCATTGCCTGGGGCACTACCGCGAACGAGATCACCTGCCACCGGTTCGCGCCTGTCGCTCGGATCGCCTGGACCTGCTGCGGGTCAATTGCCTCGATCGCTTCCGCGAAGACCTTCGCCATAAAGCCGATCGACCCGACCGCCAGCGCGAGGACGCCCCCGAACGGGCCGAGGCCGACCGCGGCCACGAAGACCAACGCGAAGATGATGTCCGGGATCGCTCGGTTGGCGTTCATCAGCATCCGGGTCCCCTGGTAGACGAGCGGATGCGGGGAGATGTTTCGTGCTGCGAGCAGCGCGAACGGAATAGAGAGGATGATCGCGAAGACCGTGCCGATGATCGCAATCTGTACGGTCTGGACGACCGCATAGAGGACTTCGGGGAACGGGAAGGTCACGCTCTCAAACCCCACGCGCGGAAAGGTGACGAATCCCAGGGAGATCGCAGGCGTCTGCAGAGTCTCCGTCACCGTCTCGAACCGTGGCGGGAACATCCGCACGACGAAATTCTTGATGTGCGGGATGCCACTGACCAGTTCGCCGGGCTTGGCGTTCGTCGCGTCAAGTCCCCACAGGAACAGCGTTCCCACGAGTAGCACGGTGATCAGGCGCGAGAGCGAGAGCCGCGGCCACACGCGGAGCAGATCGGCGCGTGCCGCCTCGGTAATCTGGCCGGCGCCGCTGGCCGCGCCCTGCATGGGTTGAGTCGCCTGGGCCATCAGCGCACGCTCCCCACGAGATCCGCGTCACGCTCCGGCGGCGCCCCGCGCAGCCCGGCGTGAGCCTCGACCGGCACGCCAGCGTGGGCGGCAGCCGCTACGGCGGCTGAAGCCTCCGCCACCACTCCGCGGGCGTACGACTTCCAGTTCCGGTCGAAGCGGTAGGTACGGTTGAGCACCTCGTCCGTGAGTCCGGACGGCGGGCCGTCGTACACGACGATTCCCTGCGCGATAGCCACGATGCGGTCGCAGAACTGCACCGCGAGTTCCACGTCATGCAGATTGATCAGTGTGGGCACGCCCTCGTCACGCGCGACGCGGACGAGGTCCTCGATCACTTGCTCTGAGAGTTCCGGGTCGAGGCTGGCGACTGGCTCGTCAGCCAGGATGACGCGCGGCCCCTGCGCAATCGCCCGTGCGATCGAGACACGCTGCTTCTCACCACCGGAGAGCCGGTCGGCACGAAACTGTGCTCGATGCAGCATGTTCACTTTCTCGAGCGAATGGACTGCCACCTCGCGGTCAAACCGGTCGAAGTGGAAGAGGGTGGTACCCGCGTCCTGCCGTCGCCCCAGGCGGCCCGACAGCACGTTGTTCATCACGGACAATCGCTCAACGAGGTTGTATTCCTGCCAGATGAAGCCGACCTGCGCCTGAATCTGGCGGAGTCCCTCGCCGTGTGCCTGCACGACATCGACCCCGTCGATGTGGATGGAGCCTGCCGCGGCGCGCTCCATGCCGTTGATGCATCGCAAGAGAGTTGATTTGCCGGCGCCGGAGCGTCCGATGATCGCTGCGACCTCGCCGTCCTGGACGGTGAGTGAGACGTCGTTCAGCGCCTGGTACCCGTTGGGATACACATGACGCACATTGCGCACTTCCAGCACGCGCGTTCCCTTCCGAGTCGAGGTGTCACTCGACCTCGGTTGGAGGCTACGTGCCGGTGAACGCGCGTCGGTTCACGCCATGTAAGGCGCAGAACATCTCTGGGTTAACGGGCGTCTGCCCGGCAGCGGAGAGCTCGCCCTGATTCGTCGGCTTTGGCCTGGTCCGCTATCCCAACCGGGTCAGCGCCAGGAGTGACACAGGCGCTCGGAGATCCCTCCCCTTCACGCGACACTTGATCGCGCGAAGGGGAGATCAGATGCCACCGAAACCACCACCAGGCAAGGGCCTCGACTGGATCGTCGCAAAACCTCCCGAGGTAGAGGTCGTCGTGTCCACGGGGATACGCCGGCTGCCCGCTGTCACGTCGACCGCGTTCTGGGCGCACCTCTGGAAATAATTCCATTCCCAGGCCACTCGCGGAAGGCGCGAGATCGTCGCGATGCGGCGGGCCAACGGCCTGATCAGGGATGGCGCGGAGTTCCGCTGGATCGTCGGAACCGGCGGCGTCTACATGGAGCACGACTTCGATCACCGAGGGATCGAGGGCTTCGCCTACACCCTCGACCCGCACCTCCCGCTCGGGGAGTTTCTGCTCGTCCGCGTTGAGCGGGTGTGTCCGTGACCGCCGGGCGCCCCGGGTAGAATCTGAGGAAACTGCTTGTTCCGACCTTCTTGATCGGTCGGTCAATATTCGCTACCATGAGCACATGGACGAGCGACTGACCTTTGGCGAGACCATCAGGCGGCTCCGCCGCGAGAAAAAGTGGAGCCTCGGCACCCTCGCCGAGAAGACTGGGCTGTCGTACTCATTTCTCTCTCGCGTGGAGAACGACTCCGCTAGCCCCCAAGCAGACGCGGTGGCCCGCCTCGCTGAGGCACTGGAGGGGGACCTTCCGCATCTTCTGGAACTCGCAGACTGCCTACCTCGGCTGATCCTCGACCGCATCATGGCGCGGGGGGATGCGGTCGGACCCACGTTGAACCGCTCGGCTGGGCCTGGACGTGACGATGCCCCTCCGGACGCTGTCGGGGCGCTGATCGTCGATCTCGCTCTCAAGCATGGGCTCTCGGTCGCCGACGGGCAGGAAGTCGCGGAGGCGATCGAAAGTCTGCTCAGGCTCCCCGTACCGGCCCGACGAGGCGTTACGAGCATGATCCACTCGCTAGAGGCGAACAATGCCTCCGAGTAGCCGGATGGCCGCTATCCAGCACGAGGCCTGGGCATTCGGCCGAGACCTTCGGACGAAAACGCTCACTGAATACGAAGCTGCATACGGCGAGAAACCGCCTCCGCCGGCGTTCATTGGACCGGAGATCCTCAGAGACTTCCTCGGTGCCAAAGTCGCCTACGACCCGTTGCCGCTTCACATCTTCGCGGAGACGACCCTCTTCAATGGCCTTCCCCTCGTCACTATCAATAGCCTTACAGGGCGAATCGAGGGAGTGAAGGACGTCCTCGGGGTTCAGAACGTTGGGTGTTGGCACGAGGCCGCACACGTCCAGCGCGACCTTCATCTGCTTCGAGTTGGCCCACAGGGTGCATTGCCGGGCATGCTGACCAAGCAAGTGATCGCGTGCCATCGCGAGAAGACGGTCGCCTCGCCAAGGCAAGACTGGGTGCGCGAGTACTTTGCAGAAGAAGCTGGGCGAGCGGCAGCCGTCTCTTACCCCCACCTCATAGTGACGCCCTCATTCCAGCAGTTTATGGAGCGGGCGCAGCGGCGCCTTGCATCAACGTCCAATTCGTGGCGGTTGCTCTATGACGCTGCCGATGCAATCGGAGTCAACATCTCCGCCCTCACGAAGCAGCTGCAAGAGGAAGGGCTCCTTGTGATCGAGCGTCACAACGGGCGCCCAATCCTGTACCCCCAGCCCGCCCTCTGGGATCTCATGGCGGTGGCGGGATGAGCGATCAGACGCGCCGTGCCGCTGCCGAAATCGTTGAGGCCATAACCGCCAAGATGCAGGCGAATATCGAGATCGTGGAAAAGTCCACCGGCTACGGCCGCCTGATCTGGCGGCGGAAGGGCAATGGTCAGATCGAGATCGACTTGGAGACAAAGGTCTAGGTGAGAACCGTCACACAGTCGCTTGGGGCGGCGCAGAGGCTCCCATCGAGTCTGGGAAGGGCTCGAACAGACCGAGGAGGTCTGCTGTGCCCTTCCCAGAGCCTCTCCCGATTACCCCGAGCAACACGGACGACCGGGCGGCGATCGATCATCTGATCAACGAATGGGCAGCAGTCGCACGTGCGATCCTGCTGAGGAGGCGTCAACCATGAAGAAGACAGGCACGCGGGCAGCCGGCTATGTCCGTGTCTCGACCGAAGAGCAGGTGGACGGCCATTCCCTCGACGCCCAGCGGCGCGAGATCGAGCGGTACTGCGAGCGGTCCGGGCTCACCCTCACGCAGATGTACGCCGATGAGGGCGTAAGCGCGCACACGGACCAGATCGAGCGTCGTCCACAATTGAGCGCGCTCCTGCGCGACGCTGGCCGACATGCCTTCGACGTAGTGATCGTTCACACCATCGACCGCTGGGCACGGAATATGCGCGTCCAGAGCGAGGCGCTCCAACGCCTCGGCAAGGCGGACGTCGGCTTCGTGAGCGTGTCCGAGAACATGGACTACACGACACCTTCCGGTCGCCTGACATTGACGATGATGGGCGGCGTCTCAGAGTTCTTTTCGGATCAGCTGGGCCTGCACGTCCTGAAGGCCCAGCGCCAGCGCGCCGAGATCGGCCTGCCCGTCGGTCCGATCCCGTTCGGCTACGTCACGGCTGATGCGAGGGCCGCTCCCATGATCGAGCCGCGTGAGGGCGAGGCGGTCTGCAGGGTCTTCACGGCACGGGCCGCAGGACTGTCGAATGGTGCGATTGCCGCCTCGCTCAACCGCGAGGGCTTCCGCACCCGCAAGGGGCACCTATTCACTCCGTTCGCCGTGAAGGACATGCTCCGGTGCCGGTTCTATCTGGGCCGAATCGTCTTCCGCGGTGAGGAGTTCCCCGCTCAGCACCAGGCCCTCATCGACGGGGCGCTGTTCGAGCGCGTCCAGGCCCGACGGAGCCGCCGCGGTGCCAGCCGTCACGCTGAAGGGCGCGCTCGCGGCGTCCTGAGCGGCCTCATCCGCTGCGCCCGGTGCCAAAGCACCCTCCACGCAGAACGCGGGCACCTGGGCCGCCCGATGTACCGAGAGCGTCACGGCGTCGAGTGCGAGACGAATCACAGATCCTTCATGGCCGACCGGGTGGATGCGCAGCTCGCAGAGATCTTCGGCTCGCTGGAATTGCCCGAGGACTGGCGCACGCGGATCGCTGTCCGTGCCACTCAGGGAGGCGGAGCGAACGTGCCCGACCTCCGAGCGAAGAAGCAGCGGCTTGCGCGAGCGTACGCCGACGGTGGCTTCACCCTGGCGGACTACGAGGCCCGGATGGCCGCACTCGACGCCGAGATCAGGCTTTCGGAGGCTGATGTGCCAGTGGAGGCGGCTGAGGTCGTCGCGCTATTGAGCGACCTACCGGGTCTCTGGAACGAAGCGACGCCGGACGAGCGGCGTCAGTTAGTGGCCCCACTCGTCGAGCGTGTCTACGTGGACGTGGCTTCGAAGCGCCTCTGCGGCATCGTGCCGGTGCCAGCACTCCGGGCGCTCCTGGAGGCGGGTATGGAGAGGACCGCTGGTTCTTCAGCGGCCCTCATCGCACCGTCAGACTCCCCGGTGCGGGGGATCTTGGAGTTGGTGGAGACGGGGGAGAATCGAACTCCCCGTCCAGAGCGGACCTGATACGGACGTCTACGGGCGTAGCCACCAGGAGTTCTTCTCGTCGGACCCCTCCTATGGCGGCAGGTAGTTCCGACCAGTCTCAGTAGTCTTAGGCGGAGCGTCCTGAGACGCGGCAGTCCGCAGCACCCCGGCATTGCGTCGCGGTTCAGCCACCCGTCGGGGCGAGGTGGCTGGCCACGTCACGGCTTAGTTAGGCCGCGAGGGCGAGTTGTCGGTCGCCAGTTACTTTGTTGCCGCC
>CANFFZ010000029.1 GCA_947446155.1 Chloroflexota bacterium | reverse complement strand
CCTGATGGCGGCGGTGTTCCCGGAGCAGGCCGGCTGCCAGGAGAACATGACCGAGCCGCTGCACCTTCCCGACCACCCGCTGATGCGCCAGACGATGCGCGACTGTCTCTTCGAGGCGATGGACGTCGAGGGCCTGACGCACGTCCTCGAACGGGTGCGCGCAGGCGAGATCCGCTACCACGCACGCGAGACCGTCGAGCCCTCCGTGATGGCGCACGAGATCATCAACGGCCGCCCGTACACCTTCCTCGATGACGCACCACTCGAGGAGCGCCGCACGCGCGCCGTCAGCCTGCGTCGCGGACTGCCGACGAACGAGCGCGACCTCGGCGCGCTCGACCCGGAGGCGATCGAGCGCGTGGCGGACGAGGCGTGGCCGGACCCGCGCAATGCCGAAGAGACGCACGACGCCTTGCTCAACCTTGTCGCCGTCGCGGAGACGGTGGTGGAGGACTGGACGGACTGGCTCGCGGAACTCGCAGCGCAGAAGCGTGCGGCGGCCCTCGACACCGCGCGCGGGCGGATCTGGTTCGCCGCCGAACACCTCGAGGCCGTGCGGCTGCTCTATCCCGAGGCTGAGTCGTTCGTGCTTGATGTCCCCGCGGCGGCACTACTGCCCGTGGAGCACCGCGAGGGCGCACGGATGCTGCTGCTGCGCGGACACGCCGAGGCGATCGGCGTGGCGACGGCCTCGATGTTCGCGACGCGATCGGCGCTGGCCGAACAGGACGTGGTCCACGGGCTGACGATGGTGGAGGCACAGGGCTTCGTGCTGCGCGGGCACTACACGCCGGGCGTGCGCGAGGACGAGTGGTGCGACCGCCGCCTGCTCGCGCGCATCCACCGCTACACCCTCGACCGGCTGCACCGCGAGATCGACCCGGTGTCGAAGCAGGACTACATGCGCTTCCTGCTGCGCTGGCAGCACCTCGACCCGCGCACGCTCGTGGAGGGTCGCGGCGGCCTGCGCGCATTGATCACCCGCCTCCAGGGCTTCGAGGCCCCGGCGAGCACGTGGGAGGGCGAACTGCTGCGCGCGCGCATGAAGGAGTACCACGCCTCCTGGCTGGACGAACTCTGCCTCGCGGGCGAAGTGACGTGGGCGCGGCTCACGCCTCGCAAGGCGAACCCGGACGGCCCGCACCTCCTCGGCACCGCGGCGACGAGGGCAACGCCCGTGACGCTCGCGCTGCGGCCGGACATGCCAGCACTCCTCGCGGCCACACGCCACTACGCACCCGCCGAGGCCCCTGACCCCGCTGGCGGCGCGGCCGGCGAGGTGATCGCGCTGCTACGCGACAAGGGCGCGCTGTTCTTCAACGAGATCGTCAGCGGGACGCGTCGCCTCGTGACGGACGTCGAGGACGGCATGCGCTCGCTGATCGCGGCGGGCCTGCTCGCCTCGGACGGCTTCCAGGGGCTGCGCGAGATCGCCGGCGGCCGGCGGCGTAACGGTCGAGGTGATGGGCGACGCGGCGGGAATTACCTGCGTGGCGGCCTCTTCGCGGGCGGTGGCCCTCCGGGCCGCTGGGCCGTCGTCCAGACACCCGAGGTGGACCCCACCGACGAGGACGCCCTCGCCGAGCAGATCGCGCGCGTGCTCCTCGACCGCTACGGAGTGCTCTTCCGTGACGTGACGACGCGCGAGCCGATGACGATCCCGTGGCGTCTGGTGATGAAGGCACTCCGCCGCCTCGAAGCGCGCGGGGTGGTGCGCGGGGGCCGCTTCGTGATGGGCGTCGCCGGTGAGCAGTTCGCCCACCCGGAGGCGATCCCCTTGCTCCGCGCCATCCGCAACGAACCCCTCGACGGCATCCCCGTCACCGTCGCCTCGACCGACCCGGCGAACCTGACGGGCCTCCTCTTCGGCAACCGCGTCCCCGCCCAGCGTGGCCGCGCCGTCACGTTCATCGATGGGTTGCCGGCGGAGATCGCGACGCCGGTGGGGGCGCGCTAGCCGGGCAGTCGCTCGCTGAGTTCCTCAACACGCGCCTCAAGCCGTCGTACCTCAGCCAGGATGTCTTCTAGGCTGACCTCCACCTTCTCTTCGGCCCCCGAGACGAAGTAGGACGTGATGCTGGCCGTCAGCGCTCCGAATGTGGCAACGCCGACCACCATGAGCAGGACAGCGAGACCACGGCCTTCGGGTGTGACCGGATAGGCGTCACCGTATCCAACCGTGGTGACCGTGGAGATTGCCCACCAGAACGCGGTCGGAAGGTCGGTGATTGTTCCCGATCCACCGCTCTCGAACCTTGTAGCCGCCACCGAAGCGGCAACGATGATCACGAGCCCCACGAGCAGGACGTAGTGGAGACCTTTCTTCGTCAAGACAATTTTCAGGACGTGCGCGAACCGAAAGGCGGCGGCCATCACCCGTGTACCGCGAAGGACGCGGAGCAGTCGAGTGCTGCGTGCGAGTCGCAGCGGACGAAAGATTGGCACAGCAACGATGACTACATCGAACCAGTGAGACCGCAGAAAAGGCAGGCGCTTTGGAGAGAGGTACAGGTTCGCCAATAGCTCAGCCGCGAAGGCACCTCAGATCAAGCACTCAATGGCAACTAACCCGGGTTCGAAGCGCGCCGGAACGGTCGTCGCGGTCGGCAACAGGATCACAACAAGGAACACCAACGAGAGAACAAGCAGAGGTGTCGCGGTTGCTCGCTCAAAACGCTCCTGGAATGCAGCACGCTCGACGGACGCTCGGGGGATCATGACGTCCTACTCCCCCGGCGGCGTTGCGCTGGCCACGATGCCCATGAGGTTGCCTGAGGGGTCTTTAAACTGGGCCATGGTGACGGCGCCGGGGATGACGGTGACGGGCATGACCTGGGTGCCGCCGTTGGCGAGCGCGCGGTCCATGTATTTCTGCGGGTCGTCGACTTCGATGTAGACGATGACGTCTGGGCCGTCCTCGGAGGCGTCTATGGCGCCGGCGATGCCGCGCTCGCCGGACTTGCTCGCGCCGGGGTCGACCATGCCGTAGTCGAAGGGGTTGTCGGTGTCGACGTTCCAGTCGAAGGTGCGCGCGTAGAACTGCTGGAGTTTCTGCTTGTCCTGGCCGGGGCCGGCCATGATTTCGAAGTGGACGATGGGGTTCATGCGGCGCTCCCTGACTGACTGGGTGCTGAGTGTACCCAACGAGTCCGCCCGCGGCGTACCGTGCGCGACGTACCGAGCGCGCGTGACCGAGCGCGGGGCACGAGGGGATGGCGATACGATGGACCTGCAACTCACGGGCAAGCGCGCGGTGGTGACCGGCGGCAGCAAGGGGATCGGGAAGGCGATTGCGCTGACCCTCGCGCGCGAGGGGTGCGACGTCGCGCTCGTGTCGCGGACGCAGGCCGACCTCGACGCCGCGGCCACGGAGATCGCGAGCGCGACCGGGCGGACAGTCATAGGGGTCGCGTGCGACACCGGGGTGGACGAGTCGGTGCGCGGGATGATGCGGCTCGTGGTGTCACGCCTCGGGGGTGTGGACATCCTCGTGAACGCGGCGGCGAAACCGGGTGGGCAGCAGCCGCCGCCGAAGCTCGCGGACATCACGGACGACGCCTTCAACGAGGACATGAACGTGAAGGTGATGGGCTACCTCCGCTGCGCGCGCGAAGCAGCGCCGCATATGACCGCGAACGGCTGGGGCCGCATCATCAACATCTCCGGGCTCGCAGCGCGGCAGACCGGCTCGCTCATCGGGTCGATGCGCAACGTCGCCGTCGCCGCGCTGACGAAGAACCTCGCGGAGGAACTCGGACCGCTGGGGGTGAACGTGACCGTCGTCCACCCCGGCCTGACGCGCACCGAGGCGACGGCAGGCGTCATCGCACGTCGTGCGGCCTCGCAGGGCGTCACCACCGACGAGGTGGAACGCCAGATGGCCGAGGGCAACACGGTGCGGAAGTTGATCGACGCCAGCGACATCGCAGCGGTGGTCGCGTTCCTCGCGTCACCGCTATCGATCGCGCTAAACGGGGACACGATCGCGGCCGGCGGTGGCGCGCTCCGCTCGATCCACTACTAGCGCGAGCCTCGACAACCACCGCGAGAGAGCGAGGTTCGCGATGCCCTCGAAGGTCATGTGGCCGAAGACCGAAGCGCAGGAGCGGCTGATCGAGGTCGCGCGTGGCATCGCGGTGGTCGCTGCAGAACATGCGCAGCGTCACGACCTCGAAGGCTCGTTCCCGGTCGAGGCATTCGAGGCGATGCGCACCTCGGGCTACCTCGCCTCCCCGATCCCGGTGGCGGAGGGCGGTGGCGGGCACGGACTGAGCGACCTCGTGCTCGCGCAACTGACCCTGGCGAAGGGCGACGGCTCGACCGCGCTGTCCGCGGGCATGCACCTGATGACCGTGGGCAACGAGGGCACGGCGCACAACTGGCCTGACGCCGCCCGGGCGCGCGTCTTCGCGGACGTCGTGCGGGACGGCGCGCTGGTGAACGCGATCAACAGCGAGCCCGCGATGGGGTCGCCTCGCGGTGGCGGGCGGCCCGCGACCTCGATCACCCCGGACGGGCCCGGACGGTGGCGGCTGAGCGGCCGCAAGGACTTCGCGACGCTGGCGCCGGTGCTGGCCTACGCCACCTCGCTGGTGGCGGTCGAGGACGGCTCCGGCGATGTCGCGACGATCCTCGTGCGGCTGAAGCAGCCGGGCGTGAGTGTCGAGGAGACGTGGGACGTCATCGGCATGCGCAGCACGGGATCACACGATATCCTCTACGACAACATCGCGCTGACCGACGACGACATCATGCGGCGCTGGAACCCGGCGACCCTCGGCAACGCACCGCGCGCCGACGGCAATGAGGGCTGGTTCGGGATGCTGGTCGGCGCGGCGAACCTCGGCGTGGCGGAGGCGGCACGCGACTTCACGGTGCACTTCGCGCAGACGCGCCAGCCGACGGGGTACCCCGCACCGATCGGCAAGATCCCCCACGTGCGCGAGCAGATCGCGCGGATGGAGGCAGCATTGCTCGCGGCACGCATCGTGCTCCTGACCACCGCCGAGCACCTCGAACTCCCGCGTGAGGAGCGTTCGGCGGCGAGCCCGCTGATGCAGGTCGCGAAGCGCCTCGCCACCGAGACGGCGATCGAGGTCACTGACCTGGCGCTGCGTGTGGTCGGCGGCGCGGGCCTCGAACGTGCCCACCCGCTCGAGCGGTACTTCCGCGACGTGCGCACCGGCCTCGTGAACCCGCCGATCGAGGCGCGAGCGCTGGAACAGATCGCGGTCACGGTGCTCGACCGCGACCCGTTCCCGCGCCGCTAGTCTCGATGGCGGATCACTAGGCTGGCGCCTCGACGGCCTCGTCCGGCGTGACGACTCGATGCCGCCAGTAGAGCGCAACCGCGGGGACGAGGACGAGCGCGGCCGTCGCCATCGACACGCGGACACCCGCCGCAGCAGCCAGCAGGCCGAAGAGCGGCCCACCGGCGATCTGCCCGAGGGCGTTCGACTGCCCCATCGTCGAGAGCACCGTCGCGCGCGTGGCGGATGGAAGCCCTCGGTTCACCCAGGCGGTGGCGAACGGCTCCTCGATCGCGCGTGCCCAGAAAGTGATCCACGCGCCGACGAGTGCGATCGCGAAGACCGGCGCGCCCGCGAACAGGATCATCGTGGCGATGATCACGACGTTCGACCCGATGAGCCCGACAGCCACGCTGCTGGAACTGTTGAAGTCCGTCCTCGACTGCGCGATGCGCAGAGCGGCGATCGAACCGAGTTGCGCGACGAGTTGGACGAGTCCGAAGAACAGCGCCTCCGGCATCACGTCCGGCAGGCCATCGAACGAGTTGATGAGGTGGAAGCCCCACAGTCGGTCGAACGACTCGGACGACGCACCCATCAGCAACGTCGTCAGCAGCGCCGTCACCACCACCGGGCGCGCGCGCGCGGCGCGCAACCCGGCTGAGGCCTGCTCGAACGGCGTGCGCCAGTTCGCGCGGCCCTCGCGAGGTGCTGGGGCGAAGCCGCGTTCGGTCATCACGAACATGAGGTAGACGCCGGCGGCGGCATACAGCACACCACCGGTGAGCAGCGTGCCCGCCGTCCACCACCAGCCGATGCCGACGCCGACGAACCCGCCGAGGAGCGCCCCAACCTGGCGACGCCTCGCAAAGGCGGGGTAGAGCGGGCCCGCCGCGTCGTCGCCCACCTCGTCAGCGAGCCACGCCTCACGCGCTCCGCTGACGAAGGTGAAGCCGACGCCCCAGACGAACTGGCCGCCGGCAATGGCGAGGAAGGTGGGCGCCGCCCCCATCAAGAGGAAACCGAGGCCAACGAGGAGATAACCGACGACCACTGAGAGCCGTCGTGAGATCAGATCGGCGACGACCCCGGTGGGGATCTCGAACAGGAACGCCGCCAACTCGAGCACCGTCCCCGCGAGGACGAGTTCGAGCGGCGACAGTCCGGCGACGCGGACGGCATAGTAGGCGTAGAGCACGAGGCCAGCGGCGTTCGCGAAGCCGCTGAGACCAGCGAGCCGCAAGTAGAGACGAGCAGAATCACTCGGACGGCCGGGCAGCAGCGTCGGCCGTCGTAACCAATGAGATGAAGGCATGCAGACTCCGGGGTCAGACGCCCCGTGCTGACGCGGCGAGCGGTTGGGTAGTGCTCGTTACGCGGCGCGCGAGGCAGGCAGGGTGGACGTCCGGGTCGGCAATGCAGTCATGGCGTCCTCCTGAGCCCTCGGGGCGTGCGATGTGGCCGCATCCTGCGGCCTGCGCGGAGGCGCGTCAACCGCGGCCCGTTTCCCTCGATGGTCCGCTAGCCGCGCGGCAGGCCGAGGCCGCGTGTCGCGATGATGTTGCGCTGGATCTCGGACGTGCCGGCGGCGATCGTCACGGAGACGGTGCGCATGTACAGGTCGCAGAACTCGCCGCCCATTGCGGCCTGCGGGTTGCCGGGCTTCAGCGTACCGGCGAGCCCGAGCATGTTGAGGCCACGCCGCGCGCTCCGCTGCTGCAACTCGGAGCCGAACATCTTGGACATGCTCGATTCCTGGTTGGGCACCAGGCCGGCGGACTGCATCCACGTCACGCGGTAGCCGAGGAGGCGCGCCACCTCCACCTCGATGGCGGTGTCGGCGACGGCCGTCCGGTGCGTGCCCGCGAGCGACTTCGCGTTGGTCTGCGCGTGCGTCAGCAGGCGCTCGAACGGGCCGACGGCGGCGGCCATGCGCTGGATGCCGCTGCGCTCGAAGTCGAGGGCGGTGGCGGCGACGTACCAACCTCGGTTGTGTTCGCCGATCACGTTCACGGCCGGTACGCGCACGTCCTCGAAGAAGGTCTCGTTGAAGCCGGCCGCGCCGTGCATCTGGACGATCGGGCAAATCGAGATGCCCGGCGTGTTCATCGGGATCATGAGGTAAGTGATGCCTCGATGCTTGGGGGCGTCGGGATCGCTGCGCGTGAGGACGTGGATCCAGTCGGCGTTCTGCGCGCCGCTCGTCCAGATCTTCTGGCCGTTGAGCACGTAGTCGTCGCCGTCGCGCACCGCACGCGTCTGCAGCGAGGCGAGGTCGGAGCCGGCGCCGGGCTCGGAGTAGCCCTGGCACCAGACCTCGCGTGCCTCGGCGATGGCGGTGAGGTGCTGCTGCTTCTGCTCCTCGGTGCCGTGGATCATGAGGACGGGACCGACGCGGTCAGCGCCCTGACCACCGGTGGGTGCGCTGGCGAAGGCGGACTCTTCGGCGAAGATCATCTGCTCCCACGGCGTCGCGGCACCGCCGCCGTACGCCTTCGGCCACGCCATCGTCAGCCAGCCGTTCGAGGCGAGCGCCTTCGAGTAGGCGCGCGCGCGGTCCGGGCGCTCTTCCTCGCCACCACCGGCACCGTCGCCCCATTCGCGCTGGATGAACTCGCGCACCGCCGCACGGAACTTCCGCTGTTCGTCGCCCCAGGCAAAGTCCATGGATGTCCCCTTGAGTGGCCGGCCCAACCGTCTCGGTCGTTCGCCGCGCGATTCTACCCCTCGGAGTCGAGGGCAGGTGGGACGCCCGACCTAGTCGATGCGCGCGCGGCGCAGGCGGAGGCTGTTCGTCATGACGCTCACGCTGGAGAACGCCATCGCGGCGGCGGCGACGATCGGGTTGAGGAAGCCGCGTGCACCGAACACGGGCCGCAGCACCGAGGGCACCGTGGCACCATCGAGGGCGACCTCGAAGAGCAGGTAGCCCGCGCCGGCCGCGACCGGGATCAGCACGACGTTGTACCCGAACGCCCAGACGAGGTTCTGGCGCATCACCCGCATCGTCGCGCGGCTGACCTCGATGGCGCGGGCGACGGCACCGAGGTCGGCGCGCATCAGGGTCACGGCGGCCGTTTCGATCGCGACGTCCGTGCCGCCACCGATCGCGATACCGACATCGGCGGCGGCGAGGGCGGGCGCATCATTGATGCCGTCGCCGACCATCGCGACGACGCGGCCTTCGGCCTGCAGCGCGCGGATGACCTCGGCCTTGCCCTCGGGACGCACGTCGGCTTCGACGCGGTCGATGCCGGCCTCGGCAGCGACGGCGCGCGCGGTCGCAAGGCCGTCCCCAGTAAGCATCACCACAGTGGCGCCCGCATCGCGCAGGCGCGCAATCGCCTCGCGGGCGTTGGGACGGAGGCGGTCAGCGACAGCGATCACACCCGCCGGGCGACCATCAACGGCGACGCGGATCGCGGTCGCGCCGCCGCGTGTCGCCTGCTCCACGAGGAAGTCGAGGCGCATCCCGCCCCGTGTGGTGCCATCGATGCCCGACGCGCGCAGCAGTTCCGCGTTCCCGACGAGCAGCGCGTGCATGACGCCATCGACGGCCACGCCCGCCTCGATGCCAAGGCCAGGGGCGGCACGGAAGGTCGCGGGCCACTCGAGCGGGAGCCCTCGACGCTCGGCCTCGGCGACGACGGCGCCTGCGTAGGGGTGCTCGCTGCCGCGCTCGGCGGAGGCGACGAGGCGCAGCAAGGTAGCTTCGTCGACGGGAGCCTCGGGTACGAGGTCGATGGCGGTGACGGACGGACGCCCCTCGGTGATCGTGCCGGTCTTGTCGAAGACGACGGTGTCGATGCGCCGCGCGTCCTCGAGTGCCTGGGCGTCGCGGATGAGGACGCCCGCGCGCGCGGCACGGCCGAGGCCCACCATCACAGCGGTCGGCGTCGCGAGGCCGAGGGCGCACGGGCAGGCGATGATCAGCACGGTCACCGCGTTCAGGATGCCGAGCGTCACGCGCGGCTCCGGCCCGAGCGCCCACCAGCCGAGGAACGTCGCAGCGGCAATCACGAAGACCACAGGGACGAACACCGCCGCCACCCGATCCGCCAACGCCTGCACGGGGGCTTTCGAGGTCTGTGCTTCCTCCACCAGCCGCACGATGCGCGCGAGTGCGGAGTCGGCACCGACCGCGGTCGCACGGACGCGCAACAGGCCCGTCGTGTTCATCGTGGCACCGAAGACTGGATCGCCGGGGCCCTTCGCGACCGGGAGCGATTCGCCCGTCAGCATCGACTCATCGACAGCGGACGCGCCCTCGACGACCTCACCATCCACGGGTAGTTGCTCGCTCGGACGGACGATGACGATGTCGCCGGGCTGCACGGCGCGCGCGGGGATCTCGAACTCCTGGCCGCCCTCGAGCACGCGCGCGGTCTGCGGGCGCAGCGCGAGGAGGGCGCGGATGGCCTCGGACGTCTGGCCCTTCGCGCGGGCCTCCAGCCAGCGGCCGAGCAGCACGAAGCCCACGATCGCCGCTGCAGTGTCGTAGTAGACGGAGACCTCGATGCCACCCCTCGCGACGACCGACGGTGCGAAAGTGACGACGACGGAGTATGCGAACGCGGTGAGGGTCCCGACGGCGATGAGCGTGTTCATGTCGCTCGAACCGTGACGGCCGACTTTCCAGGCGGCGCGCAGGATCGGCCACGCCGCCCATGTCACCACGGGGAGCGCGAACGCCAGCTGCACGCGGTTCGCGAGGCCGAACGAAATGTCGTGGATCCAATGCCAGCCGAACCAAGTCACACCGTAGGTGTGGATGATCATCCACGTCATCAGCCCCGCCGCGATGACGAGGGCGAACCCTGCCCGCCGCGCGAGGTCGCGCGACTCGTGTGCCCGTTCGGCCTCCAGCGAGTGGCGGGTAGCGTCGTCGTCCTCGCCGGCGTCTGGTAGACGGAGGTCGTATCCCGCGCGGTCAACGGCGGCCCGCAACGCCTCAAGGTCGACGCCCGCAGGCACCTCGACGGTGGCCTGTTCGGTCGCGAGGTTCACGGCAGCGCTCGCGACACCCTCGACACTCGTGAGGGCGCGCTCGACGCGGCGTACGCAAGAGGCACAGGTCATCCCGCGCACGCCGAAGCGGAGGCGCTCCGGGGCCGGAGCAGGCGGTGGTGCGGTGGTCATCGAGTCCTACTTGTTCGCGAGGCGGTACAACTCGACGAGTTCGCCGAGCACCTCGTCTGTCTCACCACGCTTGACGGCGTCGAGGACGCAGTGATGCAGGTGACCTTCGAGCATTTGCGCCTCCATCTTTTCGATGGCCCGGCGGACGGCGAAGGTCTGCTTCATCACGTCCACGCAGTACTGCTCCTCCTCGATCATCTTGCGGACACCCTGCAGGTGGCCGTCGATGTAGTTGAGGCGTTTCAGGACATCCGCACGTGTGCCTGCATCCATCGAGGTCTCCTCGGTCCGCCTAGCGGGCGATCGCCATTGCGGCTTCCATCGGCTGGCCCCACGGCATCGTGACCGTCTGCACGTCGATGACCTGGTAGCCATCGAGGGCGCGCAGGCGGGCGGCGGCATCCGGCGCGATCAGCACCTGGTGGTTACAGCATGCATGTGGTGCCTGCTCGGTGCGGCTGCGGTCGTAGTGGAAGACCTCGGTGGTCGAACCACAGGGACACGAGTAGACGACGTCCGCGCCTGCTGGTGAGGCTTGCGGCCGGTAGGTCGGGACGAATGCCGGCTTCGCGCCTGCCATCGGCAGCATCGTGACATTCGAGGGCATCGAAGCCATCGGCGCCGTCATGCCGCCACCGCTCGGCGCGTCCTCGGGCCCGCCGAGCGGGTACCCCTCGTCGGCGAGTGCGACCGCGAGTGCGTCGAGCGCGGCGCCAGAGGGCACGTCGAGGCGGAACGAGCGCGCGTCGGGGTCGCCAGCGATAAAGCGAACGCCTTCGATACCCGTGGCGGCGGTCTTGATGGTGGCGATGCAGTGATCGCAGGTGATGTCAGGGGCGTACAGGGTCATTTGCGGCATGAGATGGCTCCTTCGGGAGCAAATATACCCCTACCCGGTGGGTATGGATCAAGCGGCACTCATAGACCTCGACGGCAGGTGGACAATCCCCCCGTGAACCGCACCGCACCGGGGCCCGAGCCCGGGCGGGAGCAAGGACAGCACGATGGCGATCGAGGCGCAGCCCGATCCAGCCGCCTCGCCGGCGCCCCCGGCGAAGCAACGCCCGAATGCCTTCGAGTCCCTGCGCAACCGCGACTTCCGCTTGCTCACCCTCAGCACGATCTCCATTGGCTTCGGCCAGTGGGGCCAGCAGATCGCGCTCGGCTGGCTGGTGTTCGTCCTGACGAACTCGGCGGTGCAACTCGCCAATGTCGCCTTCATCGGCGGCGTGCTCTCGCTGTTCCTGACGCCGATCGGCGGGATCGTCGCGGACCGCTATCCGAGGCGCACGGTCATCGTGTGCGCGACGCTGGCCGACACGCTGCAGGCCACGGCGATCGCGATCCTCGTGCTGAACGGGAACGTCGAGGTATGGCACGTCTACCTGTTCAGCCTGCTCACCTCGCTGACGACGGCAATGAACCAGCCCGCGCGCCAGGCGTTTGTGGCCGACCTCATGACGCCCGCCACCCTGCCGAACGCGATCGCGATGAACTCGATCGCACAGAACATCTCGCGCATCCTCGGCCCGTCGCTCGCCGGGGTACTGACGGCGGCCTCCCTCGGCGCGCCGTTCGTCTTCGTCGCGGCAATGCGAGGTCTCGCGTGCATCAACACGCTGATGATGCGATCCCCAGCCCGCCCGATCGCCGACCGTCCAACGCGGAATCCCCTGCGCGAGATCATCGAGGGCTTCAAGTACGTCCTCGCCGACCCAAAGACCCGCGTCCTCCTCGTCGTGAACATGCTGCCGTCGCTGCTCGTATACCCGTACATCTCATTCATGCCGCTATTCGCGCGGGTAGAACTGGGACACGGCTCCGGGACGTACGGGATGCTGGTGTCGGGCATCGGGGTCGGATCGATCTTCGGGTTGTTGGGCCTCGCGTTCCTCGGTGACCGGCTGCGGCGGCGGGGGACGGTCACGCTCAGCGGGTTGATCGTCTACCTGATGCTGGTGATGGCGTTCACACAGACGCGCGAACTCTGGCAATCGCTGGCGGTGCTGATTACGGCGGGCGTGATCCACGGGTTCTGCCTGGCGCTCAACAACACCCTGTTCCAGACCTCGTTGCGCCCGGACATGCGAGGGCGGGGCATGGCCGCGTGGCAGATGGGCTCGGGCTTCAACCCGTTCGGCACACTGGTGATGGGCCACCTGATCAGCGAGTTCGGCGTCCGCTCGACTGAGCTCGGCTTCTTCTCCACGTGCCTGACGATCTTCGTCCTGATCCTCATCTTCAATCGGGCGATCCGCCGCGCCTGACATCGAGCGGGTGTCGAGTACCATCGATGCCGCACAGGACACGCAGCAGATCGGGCGGTACCCATGACCCTGCAGAACTTCGCACACGGCGTCTGGCATCCGAGCGGCGGCGACGGGCTGCTCCCCACGATCGTCGCGTTTCACGGACACGGGGCGCACGGGCAAGACCTGATGGGCCTTGCGCCGTTCCTCGGGGGCGGGCGGTCGCTACTGCTGTTCCCGGAGGCGCAGTACCTGCTGCAGCCCGGCGCGCTCTCCTACACCTGGTTCGCGTCGAGCGGCGACCTCCGCCGCACGCCCGAGGAGTTCGAGCGCGTTATCGGCCTCGTAGGCGAGTTCATCGACGAAGCCCTGGTGAGGTACGGCGGCGACCCGAAGCGCGTCGCGCTCCTCGGCTTCTCGCAGGGTGGCAGCATCGCCTACCGCTTCGGGCTCGGCGAGCCGGCCCGCTGGCGCGGCGTGGCGGCACTGTCGACGTGGCTCCCCGAGGAGGCCGAGGCCGCGGGGCATGCCGCAGACCCCGCCGCGATCGCCGCGCTGCCGATACTGATCCAGCACGGCACACAGGATCCGCAGATCGCGCTCGACCGCGCACGCGACTCGAAGACTCGCCTGGAGGCGCTGGGCGGACACCCCGATTACCGCGAGTACCCCATGGCGCACCAGATCGCGAACGAGAGCCTGCGTGACCTCGCGCTGTGGACGCAGCAGGTGCTGGGCGTCGAGCCCGAGGCGTAGCCGCAGCATCGCAGCAGGCTAGCCGCCGATCCGGTAGCATCCGGCGTGCCTCGACACTCTGGATCGAGACAGGGCCTCGACAACTGCGAGGACTCGAAGGGAACCCCCGATGACCACGTCCGCCTCACCGTTTGCGAACTACCTGGACGACATGCGCGCGTGCGCGGAGGCGATCAACCTGACGCCTCGCGAGTTCGTGCAGCCGACGGACCACCACGCCATGACCAATGGCATCGACTTCCACTACGTCGACTGGGGCAACCCACACCTGCCGCCGCTGATACTGCTGCACGGCGGCAGCCTGACGGCGCACACGTGGGACATGGCCGCGTTGCTCCTCCGCGAGCGCTATCACGTGATCGCCCCCGACCAGCGCGGCCACGGCGACACCGGCTGGACGCCGGAGTCCCAGGCCAACGAGGACAACGGCGACCTGATGCTCAAGGACACCGAAGCGTTCATCGAACACCTCGGCTTCCCCACGGTCGTGCTGTGCGGGATGTCGATGGGTGGGATGAACTCGATCCGCTACGCGGCACGGCACGCCGACCGGCTGTCGCGGCTGATCATCGTGGACATCGCGCCGGTCACGATGCAGGAGGGCCTGATCGAGATGGAGGCGTTCCGTCGCGAGACGGAGACGATGAACCGCTTCGAGGACTTCCTGGACCGCGCGATCAAGTTCAACCCGCAGCGCAAGCCAGCGCACCTGAAGTACAGCCTGATGCACTCACTCAAGCCGATCGCCGAGGGCTGGACGTGGAAGCAGGCTCACCGCGAGCGCCCCGACGCGGCGCCCGCTGACGAGGCCGCCGCGAAGGCCGCCGGCCAAAAGCGCAGCGAGGCCCTCTGGAACGACGTCCGCGCGATCACGACTCCGACGCTGCTGATGCGCGGCGGGATCTCCAAGATCCTCTCGCCGGAGGCCGCTGCCGAGACCATCAAGTCGATGAAGGACGCCGAACTCGTGGTGATCGAGGGCGCGGGCCACTCGGTACAGGGCGACCAGCCGGCGGCGTTCGCGCGCGAAGCGATGGCTTGGCTGGACCGCCGAGCCTAAAACCCCTCGGGCATGTGCGGTGCGCCGCGTCCGGGTCGCCCGAGAGCATCCCGGCGCGCTCGATGCGTGTCGCGGTGCGGAACCCTGTCAGCAGTGACGCCAGCGCGTTAATCGAGAGGTCGAGGTCGGCGGTCGCGCCCTCGGTCGGGAGGACGCGCGTCTGCTCCCCGTCCGTCTCGAAGCGCCACGTGGTGTCGTTCCACGGCGCGAGGTTGTCGTGGACGCGCAGCGTGAGCGCACCGGCCTCGCTGTAGGGGCGTGCCTCGAGGGCGCGCGGGACGTCGACGATGCGCACCCACATCGCGTCCCCGGTGAAGCGCCGCAACTCGCGTGGTTCGAGGAGCAGATCCTGGATCGGGTCGTCGGGATCGACCTTGGAGAACTTCGCGCGGAGCACGAGGTCGTGCCCACGGACGTACTGCCAGAGTGCTCGCCGAGCATCGAGGTCGAGTGCGAACAAGCCCTCAATTTCCATCGTCTGGTCAGGGCCGGGCTCGCCGGGCACCCAGTTCTCTTTCGCCTTGTAGGCGATGAAGTCACGCGCATTCCCCGCAGCATCGTCGGCGACCGCAACGTGGTAGCCGTCCTTCTTCGCAGCCCACCAGAGATGCTCCCAACGCCAGGCGTCGCGGACCGGGACCAGGTTTCGCGGCACTGCCCACGCGTCGTAGACCCGCTCGGCGACCGCGCGGTCGTCAGCGGTGGTCTGGTCGATCAGGCGGACGTGGCCGTCCCAGGTGAATGGCTCGCGCAGCCCCATGAACCGTGGGTCGGCGTTGTAGTGGACAGCCTCGGAGCCACGCCCATAGCCGAAGCGCTGGTAGATCGCACCCATCGAGGCCCACAGCATCACGATCGGCTCGGCGCGTTCGCGGTGTACCTCCATCGCCCGCTGCATCACCATGCGCAGGTGGCCGCGGCGACGGAACTGCGGGTACGTGCCGACAGCGGTCACACTAGGGATCGAGGTGGGCCGGCCGTTCAGCCGCACCTGCCAGGAGATCCACTCGTAGGTAGTGGTGACCTTCCCGTCGACGAAGACGCCGAGGCGGCACTCCGCGGGAATGGGCGCGGGCATCGCTGCATTACGTGTTCACGTCCTCGGGTGAGGACGCGAACACGTAATGCGGCACGGCGTTGAACGCCGGGATGTCCGCCTCGGTCGCGACACGTACCTCGGTGTGGCGGTCGGGCACTACGCCTGCCTCGCGGCCTGCGCGACGGCGACGCCAGGCTCGCTCCACACGATGTTCTTCGCGCGCAACTCCGCCGCCTGCTCCTCGGTGTAGCCGAGTTCGGCGAGGAGGGCGTCCGTCTGCTCGCCGCACATCGGGCCGGCGTGGAGCCGTACGGGCGTCCGCCGCAGGCGCACGACGGGGCCGTGACGCTGGTACTGGCCGAGGCCGAGGTGTTCCACTGTCGAGGTGTACTCATTCACTTTCATCTGCTCGTCGCGGTGGAAGAACTCCGCCGGCACCGGGCCGTCCGCGCGCACACAGCCGATGCCCGCGACGGTCAGGAGTTTCTCCCACTCGTCGGCGGTGTCGGTGCGGAACAACTCGCTCAGGAGGTGGGTGAGGGCCTCGGCGTTGGCTTCACGCGCCTCCCGCGTGTTGAAGCGCGGGTCGATGGCCAGTTCCGGGCTGCCGATGCGACGGCAGAAGCGCACCCACTCCTTCTCCAGCATCATGCCGAGGAAGACCCAACCCTCTTTGCACTCATAGAGCCGGTAGAGCGGGCCGGTGCCATGCAGGCCCTCGTCGATGGCGGGACGTGGCTCGCGGTCCTCGTACCAGAAGAAATCGTCCGAGTTCGCGTACGCGTTCGCCCCCATCATGTCGATGAAGATCTCCTGTCCTTTGCCAGTCCGCTGCTTCGCCCAGAGGCCGAGCATCGCCGTCGTCGCCACGACCGCCGAGGTGTTGGGATCAGGGTTGACCTCGTTCGCCTTGAACAGCCGCCGAGCGCCCTCGCGGAGCACCTTCAGGTCGTCGGACACCGGGGGCATGCCACCCGCCTGGTACTGCGCGCCGCCGAGGGCCGCCCCGGGGATCGGGTGCGTCGCCGGGCGGTGTGCCCCGGGGCCGTCCGGCCCGTAGCCGTTCACGTTCACGTAGACGATGTCCGGCTTCACGGCTTTCGCGTGCTCGTAGGAGATGCCGAGGCGTTCCGGGACACCGGGCCGGAAGTTGTGCACGATAATGTCGGCCTTCGCGATCAGCGCGTGGACGACCGCCTGCCCCTGCGGGTCTTTCAGGTCGACGGAGATGCTCTCTTTGCCGGCGTTCGTCTTCAGAGCGCCGAGCGAGCCGTTCCCCATCCATCGCCACGGGTCGCCACCGACCTGCTCGATCTTGATCACGCGCGCGCCGAGGTCCGCGAGGTGCGAACAGCCAAGCGGCGCCGCGATGATCGTCGAGAAGTCGAGGACGATCACACCCTCGAGGGCCGCGGTGGGCTGCTGCTCACCAACCTTCGACTGCCACGTCGCGCGCTTCGGCTCGCTCAGGACAGACATCGTGTGCTGGCCGACGGCCGGGATCTCGCCGCGGACGGCGCCGGGGGTCTCCGTCAGCCGCGCGACGAGGCCGATCTCGCGCATCGATGGGCGTTCGTGTTTCGCCTCCCCGTAGAACCCGAGGACAGCCTCCATCACGGAGGTCGCCGACTTCAGCCGTGACCCTCGGGGGTCCTTCACCTCGACTACGTGGCCGTTCGCGAGGACATCCGGGTCATCGAGCGCCTCGGTGGTGGTGTGGTACGGGTGGGCGACGACACCGCCGTTGGCGATGAAGATCTCCATCCACTCATCGATGGTCTTGGTGCGCATGTGAGCGAGCATCCGGTCGCGGAACGCCTCGCGCACCTCTTCCTTCCATGTGGCTGGCGACCCCACGTGGTCATCGTCCGCGTAGATGTCCATCAGGTCCGCCGCGGCGACGTAGTTGTCGAACAGGTGCTGGAGCAGGTTGCCCATCTGGATCCACTTGCCGTCCTTCGTCGCGGCGGGGTGGTAGTTGATCGTGGGCATCAGCGGCGGCGGCGGCGCGGGCCACTTCTCCGGCTCGCGCTCGCGCAGCGAGGCCATCAGCAGCCCGCCCATGTCGTACGACATCAACCCCTGCAGCAGGCTCGTCTCTAGGTATTGCCCGTAGCCGAGGCGTTCGCGAGCGACGAGCCCGGCGATGATCCCGGTGACCGCCGCCTGCGACGACGCGTGCGAGGCGACCTGCACCGCGGCGAACTGCGGCCCCGGCCTGGGCGCGACACCGGAGAACGACATCATCCGTCCGACCTTCGCCGCGACGACGCCCTCGTAGCCGGGGTAGCCGACGTACGGGCCGTACGGGCCGAAGCCGGAGATGTTGCAGTACACGATGCCCGGGTTGCGGTACGCCAGCACGTCGTAGTCGCAGCCGAGGTCCACCGCCGCCTGACCTCGGAACGAGGTGACGACGACGTCGGCGGTCTCGACGAAACGGGCGAGGCGCTCGCGCTCGACCTCGCGCTTCAGGTCGAGCTCGACCGAGCGCTTGCCGCGTAGCCACATCGGCGCGGAGGGCATGAAGCGGAAGGGGTCGCCACCGGGACGCTCGACCTTGATGACGTCCGCGCCGAAGTCGGCGAGCACCATGGTGGTGATGCCACCCACTGAGCCATTGGTCAGATCGATCACACGAATGTTGTCGAGCGGTCCGGGCATGGCGGTCTCCTCAGTGCCGCCGTCTGCGGCGCGCAGCAGTGTAGCCGAGCCCGCCCCGCCCGGCATCGAGGCCGTCCGTCAGGCTCCGAAGACGATGATCCGGCCGTCGCAGTCAGCAATCGCGAACTCAACCATGTCGTAGAACGACTCGCCCAGCGGACGGACTGCCGGGACACCTCGCTGTTCGCACACGTCGTGAAGGTCGGCGACGTCCTGGGGCTCTGCCATCCAGACGTACAGATCGATGGCCTCGGAGGCGCCGGGGTAGGCGTAGTTCGGGCGGACCACCTCGGTAGTCGCGGCGAGCATGATCGCGACATCGCCGCGTTGGATGATCGCGAATACGACCGGGCCGGAGTGCTCGTGTTCATCGTCGATGTCGTCGTCCTGCCCCGGCCCGTGACCGCGCATCGAGGTCGCCACTTCGAATCCAAGCACCCGCTCGTACCACTCGATCGTGCGCTCCACGTCGGCGACGAGGAACGTCGTCGCGGCGTTCAGGAACGGTTCAGCCATCGAAGTCCTCCAACCACATCTAACGGATCGCCGTCACCATCTCCTCGCCGGGCAGCGTCCCGGCCGCCTCGCCGAGGGCGCGCGTCAGCACCTCAAACTGCCCCGCCACCGCATCGATGTCGCCCGACGCCACGAGGCGTCGTGCGACCGCGCGTGCGAGGTCACCGGCGTGCTGTGTCGCGCGTACGTCGCGGAAGCCGGCAGCCCGCAGCGCCTCGACGAGCCACGGTGTCGTCCAGCGTCGCAGCTCCACGACCATCGAGGCGCGGGCCAGCGGCGCGAGGCGTTCGAGCAGTGGCGCACCCAGCAGTGAGCCGGCGCGCAGCAACGTTTCGCCGTACGCCCTCGGCTCCTCCGCACTAGCGATCAGGGCGTCGCGATGGGCGTCGGCAGCCGCGCCGTCCGAGGGCAGGAGCAGGATGTAGCGGCGCTCGCGGGCGGGCACCTGCGAGCGGCGCGCGTAGACGTACAGCAGGCCATCGACGGCCTCGGTCAGCGCTACGGTCTCGATCTCCGGCGTGGGCAGCCGCCAGACCTGGTAGGACGCACGGAGCACGCCGCCCGGACGCAGCACGCGCACGATCTCGCCGAACACCGTCTCCGGCCTCGGCGTCTCCTCCAGCGAGGCCGCCGCCGTGACGAGGTCGACCGCGGCGTCCGCGAACGGCAGCGCGTCCGCCGACGCCGTGACGAACGAGGCGTTCCCCACGCCAAGCCGCGACGCGTTGGCTATGCACACCTCGGTACGGCGGGGCGCGGGGTCGACGCCCACGAGGCGCGCGTGCGGCATCGCCTGCGCCAGCGGGATCGAGGGCCAGCCGTCACCGGGGCCGATGTCGATGACAGTACCGGCGTCGGGCAGCGCCGCAGCGTAGTCCGCGATGCGGGCCGCCGCCGCCCAGTGGTCCTCGCGTCGCGGGTCGTACGGCATATCGACGGCGGGGAGGTTGCCGCTCGTCCACAGACGCGTGCGCTGGTAGACGGCGCGTGCCGCGTCGCTCGCCTCGGGTGGCGCGAGGGCGCGCCAGCGCCGTTCGAGGTCGGTCAGGTCGTCGAGGAGTGCCATCGAAGGGTGATAGCAGAGGGGCGACCCCCACGCGATCTGCGCGGTGGCCGCCCCTCGATGTGTCGGTTGCGCGCTACGGGTCGATGCGCGCGGACGCCGAACCGGTGACGACTTCCTTGCCGTCCTGGTTCACCGTGCTGAGCTTCAGGTCGACGAAGTGCTGGCCGCCCTCGGAACGGAGCGCCTCCACCTCGGCCTTCGCGGTCAGGGTGTCGCCGGGGAAGACCTGTGAGACGAAACGGACGCCGTACTTCGTGAGACGGCCGTCGCCCACGTAGTTCGTCAGCATCGTGCCCGTCAGCCCCATCGAGAGCATCCCGTGCGCGAAGATCGAGGGGTACCCCCCGACCTGCGTCGTGAACACCTCGTCCGTGTGAAGCGGGTTGTAGTCGCCGGAGGCGCCGGCGTACTGCACGATCTGTGTGCGGCTGAGTTCGCGCACGACCACCGCCTCGTGCTGGTCTCCGAGCTTCAACTGGCTCGCCTTGAGTGCCATCGAGGTCCTCCTAACCCTGCGCGACCGG
>CANFFZ010000028.1 GCA_947446155.1 Chloroflexota bacterium | reverse complement strand
GCCCGACACGCCGCCAGCTCGGCACGTACATCTTCTGGGTCGACATCCAGGGCCACCGCACCGACCCCGACCTCGCCGAAGCACTGGCCGAGGTGCAGGCGATCGCCTCCTGGCTGGTCGTCCTCGGTTCCTACCCGCGCTGGGACGCAGGCGACTGAGCGAGGCGCGCGATGCCGGAGATCCCCGACCTCGAGGCCGTCCGCCACTACCTCATGCCGCGCCTCGAGGCCCTCACGGTCACCGAGGTGGAGACGCCGCTGCCGTGGCTCGTGCGCACCGGGGCGGAGGACCTCGCGACGCTGGTGGGGCACCGCTTCGGCGAAATCCACCGGCTAGGGAAGTTCCTGATCTGGTTCGTCGACGACGGTCGTCTGCTCGTCGTGAACCCGATGCTGACCGGACGCTTCCACTGGGTCGAGAAGGGCACGCGCAAGCCCGGCATGCTCGGCGTCGTCCTCCGCTTCGATGACGGCCACGAGGTGCGCTACTCCGACCAGCGGCGCATGGGGCGCTGGTACCTCGTCCCCGGCGACGGCCTCGAGCAGGTGCCGCAGATGCCGACGCTCGGCCCGGACGCGATGGCGATCACGGAGGACGACTTCCTCACGCGGCTGAAGCCCCGTCGAGGCCAGATCAAGGCCACCCTCACCAACCAGGAGTTCATGGCCGGCGTCGGTAACGCCTACTCGGACGAGATCCTCTGGGCCGCCGGCCTCCACCCGCATCGACGGCGCGCGACGATGGACGAGGCCGACCAGCGGCGCCTGTACACCGCGATGCGCGCCACCCTCGAAGAATCGATCACGATCGTGGACGCGACGGTGCAGGGCGAGGGACTGGGCAAGAAGGAAGAGTGGCGGCAGCACCTGAAGGTCCACCGGCGCGCCGGGCAGGATTGCCCAAAGTGCGGCTCCGCGATCCGCGGCCAGGTGCGTAGCGGCTCCGAGACGAACTATTGCCTGACCTGTCAGCCGCTCTTCGAGTAGGCTCGGAAGGCCCGAGCGCACTCGGGCTGCTGGAGGGGGCGGGGATGAAGGTCATCGGCAAAGAGATCGGCACGGCCATCGAGCCGCTGTACCAGGAGATCGAGGCGCGACTGCTCGCCGAGACCGAGTGTTCGCTCCGCGTCGAACAGTACGAGGGCGGCGCGCTCTCCGATGTCGACTGGCATAACTCGGGCGTCGTCGTCATCTCACTGCTCACCGGCGTCCCCACACACGCCCTCGCACACGCCCTCGGCGTCGCGCTCCAGCACGTGCGCCAGACGCTGGACCACTACCCGGACGTCATTCTCGGCGAGACCGACTTCAACGGCGGCCCAACCCTGCGCCACGCCCTGCGTGACCTCGTCCTCGGCCCGGAGGCGGAGGCACGCCTCGCCCCGTACGGCATCGAGTCGCAGTGGGAGGTCAAGCAGCGCCATCAGGGCATGAAGGGCATCCTGCGCGAAGCGACCAAGGACTGGGAGGACCCCGCCGCCCCCGACCACGCCCTCGGCGCGCTCTTCTACGCGCGCTTCGCGCTCGACCACCCCGAGGAGTTGTGGACCGGCCTCAAGAAGGAGTTCACGAAGAAACTCCCCGCCGTCGCCGCGAGCGGCGAGGGCCTCGCGCAACTCGTCCGCGAGTCCGGCTGGGCCACCCCCGACGCGTGCATCGAAGCCCTCGTCCATGCGCGCGACGAGATGGGCATGGTCGAGATCGCAGCAATCGAGGATCGTCGAGACGGCACGCTGCACTAAGCAGGGCCGAAGACTCGCTACTCCCCGATATCGATCGTCACCTGCGCCATCGCGGCGTCGATGCGGGCGCGGGCGGCATCCGAGGCCTCGATGAGCGGGAGTCGAGGCGGACCGGCGGGCAGACCTGTCTTCGCAAGGGCGTACTTCACAGGGATCGGGTTGCTCTCCACGAACAGCGCGCTGACCAACGGCATCAGCCGATGGTGGATCGCGGTGGCCTCGGCGGTACGGCTGGCGCACGCGGCTTCGATTTGTGCGCGGATCTGGCGGCCCACGAGGTGGCTCGCGACGCTGACGACGCCGTAGCCACCAAGGGCCATGACGAACAGCGTGTCCGTGTCGTTCCCCGACCACACCCGGAACCCTGAAGGCGCGCGCGCGATGACCTCGCCGATCTGGCCGAACATCTCGCTCGACTCCTTGATGCCGACGATGTTCGACACCTCAGCGAGCCGCAGCGTCGTCTCCGCCGTCATGTTGAGCGCCGAGCGACCGGGGATGTTGTAGAGCACGCACGGCAGCCCCTCGGCCGCATCGGCGATCGCCGTGAAGTGGCGCACGAGGCCCGCCTGAGGTGGCTTGCTGTACGCGGGCACGGTCAGCAGGACGCCATCGAGCCCCGCCTTCACGGCCTCGCGGGTCAGCCGGAGCGAGGCACCGTGGTCGTTGTTCGTGGCGCCAGCGATCACGGCGACATCCGCGCCGACGGCCGCCTTCGTCGCGCGCCAGACCGCGACCGCCTCCTCCTCGGAGAGCGCGGCTGCCTCACCCGTCGAGCCCGTCGAGACGATGCCCTCGGTGCCTGAGGCGACGAGGGCCTGCGCGAGCCGCTTCACGCCGTCGATGTCGACGTCCCCGGTGGGGGTCATCGGCGTGATCATCGCAGTGAGCAGCCGGCCGAGCGGTGCGGTCATGGTGGTGCGTCCTTCAAGGGTCGGTCGAGGCGGGGTCGCGAGCGCACGCGACCATCCCACCTCGCAGCGGGCGCAGTGTAGCGCGGGCCGCGGGGGAGGTGGCCGCTAGCGCTTGAGCGCGGGCAGCCGCACGAGGTTGCGGCGCAGGAGTTCCTCGGCGATCTGGATCGCGTTCGTCGCCGCGCCCTTGCGCAGGTTGTCCGTCACGCACCAGAACACGACGCCGTGGTCGACCGTCGGGTCGATCCGGAGTCGCGCGACGAAGGCCTCGTCACGGTTGGCCGCCTGGAGCGGGGTGATGACCTGCGTCGGGTCCTCGATCAGCACGACGCCCGGCATCACACGGAGCGCGGCCTTCAGCGCCTCGATCGGTGCGGGGCCCTCGAACTCCACGTGGACGGCCTCGGCATGGCTCAACGCCACCGGGACGCGCACGCACGTGGCGGCGAACTTCAGGCCGTCGAGGTGCAGGACCTTGCGCGTCTCGTTGCGCATCTTCAGTTCTTCTTTGGTGTAGTCGTCCTCCGCGAAGTCATCGACCTGCGGCAGCACGTTCATCGCGATCTGCTGCGAGTAGACCTCGAGCGCGGGTACGGCACGGCCAGCCCCGATCGCCTCCACCTGCGCGTTCAGCTCGCGCACCGCCGCCGCGCCCGTGCCGGACACCGCCTGGTACGTCGCCGCCGTCACGCGCTTCAGCGGCGCGACGGTACGCATCGCGTGCAGCGCCATGACGAGAGGTGTCGTGGTGCAGTTCGGGATCGAGACGATGCCCTCGTGCCATTCGAGATCGTCGCCGTTGATCTCCGGCACGACCAGCGGGACGTTCGCGTCCATGCGGTAGGCGGAGCCGTCATCGATCATGACGCCGCCCATCTCGCGGACGACTGGCCCCCACTGCTTCGACACGGACGAGTCCGCCGAGCAGAAGACGATGTCGGCGCCCTCCAGGTTGGCGCGCGTCACCTCGTGGACGGTGATCGGCTTGCCGTCGTACATCAGCGTCTTGCCCTCGGACCGGGCGGACGCGAGGAGCCGGAGTTCCTTCATCTTGAGGTGCCGCTCCGCAGCAACGCGGAGGAAGACATCCCCCACGGCCCCGGTCGCCCCGATCACGGCAATCACTGGCTCCACGCTGGTGCTCCTGCTGCCCGGCTCACGCCGGGGACGAAGACGCCGCCCGTCGGCGGCTCGCCCTCGATGGTACGACGGAGGAGGCGGTAGGCGCGAGGGGTCGGGCGTTCTCGATTTGGAAGCGGCTATTCCAGCCCCACCAGCGAGCCCAACCCCTCGACGAGGGCGTCCCGGCGCATCACCTCGCGGACGGCGATGAGGACCCCTGGCATGAAGGAGTCACGGCCGGTGGAGTCGTGGCGGATGGTCAGGGTCTGGCCCGTGCCGCCGAAGATGACTTCCTGGCTGGCGACGAAGCCCGAAAGCCGGATCGAGTGGATCGGGATGCCGCCAATCGCACCGCCTCGAGTGTCCTCAATATGTCGGAGGTCAGGGACGTTCGAGGTGAAGTCGGTACCTCGGGCGGCACGCATCATGTGGGCAGTCGTGAGCGCCGTCCCGCTGGGGGCGTCCACTTTGAGGTTGTGGTGGAGTTCGATGATCTCCGCACTGTCGAAGAAGCGCGCGGCGATCGTCGCCATGTGCATCTCGAGGATGGCGCCGATCGCGAAGTTGGCGGCGACGACGGCGCCCCGCTTCGCCTCGGCGCTGCCGGCGCGCAGGCGCTCGACAGTCGCACCGTCGACGCCTGAGGTGCCGATGACCGGGCGGACGCCGTGCGCGAGTGCAGCCTCGACGAGGCGTGGGGTGAAGGCCGCGTTCGTAAAGTCGATGACAACGTCCGGGTGGACCGAGGCGAAGAGTGCCGCCGGATCGTCGGACAGCGGGTAGACCGCACCCGAGTCCCCTCGGAACTCACCCGTCGTGACACCCGTCGGCTCGACGAGCCCCACAGCATCGAGGTCAGGCTGCGCCTCGATGGTGGCGAGAACGAGGCGGGCCATCTGGCCGGTACCGGTGATCGCGACGCGGATCATGCCTGCCCCCCACTCTCGGACGTGCTGCCGGACCGCAACCGATCCATCAGCAGCCGCTGGTAGAGACTACGCGCCTCGTCGAGGACGTCATCGGGACGTCCGCCGGCAGGGCGTCGAGGCAGCCGGCGCGCCTGCGCCTCCAGCGCTTCCATCTGGGTCGAGACGGCGGCCCAGCCACCTCGACCGCGCATGTAGGCCTTCACCGCTTTCATCGCCGCATGGAGTGCGTGCGTGAACTCGTACTCGCCGTCCGGCTGTTTGCCTGAGCCGATATCTCGATAAGGTTCGGCATCGCGCCAGAGGAGGTCGTGTGCGATCACCTTGTGGCCGTTGACACCCTCGTCCAGCGCCCGCGCATGCGCCTCGGCGGTGCGGAACGAGAGGTCAACTGAGTGGAAGATCGACTCGCCATAGGGCCAGTAGCGGCCGGACGGCAGCGGCAGGTCCGCGAATGGGCCGTGCCACCGCAGCGGCATCGACTCTCGCACGAGCGCGATCGCCTCCCACGCGCCCGTCTGGCCCGGCGTCACGCACATCACATCGATGTCTGACCAGCCGTCATGCGTACCCGAGGCGAGCGACCCGAAAAGCGTGACGCGCGACACCGCGGCACACCGGGCGAGTGCCTCCGCGACATCGAGGGCGATCCGTGGCGGCACACTGGCATACGGGTACACGAGGTCGTCCGCGATGTTCATCGGGTGAGTCTACCGATGGTGCCGGGGATACAACGAGGCCCGGCGTGTGCCGGGCCTCGCGTTCTGAGTCTCCGAATCGAGACCTACCAGCGACGGCCACCGCCGCCGCCAGCCGGGCGCTCGCCGCCACCGGCCGGACGGTCTTCGCCCGCGGGGCGTTCCGGGCGCGGGGCGCGGTCGCCACCGCCATTGCCCCCGCCGTTCCCGCCGCCGTTGCCACCACGGTCACCGCCACCACCGCGCGGCGGGCCGCCTCGGTCGTCACGACGCGGGCCACGGTCGCCGCCACGGCCACCGCCACCACCGCCGCCGGGGCGCGGGCCGCCTCGACCACCGCCGCCGCCGCCGCCGCCACGCGAGATCACGCGGGGCTCACCGCCGCGGCTGGCGTCGTCGTCGGAGAGGCCGACTGAACCCTCGTCGTCAACGCCACGCATCGTGAGGTTGATGCGACCGAGGTTGTCGATCTCCATCACCTTCACCTTGACGTGGTCGCCGACCTGGACGACGTCCTCGACACGGTCGACGCGGTCCTCGGAGAGCTCCGAGATGTGGACCATGCCGTCCTTGCCCGGGAGGATCTCCACGAAGGCGCCGAAGGACATGATGCGCGAAACCGGGCCTTCGAAGACGTCACCGATCATCAGTTCGCGGGTCAGGCCCTCGATCTGACGGATCGCGGCGCGCACGCCGTTGATGTCCGAACCGCCGACGAAGACCGAACCGTCCTCCTCGATGTCGATGGAGGCACCAGTCGCGGCGATGATGCCGTTGATGACACGACCGCCCGGCCCGATGACCGCACCGATCTTCGACGGGTCGATCTTGACGATCGTGATCTTCGGCGCGAACTCGCCGACTTCCTTACGCGGCTCCGAGATCGCCGCGAGCATCACCTCAAGGATCTGCATGCGGGCGACGCGGGCCGCCTCGAACACTTCCTCCAGGAAGTTCGGCGGCAGGTGGCCGAGCTTGATGTCCAGCTGGACAGCCGTGACGCCCTCGTGGGTGCCCGCGACCTTGAAGTCCATGTCGCCAAGGGCATCCTCGACGCCGGCGATGTCCGTGAGCAGGACGTACTTGCTCTCGTCATCGCTCGTGATCAGGCCCATCGCGATGCCGCCGACCGGCGCGGCGATCGGCACGCCCGCGTCCATCAGCGCCAGCGTGGAACCGCAGACCGAGGCCTGCGACGTGGAGCCGTTGGAGGAGAGCACGTCCGACACCAGGCGGATCGTGTAGGGGAACTCGTGGAACGGCGGCAGCACCGGCTCGATCGCCTTCTCGGCGAGCATGCCGTGGCCAATCTCGCGGCGGCCCGGCCCGCGCAGCGGACGCGCCTCCCCGACCGAGAAGGACGGGAAGTTGTAATGGTGCATGAACATCTTCCACTCGGTGGGGGCGATGTTATCCAACTTCGCCCGGTCACGGAGTGCGCCCAGCGTGGCGACGGTCAGCACCTGCGTCTCACCGCGCTGGAAGAGGCCAGAGCCGTGGACGCGCGGGAGCACGCCCACCTCGGCGGTCAGTTTGCGGATCTGGTCCGCCTTGCGGTTGTCCGCACGCAGGCCCGTGGTCAGGATGCGAGCGCGCAACGTCTGCTTCAGCACATACTCGGCAGCGGCACGGACCTGGCCACCGTTGGCCGGGGCGCCGTCTTCCGCGCTGATCTGCGCGGTGACCTGGCGGCCGATCTCGTCGATGCCACGGAAGCCCTCGCCCTTGAGCGCGGACATCAGTTCCTCTTCGCGGCCGGTGAGGATCTTCTTCACGCGCTCGCGCAGGGCGACTTCCGCGTCCTGGTTCGGCGCGACCCATGCCGTCTTCGGCTGGCCGAGGGCGGCGATGACTTCGCGCTGCAGGGCGTTGAGTTCGCGGCAGACCTTCTCGCCATACGCGATGGCGGTGATGAGGTCGGCCTCGGAGATCTCCTTCGCGCCAACCTCGAGCATGATGATCGAGTCATCAGTCGCGGCGACGGTGAGTTCCAGGTCGGACTGCTCGCGCTCGGCGTATGTCGGGAATGCCTTCAGCACGCCGTTGATGCGGCCGATGGAGACTGAGGACACCGGCTGCTCGAACGGCAGCGAGGAGATGTTGATCGCGGCAGACGCGCCGATGGTGGCGAACGGCTCGGCCGGGTTCATCCGGTCAGAGGCGATGAGGAGGCAGGAAATCTGCACCTCGCGCTTGAAACCCTTCGGGAACAACGGGCGGATCGGGCGGTCAGTCATGCGGGCGGCCAGCGTGGCGTCCGTGCCCGGGCGCCCCTCGCGGCGGAAGAACGAGCCCGGCACCTTGCCGATGGCGTACATGCGCTCTTCGAAGTCCACCGTCAGCGGGAAGAAGTCGATGCCGGGGCGGGGCTCGCCCTCGCAGACCGTCACCAGCAGGACGGTGTCGCCGTAGCGGATGGTCACGGCGCCGGCGGCGTTCTGCGCCAGGCGGCCCGCGCCGATTTCGAAGGTCACGCCTTCGATCTCACGGGTGAAGACCTGCGTCTGGGAGCCGGTATTCGTTTCAGTGGTCATGGTGCCTCTGTCTCTCTCGTCGTCTCAATACGACATCGCCGCGTCCACCTCGGACGTCCGGCGGTTACACGTGCAGTTACGGGTGCGGGTGTCCCACACGAAGCGACGCACCCGTGGGGGTGCGTCGAAGACGCTCGGCTGAGCCGAACGTGATGGGCTGAAGGGGGCAAGTTCGACGCATGGCCAACTGCCTCGGCCGGGCTAGGAAGCCCGGCCGTGCTCCAGGGCTGCCCTACCGGCGCAACCCGAGCGACTGGATGAGTTTGTGGTAACGGTCGACATCCACCTTGCTGAGGTAGCGCAACTGGCGACGGCGCTGGCCGACCAGTTTCAGCAGCCCTCGACGGGTGGAGAAGTCGTGCTTGTTCTCACGCAGGTGCTGCGTAAGGCGGGTGATCCGGTCCGTCAGCAGGGCAACCTGGACTTCCGGGGAGCCGGTGTCCGTGCCGTGCGTGCGGTATTCGGTGATGATCTCGGTCTTACGCTCAAGGGTCTGCATGCGGCGTTGTGATCCCGTGTCTGACTCTATGTCTCGTCGTCTTTACACTCGCGGCGTACCCGGCAGCCGAGCCGAGCGTCCCGGAGGGACAGCGGTGAAGTCGCGCACGCTCGATGTGAGCCGGGGCAGCCTTCGCCGGTCAGTCCGCTGGGGGAACCGCCGACCGGGGAACCTGCGAGGTGGCTCGCGGGGGCACCCGATACGGTCAACACGCTAACACAGGCCTCGCGCTAGACGCCATGCTCACCCGACACCCACCCAGGAGCCGCCCGTGCCCCGCCCCAGATTCGTCCATGTCGTCGTCGATGCCGCCGCCAGCGTCCCGGCCGCCCTCGCGGAGCGCACCGGGCTGATCCTGGCCCCCGCCGGCCCCGTCCGGATGGTCGGCTACGAGAGTGTCTCCAGCCTCTCCCTCAACGCCCAGCCCGTCGATGCCTCCGCAACCGTCGAGGCTTGTCGGGCCGCCGCCGCCACCGCCGATGTCCTCTACGTCTCCGTCGACGACGGCCACGGAGGCGCCTCGGACACCCCCGACCTGGCGAGGGCAGCCGTGGAGGCGCAGGGGCGACAGTTCGCCCACCTCGCGACAAACGCCACTCTGATGCAGGCGGGCTGGCCGGCCGTCATCGCCTCGCAGGCCGCCGCACGGGGCACCGACCTCGGAGCCGCACTCGCGTCGGGAAAGCAGACCCTCGGAAAGGCCGGCATGTTCGGCGTCATCGACCACCCCGAACTCGCGAACCCGACCTCCACGAACAACCTCGGCGCACCCGTCCGAGGCGTCGCGCGCTGGGACGGGCCTCGCCTCGTCGCGCTCCCCCGCCCGCAGCGGGACGCCGCGCTGGGCATGCTGCGCGACCTGTTCACCTCGAATGTCACCCGCGAGGCCGCCGAGGAGCGTGGCGCCCTCCGCGTCGCGGTCATCCACGCGGCAGCAGCGCCCGCCGCCGAGGCACTCGCGATCTGGGCGGAACGGCGCCTGCAGGCCTCGGAGGTCAGCGTGGACGCGGTGACCCGCCACGCGGCCTCACACCTCGGGCCGGGGTTCGTCGCGGTGTCGTGGATATGGGATCGGGCGCCGTACCAGCCGGAATAAGCGAGGGCTAGCGCACGACGTCCCGCATCCGTCGCTCGAGGTCGGACGCTCTCGCCTGGAACCAGCCGCGCAGTCTCGGATAGCCCCCCTGCTGCGCCCACAGGGCGACGGCAAGACCAGCCAGCGAGACGAATGCGCCGATCACTGCGTCGAACAGGAAGTGGTTCGCGGAACCGACCACGGCGATGCACTGCGCCACCAGCACCGCGCAGATCGCGATCCGCGCCCAGCGCGCCCGGGTGGCATCGAAGATCACGATCGCGAGGATGAGCACCCAGCCGACGTGGAGCGACGGCACCGCCGCGAACGGGTTCACGAACGGGCGCATCGACTGCGCCTGATAGGAGAGGTTGTCGAACTCCGCCAGCGTGTCCACGAAGCCCCACTCCGGCAGATAGCGAGGCGGGGCGACCGGGAACGTCCAGTACATGACGAGGGCGAACGCACCCGAGATCAGCAGCGCGTCCCTCAGCACCGTGTAGTGCTGCCGGCTGCGGATGAAGAACAGGATGGCGATCCCGACGATCAGCGGGAAATCCAGCCAGAAGTAGACGAAGTTCACGAAGCGGACGCGCCACGCGGACTCCAGCACCCACTGGTTGAGCGTCGGCTCCACGAAGAGGTCCACCGCCTGCTGGGCCTCGATGATCCAGCGGGCGTTGTCCAGCGCCGCCCCAGCGTCGTCCACGACCAGCCCGCGCACGATGAAATAGCAGAGGAACCCGAACGCCGCGAGGCCGAATTCGATGAGGTCGAACCAGACCACCCCGGTCCGGTCCGGCGCGGTCACACGGTGCAGGTAGCGGTAGAACCTCAGGCGCATCGGCCACCCTCACCATGGGCCGTCGCCCGCGGATCAACCCCGCACGCGCAGCGTGAAGGATCGTAGTCGAGCGTCTCGATGATCGAGCCTCACGGGTCTGACGCTTGAGTGCGGTATCCTCGCGCCCGCGGGGAAGGTGGCGGTATGTCAGTCACAGTGGCCAGTGGGACGCTCAGCGAGGTGGCCGCGGATATCCACATCGTGATGATTCCCCCCGGGAGCGCTCGCCTCACCGGGGACGCCGAGGCCGCCGACCGCGCCACCGGCGGTGCCATCGCCAAGATGCGCACCAATAACCTGTTCGCGGGACGTGCGGCCGAGGTCGCCTTGCTCCCGGTGACCGGTCGAGCGAAGGCGAAACGCATCGTCCTGTTCGGCCTCGGCGAGACCGAAAAGCGCACGCTGGACGCCTTCCGCACGCAGATGGGCAATCTCTCGCGCCGCCTGCGGGACGCCGGGGGTGGCAGCGTCGCGATCTCGATCGAAGGCCTGGACGGCCTCGACCCGGAGCGCGCGGGCGAAGCGATCGCCGAGGGCTTCGTGCTGGGCCTCTACCGCTTCGACAAGCACCACACGCGCCCGTCCGACCGCCCGACACACACCGTCGGCGACGTGACGGTGGCCGCGGGGACCACCCGACGGGCCGCTGCCGTCCGCCGAGGCGTCGAGCGCGGCTCGATCATGGCGGAGATGCAGAACCTCGCCAGCGACCTCGGCAATGAGCCCGCGAACCTGATGACCCCCACGATCATGGCCGCCCGCGCCCAGCAACTCGCTGCGGAGGTGGGCCTCGAGTGCACGATCATCGAGCGGGCCGAGGCCGAACGTCTGAAGATGGGTTCGTACCTCTCCGTCTCGAACGGCTCCGTCCAGCCGCCGAAGTTCATCGTCCTCAACTATCGAGGCGGCGGCCCGCGCGGCCGGACCATCGCCCTCATCGGGAAGGGGATCACCTTCGACACGGGCGGGATCTCGCTGAAGCCGCCAGCGGACATGGACGCGATGAAGGGCGACATGAGCGGGGCGGCGGTCGTGATCGGCGCGATCGGCGCCATAGCGCGCCTCAAACTCCCCGTGAACGTCATGGTGGTCGCCCCCTGCACGGAGAACATGCCCTCCGGCTCCGCCACGAAGCCCGGCGACGTGGTCTACGCCATGGACGGCCAGTCCATCGAGGTCATCAATACGGACGCCGAGGGGCGCCTCGTGCTAGCGGACGGCATCGCCTACGCGAAGGCGAACGGTGCCACCACCGTCATCGATGTCGCCACACTCACGGGCGCGGTGCGGGTGGCCCTCGGCACCTTCCGCTTCGGGATCTTCTGCAACAACGACCGCCTGATGGCGGAGATGGAGCGCGCTGGCGACCTGGCGGGCGAGAAGATGTGGCGCCTCCCCCTGGATGACGAGTACGGCGAGCTGATCAAGTCACCCGTCGCCGACATGAAGAACACCGGCGGCGCACCTGCCGGCTCGATCACCGCGGCGAAGTTCATTCAGAACTTCGCGGGCGACACCCCCTGGGCTCACCTGGACATCGCCGCCATCGACATGGTCGGCACAGAGTCGGGCCTGAACCCCCGAGGCAACACGGGGCGGCCGCTGCGCACGCTCGTCCACTTCGTCGCGGGCCGCGCGAAGTAGCCCCGGGGACATCGATGGCTGACGACGGCTTCTTCGGGCTCGCGGGACTGATGGTGAACACCACAGCGGAGCGCTGGCCTGCGATGCGCCAGTTCTACGTTGACACCCTCGGACTGACGCCTCGGACTGACCGGGACGGCTTCGTCTCGTTCCAGTGGGGCACCCCGCCGCACGACTGCCGCCTGACCGTGACCGTCCACAGCGAGGTCACCGGCGCGACCGTCGAGCCCGCCCGCTACCTCCTGAACCTCGGCGTGGACGCGATCCAGCCGGTTGCGGCGCGGATCGCTGCGGCGGGTGGTACCTTCGTGCGCGAGCCCTCGAAGGAGCCGTGGGGCGGCTACATCGCCACGCTCATCGATCCGGACGGGAATTACGTCCAGTTGATGCAGCCGGGGCCGTCAGGTGTGAAGGTGCATCGAGGATGAGAATCGGCCTCGACTTCGACGACACCCTCGCTGACTTCAGCGAAATGCTCGTGCGCCTGACGCAGGAGCGCTTCGGCATCGACCTACTCGAACTCCACCGCCAGGGCCTACCGGGCAAGCCTCAGGTTGGTGCGGAGCGCTGGGACGTGATGCTGAAGGACATGCTGGAGGGCGACCTCACGGTCGACATGGCGCCGAAGCACGAGGCGGTCGAGATCGCCCAGCGCCTCGCTGCCCGCCACGAACTCGTGATCCTGACGGCCCGCTACGAGCGGGAAATGCCCTCCGCGCTCCGCTGGCTGGAACGCCACGGGATCCCGACCGCGCAGGTGATCTGGACGGACCGAGGGCCGAAGTCAGCACCCGCCCGTGAGCACGGCCTAGCCGTCCTCTTCGATGACACCGCTAAGAACTTCGATGACTTCCTAGAGCATCCCACGGTGCCGGCATTCTTCCTCGGTGCCACCGTGAGCCCTCGTGCACAGGAACCGGCGGCCCACGTCCGCCACCACCTCAGTCACTGGCGCGAGTTCGAGGCCCTCGTGGAGTGCCTCGAGGCTGAGGGCTAGCCCCTCGACTATCCCTTCGGGGCGAGCAGCGGTAGGACGCGGTCGAGGATCGCGTGGCCCACGTCGTACTTCGGCATCAGGGGGAGGTCAGCGCGGCCCCCCGCATCGTCGAGGATCGTCACCCGGTTGTTGTCCACGCCGAAGCCAGCGTCCGTCGCGCTGACGTCGTTCGCGACCACGAACCGCGCACCCTTCTTCTCGAGTTTGGCCGTGGCGTTCGCGATCAGGTCCTGCGTCTCCGCCGCGAACGAGATCTTGGTCAGCCGCCCGCGCTTCGACTCGAGCGGCGTGGACGCGATGATGTCCGGGTTCTCCAGCAGGTCGATGCTCATGTCGCCGGTCTTATCGCGCTTGATCTTCTGTTCGGCGGCATCGGCGGGCCGGTAATCGGCCACTGCGCCTGCCATGATCAGAGCATCCGCATCAGCACACTCGCGGTGGACCGCCTCCATCATCTGCAGCGCGGACTCGACCGAGACGACACGCACACCCGCCGGCACCGGCAGTGACACCGTGGAGACGATGACCGCCTCCGCGCCTCGGTCGCGAGCGGCCTCGGCGACGGCGTAGCCCATCTTGCCGCTGCTGCGGTTCCCCACGTAGCGCACCGGGTCGATCGGCTCACGCGTCCCACCGGCACTCACCACGATGCGCCGGCCCACGAGGTCGCCGTGCTCCCGACCGAGGCGCCAGCGCAACTCCTCGATCAGCCGCTCGGGCTCGACGAGCCGCCCGAGGCCCATCCGCCCGGAGGCAAGCCGTCCCTGCGCGGGCCCGATGAACTGCACGCCACGCGCCTTGAGGATCTCGACGTTCGCCTGCGTCGCGGGGTTCTCCCACATCTGGCCGTCCATCGCCGGGGCGACGAGCAGCGGCGTCGTCGTCGCGAGCGCGGTGAGGGACACCTGGTCGTCCGCGAGGCCGTTCGCGAGCCGCGCGAGCGTGGAGGCCGTCGCCGGGGCGATGAGCATCGCGTCGGCACGCCTCGCGAGTTCCACGTGCGCCTCGCCGACACCGGCGTAGGGCTGCCACATGCTCAGGTAGGGCTCACGGGCGGTCAGGGAGCGGAAGGTGAGCGGCGTCACGAACTGCGCAGCGTGCTCGGTCATGGCGATATCGACGATGGCGCCCGCCTGGACGAGGCGGCTGGCGACCTCGATCGCCTTGTAGCAGGAGATCGACCCGGTCACACCGAGGACGATGTGGCGCCCCCGAAGCGGATCGCCGGGGCGGCCGGGGAGGGTTGGGGTGGGATCAGCGTTCACGGTTCGCCTCGTAGACCAGACGGAGGCCCGTCAGATTCAGATCCGGCTCCAGCGCGTCGAAACAGCCGGCTTCCTCGGCAATCATGTGAGCGTATCCGCCGGTGCCGATGACCACGGCTTCCTCGCCTACTTCCTCCTTGAACCGGCGCACCATGCCACGCACCAGTTCCACGTAGCCGAAGAAGATGCCGCTCTGCATCGAGTGGATGGTGTTGCGGCCCACCGGGCCGTCGGGACGTTCGATTTTCACGCGGTGCAACATCGCCGCACGGCTGAACAGCGCCTCCGAGGCAAGGCCGATGCCCGGCGCGATGGCGCCGCCCAGATAGTCGCCGTTTCTCGACACGGCATCGAAGACGGCGGCCGTGCCCAGGTCGACGATCACGAGCGGCGGATCGTACTTGTCCAGGGCGGCCACGGCGTGAAGGATGCGGTCCGAACCGACCTCGCGCGGGTTGTCGTACAGCACGCGGATACCGGTGCGCACACCCGGCCCGACGACGATCGGTTCGACGCCGAACTGCTCGCGGCACACCTGTTGGAAGGTCCCGACCAGAGGTGGCACTGTGCTCGACATGATGGCGGCGGTGACGTCGTCAGGATCGATCCCTCGCGACCGGAGGAGGCTGCTGAACAGCACGGAGTATTCGTCCGGGAAGTTCTCACGGTCGGTCGCGACTCGGAAGGTCGCAGCGATCTCGTCACCGTCGAAGACACCGACAGCGATGCTCGTGTTGCCGATGTCGATCGCGAGGAGCAGCCCGCCTGCTTCGGGCACGTCTTGATCAGTCATACAACCTCCCGCTCGCGATACGCCGCCGCCGATGCGGTCGGTGTTCACGGGAACCTCAGCATCGCGCAGTATACGTGGGCTGCATCCAGAGGCAAGGATTGCGGCGGTAGGCTCGGCAATACCCACATCGGACGTCAGGTTGACCGCCCCTCAAACGACGGCGATGTGACACGAAGTGTGACAGTTGTGCGAAAAGTCCCGCGCACTCTACGTAATCGCCTTGATCGCCGAGGAGCGTCAATGCTACGTTCTCTCTCGGTCGACACCTGTTGCTTGTGCGGCAAGCAACACCACAGCGGCGACCAACGTGGACGAGTCATCCGGGTTACGGACCCTGAATTTTCCCTGGCGGTAGGTCACCGGTCTCGGCCGGCGCGGCGGACGCATCCCCATCATGGTGGCGTGTCTCGTCGGGCGTCCGGTTTGGTGTGTCTATCGCCTGCGGAGCGGGATCGCGATCAGGGTGGCAGCGGAGGGGACACTCGTGCACGACGATCCCGCCGCGGTCTGGCAAGCCACCCTCAAGGTGCTCTCCACTGAAGTCTCGCGCGCGAACTACGACACCTGGCTCGAAGGCACGATCGGCACCCAGTTCGATGGTGAGACGCTCACGATCGGTACGCGCTCCGAGTTCGTGACCGAGTGGCTGCACAAGCGCCTGCGTCCCACCATCCTGCGCACGCTCGCCGAACTCCGCGGCAGCGCGGTCGCCATCGACTTCGAGCCGCTGCGCACGCAGGACGACGCCGTGAACGCGCTGCAGACCGCCGCCACCACCGCCGAGGTGCGTCAGGCCACCCCGCGACCCCGCCTCCGCGAGCGCTACACCTTCGACAACTACATCGTGGGCCCCAGCAACCGCCTCGCGTTCGCGGCGGCCGAGGGCGTCGCCCGCGACCCGGGCCACCTCTACAACCCGCTGTTCATCTACGGCGCGGCCGGGCTCGGGAAGACTCACCTTCTGCACGCAGCGGGGCACATGTTCATCGAGCGCGGGTTCCAGGTGATGTACGTGAGCGCCGAGGCGTTCACCAACCAGTTGATCACCGCGATCCAGAAGCGCGCGATGGACGATTTCCGTGCTCGCTACCGCTCCGCGGACGCCCTGCTCGTCGACGACATCCAGTTCATCGCCGGCAAAGAGCAGACGCAGGACGAGTTCTTCTACACGTTCAACGAGCTCTACGAGGCCGGCCGGCAGATCGTCATCACCTCGGACAAGAGCCCGACACACATCTCCGGCCTCGAGGAGCGCCTGCGCACCCGCTTCGAGTGGGGGATGATCGCGGACCTTCAGGCGCCGGACATGGAGACGCGCATCGCGATCCTCCGCCACAAAGCGCAGGAGCAGGGCATCCGCGTCCGCGACGACGTGCTGCAGGTCATCGCCGCGCGCTACAAAAACAACATCCGTGAACTCGAGGGTTCCCTGACCCGCGTCGTCGCGTACTCACGGCTGACGGGCGAGCCGCTTTCCCCGGAACTCGTCCACTCCGCCCTTGCGAGCCTGGAGCCGAACGAGCCGCGCCTCCCACCGACGACGGACCTGATCATCGACGTCGTCTGCCGGTACTTCGACATCGACCGTACCGGGCTGCTCTCGCAGAGTCGGGAGAAACGGGTCGCGTACCCGCGCCAGACTGCGATGTACCTCATGCGCGAGCTGGCGCACCGCTCGCTCGTCGAGATCGGTCAGGCCCTCGGCGGCCGCGACCACTCCACGGTCCACCATGGCTGGCGGAAGATGGAGAAGTCCCTCTCTATCGACCCGGAGACGAAGCGCGACATGGCCTCGCTCCGCGAGATGATCGAGCAGTCCCGCCGCATCGCCTGATCTCGGTGCCGAATCTCGCGCCACCGTTTACCCACAACTCGACTCGTTATCCCCAACATCTACTGATAACTCGTCCTCTCGCTGATCGCCTGCGCGAGTGATCCGATCAGCGGGTAGTTTCGTGGACAACCGGCAGGGTTCCTGTGGACAGGCGTCGAGGACTGGCATAACTCGTCCCGCCGCTCAGAACCGTCACCTGTCGGATCTCACCTCAGGTGCCTGCTTACCAACGATGCATCCGATACCCGCGAGGAGTCACCGAACACCGATTACAGATTCATCGCAGATTCACCATCCACGGAATCCCCACTACGACGATGACGATCAGAGAGTAGCGCCCCGGACACATAGCCTAGACTCTGTTTGGGAGAACCAATTCCTTCGTTCGGAAGTTTGTGTGCATTGATCGACGCCGCCGCCTTTGATGTTACCGGGGGACGAGGTGGGGACGGCGTCGTGTCGTTCCGCCGCGAGAAGTTCGTGCCGCACGGGGGACCGGACGGTGGCGACGGCGGTCGTGGTGGAGACGTTGTGCTGGTCGCGAGTGCTCGCCTGAGCACCCTGGAGGCATTCCGGGACGGCCGGGCGCGCGAGGCCCTCCCAGGGGTCAAGGGAGGCGGCAACCAGAAGCGTGGTGCTTCCGCCGATGACCTCGTGCTGACCGTACCGGTAGGGACCGTGGTCTGGGACGAGGCGAACGCTGACGCGCCACTCGCTGACCTGACCGAGCACGGTGAGAGCGTGATCGTAGCGCGTGGTGGTCGAGGTGGCTGGGGCAACATGCGTTTCACCTCGCCGACACGCCAGGCACCGATGTTTGCGCAGAAGGGCGCGGATCCGCAGCAGCGGAGCATCCGCCTCGAACTGAAGTTGCTCGCGGACGTCGGCCTCGTGGGTCTGCCGAACGCGGGGAAGTCGACGTTGCTCACGGCCTGGAGCCGCGCGCGTCCGAAAATCGGCGCCTACCCGTTCACCACGCTTGAGCCCGAGCTGGGCGTCGTGCCGCTGGGGTACGACTCGTTCGTGGCGGCGGACATGCCCGGGCTAATCGAGGGCGCCAGCCGCGGTGTCGGCCTCGGCCACGAGTTCCTGCGGCATATCGAGCGCACTCGAGTGCTCGTCCATCTGCTCGATATGTCGGGCGATGCGCCGCTCGAGGCGTACGCGATGATCAACAACGAGCTGGCCGAGTTTAGACACGGGCTCGCGCAGAAGCCGCAGATCCTGGCGCTGAACAAAGTCGACACCCCCGACGGCGAAGCACAGATCGAGTTGCTGCGCGAGGACATCGAGCGGCTGGGCGTGCGCTGGTTCGTGATCTCGGCCGCGACCGGGCAGGGAACGCGGGAGCTGGCGCAGGCCTCGCTCGAAGTGTTGCGGCGTACGCAGGTGGAAGACCGGCAGGTCGTTTCCAACCAGGTGCCGGTGCTCACACCCGAGCCAGTGCGACGCAACCGCTTCGAAGTGGAGACCGGCCGCGACGGCGTCGTCTCCGTCGACGGGCCGACGCCGAACTGGCTGGCGCAGACGCTGAACCTCGAACAGCTGGACCCGAGGCTGGAGTTCCTGGCGCGGATGCGACGCATGGGCGTCGAGCGTGTGCTGCGCCGGCACGGAGTGGCGACGGGCGACATGATCCGCGTGGGCGGGGTGCTGGTCCGCTGGGAATAGTCGGGGTTGGGAGTCGAGGATGGCGAGCGACGACGCGCGCTTTGGACTGTTGGGCGGGACGTTCGACCCGCCACACGACGCCCACCTCGCGCTGGCCGAGGCCGCCCGGGCCTCGCTCGACCTCGACCGCATCGTCTTCGTGCCGGCGGGCGAACCGTGGCGGAAGGCTTCGCTCGATGTCACCCCGGCGGCAGTACGCCTCGAGATGACGCGCTCGCTCGTCGAGGGGGTCTCCTGGGCTGAGGTGAGCGCCGTCGAAGTTGAGCGCGACGGCCCGTCCTACACCGCCGACACCGTCGAGGTGCTGTCACGGCGCGGCGGCGACTGGTGGGTGATCCTCGGTGCGGACGCGCTCGCTGACCTCGAACACTGGCACGACCCGGCTCGGATTTTCGCGTATGCGCGGCTGGCGGTCGCGGCACGCACGGGCACGGTGATTGAGGCGTCTCCCGCGCTGCGGGCGCTCGTCCCGAACGTGGTCGCGAGCATCGACCGCGTGCGCATGGCGGAGGTCGACCTGTCCTCGACCGAAGTGCGGCAACGGCTGCGTGTCGGCGCGCAGGTCGACGACGTGTTGCCGGAGCGGGTGCGCGCGGTGATCGAGCGACTCGGGCTGTACCGCTAGCCTTCGGCTCGAGCCTCGGACTGCTCGCCTGGCGGGCGGCCGATGAGGATCGAGGCGCGCGGGATCGGCGGTAGCAAGAACGGCCGCAGGTCTGCGTCGCGGGCGAAGGCGAAGCCAGCCTCCTCGGCGAGCCCTCGCAGCGTGCGCGTGGAGCGCAGGCGCGGGCGGCGCACTCCCGTCGAGAGGGTGCGCGCGTTCCAGGCGTCGAGGGCGCCGTGGCCCGTCGGCCCGAACTCCCACACGAGCGCGAGCCCACCCGGCTCCAGCACCCGGCGCACCTCGATGAACAGCGCGCGGACGTCATCGTCGTCCAGGTGCTTCACGAGGTGTCCGCAGAGCACGAGGTTGAACGCGCCGTCCGCGAACGGGAGCGCCGTCGCGCTGCCCTGCACCAGACCGGCGCCGCGCGCGAAGTTGTTCTCGTCAGCGTCGGCGAGCCGCAGGACGGCGCGCGAGACATCGAGCCCCACTGGCGCGCGGTCGCAGCCGAGGCTGTCGTCGAGCATGCGCATGACGGTGCCGCGCCCCGTGCCGATGTCCAGCATCCGGACGGTGTGGTCGAGTTTGAGGTTGGCCTTCAGCCGGTAGAGCGGCGCGTTGGCGAACCACTGCCAGAGCGGCCCCATCCACCATCGAATCCCCCGCGCCGACAGCGAGTACGAGCCGAGCCAGCGCTCGTGCTCGGCTGCGCGGCGCGCCTGCTCGCCGGGGTCGGAGTGGTGATGTGCCGTCACGCCTCGATGGTGTCACGGGTGGGCGTCGGAGGGAACAACGGCGTGTGTTTGAAGGAAGCCGAGGATCTGCTCAGCCGTGTCGTCGCGGGTGTAGTCGATGAGGTGGGCGGTCCACCCGCACGCCTGCGCGCCCGCGATGTTCTCCTCGCGGTCGTCGAAGAACAGTATCGATGTCCCCGGGAATCCGGTGATCCGCTCCACTTCTCGAAACACGTATGCGTCGGGCTTCGCGAATCCCATGAGATGGCTCGCGAAGCGATAGTGCGCCCGCGCGAGTGTCGGGAACTCGGAATCGAGCGGTGACGGCGGGAAGTAGCGAGACCACTCCTCATCGTTCACGTTGCACAGGATCGCAGTAGGCACGTTTGCGGCATCAAGCGCGTCGAACACCCGGCTGACGCCGGAGTATTCGGCGATCAGCGATGCGCGACTGATGCGTCGAGCATCGTCGACGGTGTAGACACCACCTGAGGCCTCAGCGAACAGCATGAAGTAGCGCTCGCTGTCGATCGTCCCGGTCGTGCGGCGCGGTAGCGCACGGGTGCGCCCTTCCAGCTGCGCCAACTCGGCCGGGGAGACATGGAAACCAGCCCGCTCGGCATCTTCGAGCCAGGTGCGCCCCGCCTGGACGAGGACTCCGCCCACGTCGAAGACCACGAGGTCGAAGGGGGACTTCACGGGTTGGAGTTTAGCCGCAGCAGTAGCCGCACCGAGACGACCCGCTAACGCGGCTTCACCGTCCGAGATTCACGCCGCGGCGCGTCGGGTTCGCGCAGGTCGAAGGTCATGCGGACGCGGGCGTTGCGGGCGGTGGCCCAGTCGCACATGGTGGCGAGTTCGCGGAGGCGTGGGGCGAGGTGTTCGTAGCCGGCGATGAGCGGGGCGAGTGTCTCGTCGGGGGCCTCGATGTGTGCGGCGATCTCCCGGACGCAGGCGGCGAGGGCGATCGCGGGCTGCCAGGAGCGTTCGAGTTCGCGGCGGTCGAGTTCAGAGTCGAAGTCGCGGTCGGCGTACTTCAGGAGCGGTTTCAGGTCGACCTTGTGCTGGCGCTTCAGATGCGTAGCGGCGTCGCCGAGTTCGTGCTGGCCGCCGAACTCAGCCGAGTAGGCCCACGAGGCGAAGAAGAGGATCGGGACTGGGTCGTCCGTGAACGGGAACGGGCAGACCTCGTCGGTGTCGAACTCGACGAAGAAGCGGTGCGGGACGCCGGGCGGGATCGTGGCGGTGGACATCGAGCGCTCCGGCGTCGCTAGACGTCGAGGGTGGCTTCGAGGGCGTGGGCGGTGATGAACTTCTTGCGCGGGGCGACTTCGTCACCCATGAGCATGATGAAGATCTCGTC
>CANFFZ010000027.1 GCA_947446155.1 Chloroflexota bacterium | reverse complement strand
GAGCAGGCCAGCGACGGAGTTCCGCAGCACCCAGTTCAGGACAGTGAGGTCGAAGATCCGGCTCAGCACGAACGCGCTCAGCAGCAGCACGCCCACGCCTCGGAGCACCGTCATTGCCGTCGTGCCGCGTACGAGGAGCAACAACCAGTAGATCGAGACCGTCACGATCACGATGTCGACGAGCGCGGATGCGTCGAACCGGGCGACAGCGTCGCGCAGCCCAGCGGGAATGTCCGGCATTCGCTACCCCTCGGGTGCGCCGAGCGCGCACCCATCCTGCCTCGTCACACATCGGAGGCTACCGCACTCAGCAGATCCGGAACGCACCGCCTCGGTGAGGCGGATCTGCGCTACAGCGCCGCCCCGAGCATCAGCGCCAGCACCGCCTGCTGGGCGTGCATCCGGTTCTCCGCCTGCTCGAACACCACCGACCGCGGTGACTCGATCACTTCGTCCGTGATCTCCTCGCCGCGGTGGGCCGGCAGGTCGTGCATCACAATCGCGTCCGAGGGTGCGGAGGCCATCAGCGCGGCGTCCACCTGGAAGCCTCGGAAGTCCTCACGACGCTGAGCAATCTCGTGCTCAAAGCCCATCGAGGCCCACACGTCGGTGTAGACGGCGGCAGCGCCTCGCACGCCCTCGTGCGGGTCGAACACCTGCGTCACGCGGCCCTCACCCGGCAGCGCCTCGACACGCGCGAGTACCTCGGGCGGCAGTTCGTAGCCATGCGGCGATGCCACCACGAGGTGGGCACCGGTCATCTTGCAGGCATACGCCAGCGAGCGCGCGACGTTGTTCCCCTCGCCGACATACGCGAGGCGCACGCCACCGAGGTTCCCGAACTGTTCCCGCAGCGTCAGCAGGTCAGCGAGTGCCTGACAGGGATGCTCTTCGTCGGACAGCGCGTTCACGACGGGGACGCTCGCCCACTCGGCGAGGTCGACGACCGTCTGGTGCGAGTAGGTCCGCGCGGCGATCGCCTGCACCATGCGGGAGAGCACGCGCGCCACGTCCTTGACCGGCTCGCGCTCCCCCATTTGCACTTCGTGGGCGTTGAGGTAGATCGCGTGCCCGCCCAGGCGGTGCATCGCCATCTCGAATGAGGTGCGCGTACGCAGGGACGGCTTCTCGAAGATCAGCGCCAGCGTCTGCCCGCGCAGCGAACGCGCCCCCGGGCCGTCGCGCTTCATCCCGAGGGCGAGATCGAGGACACCCTCGAGTTCCGCGGGGGATAGGTCGAGTACCGACAGGAAGTCGCGGCCCAGCATGGGGAAGGCTCCGGAAACTGCTCTCGTCCGAGCCACATCGGACGATCGGGGACCCCGTTCGGCGCGGCGGCCGCGAAGCGAAAGTATAGCCGCCGACTTATGTAGCGGAAACCAGGGATTTCCCGACGCCCGCTACCATCCCGCCGACCCCAGCCCACACCCTTCCGAGGCCCCCTATGCGCCGCCCCGGCACCCGTCTCCTCGTGGACACCACCCTCGCGCTCACCGCCGTGGCGGGCCTCGGCGTCCTCGCGACGCGAGACGCGCCCGCACCGGGTGTCGAAGTCGAGCGCGCGGACCCGCCCGCCGCCGTCGACCGCGTGACCGCGCATGTCGGTGGCGCGGTCGTGACACCGGGCCTCGTCAGCCTGCCTCAAGGTGCGCGCGTCGCCGATGCCGTCACGCAGGCCGGCGGCGCGCTCCCAGACGGCGACCTCGACGCGGTGAACCTCGCACGCCGCATCGAGGACGAGGAGCGGATCGTCGTCCCGAAGAAGGGCGCTGGCGCCACCACACTCCTCGACCTCAACCGCGCAACCAGGGCGCAGTTGATCGCGCTCCCTGAGATCGGCGAAGTCGCCGCCGACAAGATCATCGAGTCGCGTTCGGGGTCACCGTTCCGTAGCAGCGACGACCTCGTCGCGCGCCGCCTGCTCTCCGCGAAGGCGTACGAGGCGGTCCGCGACCTCGTCACCGCCGTACCGTGAGTCGCTCTCCGAGCCCTCGGGGTCGGGCAGGGCCACTGCTGCCGCCACTCGCGGTCCTCGGTGGTGCGTACCTGATCGGGACCGCTGCTGGCGTCTTGCTCGGCGGGGCGTGGTGGCTCACCGTCTTGGTCGGCAGCATGCTGGCCGTCGCGGCGATCCTCGGACAGCTCGCGCCTGCCTCACCCGCCGTCCTGTTGGCTGCCGTCGCGCTTGCGGGCGCCGGCCATGCACGCTGGCAATCGCACGAGGCGGCTGCACCGCCCCCGGTCGCCACCCTCCGAGGCACCCACAGCATCGAGGGCACCGCACGCGAAGACGCCAGCGTGCGGGGCACGCTCGCGCGGTTCGACCTCGATGTCGAAGCGGCAGACGGCACGCCGACGAGCGGCGGCGTGCGCGTGACGATGCTGGCACCGACGGAGCCGGTCCGCGCTGGTGAGCGCGTGCGCGTCAACGGCAAGGTAGAACCGCCGCCGGGCCTCGAAGGGTTCGACTACGCGGGGTACCTGCGTTCGCGCGGCATCGTGGCGACGGTCGCCTACCCACAGCGCGTCGAGGTGCTGGGAGACGGATGGCCGCGCTGGCGCCTGGCGCTGCGTGAAGTGCGACGACGCACGGTCGCGAACATCGAGGCAGCACTCCCGGATCCGGCCTCGGCGCTCGCGACTGGCATCCTCGTGGGTGAGCGCTCGGCACTGTCATCCGATGTGGCCGCTGACCTTCGTGCGACCGGGACGACGCACCTCGTGGTGGTCTCCGGACAGAACGTGGCGATCACCCTCGGCGTGCTGCTCCCGCTGCTGACGCTCCTCCTGCCGAGGCGACGTGCATCGCTGTTGCTGCTCCTGCTGCTGCCGGCGTATGTCGTGGTCGTCGGTGGAGACCCGCCGGTCGTGCGGGCAGCGCTGATGGCTGCCGGCATCGCGGTTGCAGGTGCGCTCGGGCGGCGCACGCCGGGGTGGTTGTGGCTGCTGCTCGCCGCCGCGTTGATGGTCGCGCTCGATCCGCCGAGGGCGACCGATGTGTCGTTCCTGCTCTCCGCCAGCGCGACGGCGGGCGTCCTCGTCGTCGCACCCGCGCTACGCGACGCGCTACTCGCGCTGCTCCGCTGGCCGGGTGAGGGGGTGCGAGGCGCACTCGCAGAGACCGTCGCGACAGCAGCGGGCGCAGCGGCCTGCGTCCTCCCCGTACAGGTGGCCGTGTTCGAGCGGTCCACGCCGTGGTCGATCCTCGCGAACGTGCTCGTCGCGCCGCTGTACGAGGGGGCGCTGCTCGTGACGGCGTTCGCTGCGGCCCTCGGCTGGTGGGCACCAGCCGCCGAAGTGCTGCGTGTCGCCGGACACGCGGCTCCGGAGGCGTGGACGTCGTACACGCGCTCGCGGGGCTTCCTAGTACGCAGGCAGGTGGAGCGTGGCCGCAATGGGCGGGACTCGCGTGGTACGTCGCGCTGGCAGGCGTTACGGCGCTGCTTGCACACCTCGGACGGCGCGCCACGCCAGCGCTCGCACCGAGCGGCTCACCGGCAGGCCTTGCCCGCACGGTCGCGCTCGCGGCGATCGTCGTCGCGGTCTGGGGCGGCGCGCTCGCACCGGCGCAGGCCCTCGACGAGGTTGTAGTGCTCGATGTCGGCCAGGGGCTCGCCGTCCTCGTGCGGTCGCAGGGCGCGACACTGCTCGTCGACACCGGGCCGCCGGACGGCGCGGTCGTGAGCGCCCTCGATGCTGCCGCGGCACCGAGGCGCATCGACACAGTCGTGCTCACGCACGTGGACGCGGACCACGCGGGCGGCCTCGCCTCCCTGCGGGAGCGGTACGAGGTGGGTCGTGTACTGGGGAGCGAGGAGACGCTGCGCGACCGCAAGGTCGAGGGCGCCCCGCTCGATATCGGCGACCGCATGGCTGTGGGGACATGGCGGCTGACGGTCCTCGGCCCGCCGCCGGAGACCTCGAAGGTCGCGTCCGAGAACGACCGGTCGCTCGTGCTGCTCGCCGAGGCTGGGACGCGCCGCGTCCTGCTCACAGCGGACATCGAGGCGGCCGGGGAGGCCTGGCTCGTCACGTCCGGCTGGCCGCTCCGCGCGGATGTCGAGGTCGTGCCGCACCACGGCTCGAAGACCTCGTCCAGCGTGCCGTTCACGCGGGCGGTGTCGCCGGCGGTCGCCGTGGTCTCGGTCGGAGCGCGAAACCCCTACGGCCATCCGGTGGCCGAGGTGCTCGCGCGGTACGAGGGTTCACGGCTGCTGCGCACCGACCTCGCAGGCACGGTCACACTCGCGACGGATGGGACGCGGTTGTGGGTGCGGACGGCGAAGTAGGCGGGGCTAGCGAGGCGCGGGCGACTGTTCGCGGGCGAGGGCGCTCTGCAGGAACTGCCGGCCGAAGCGCCAGTCCTTCAGCGAGGTCCAGCGGGCGGGCCCGACCTGCATCGGGAAGACGAGGGCGAGGTCGCTTGGCTCGATCGCGGCCTGGAAGGCGTCACGAACGGCCTCGGCCGAGTGCTGGGACTCGATCACCCAGCACGCCTCGGGGAATGGCCACGAGACGACGCTCACCGCCTGCACGGCGCCAAGGAGGGTGGGGTACTCGCCTGCCGGGCGGGCGAGGCGGCAAAACACGCCGTAGAGCATCCAGCACTCCCGTCGTCCGCCTGCCCGGGGAGACAGCGGAGAACGTCCGGTAGCGTTGCTGGGCTCAAATCTAGGGTGGGAGCCGGAACACGTCAAGTGATCTGATCATTGGATCGATCGGATGTGCGACTCGTCTCGGCACGCTAACGGCCGCGCCATTCCGCGAGGGCCGCCTTCTGGGCCACGAACAGTCGCTCGATGCCCTCGCAGGCGAGATCGACGAGGCCGCCCATCTCCTGTCGCGAGAAGGTGCCGCCCTCTCCGGTGCCCTGCACCTCGACGAGCCGCCCGGTCGAGAGCATCACCACGTTGAAGTCGACCTCCGCCGAGGAGTCTTCGAGGTAGTCGAGGTCGAGCAGCGGAGCGCCGTTGTGCATGCCGACCGAGAGCGCAGCGATCTGCGCCGTGATCGGCGAGGTCGGCATGCCGCCAGCCTTCTGCAGTCGCTCGACCGCAATCGCGAGGGCGACCCAGGCGCCGGTCACGCTCGCAGTACGCGTCCCGCCGTCGGCCTGGATGACGTCGCAGTCGAGGGTTACGGTCTGCTCGCCCAACTTCCCCATGTCGAGGCAGGCGCGCAGCGATCGGCCGATCAGCCGCTGGATCTCCTGCGTGCGTCCGCTCTGACGGCCTCGAGCGGCCTCACGGTCACCTCGAGTGTGGGTGGCACGGGGAAGCATACCGTACTCGGCGGTGATCCAGCCCTTGCCGGAGCCACGCATCCAGCCGGGGACGCCGGGCTCCACGCTGGCAGTGCAGATCACGCGCGTGTCGCCGAACGAGATGAGCGCGGAGCCCTCGGCGTGCTTGGTATATCCGGGCTCAATGGTGACGGGGCGCTCGTTGCGGGGGCTACGGCCGTAGGAACGCTCTGGCATGGGGCCTCGATTGCTGCGCAGTCGGATGTCGGTGGGGTGACGGCTAGACTAGCGCGGCCCCACCTTCGAGGGCAGCACGTGAGCCTTGCAGCAGCGCCCGGGAGCGTCGATGGCCGGCTATCGCATGACCGCGGACGAGCGAGGCCAGACGCATCTCGAACCGATGGACCTCTTCGCGTGGCCGTTCGAGAACGGCCCGGGCGAGTTCAAAGGGGTGGGTGGCGCCGCGATGGGCGACGCGAGCCGCGTCATGCTGATGCGTTTCGAAGTCGGTGCCCGCCCCGGGCTGCATCGAGCGGTGCCGGGATTCCTCGTGGTGCTGTCTGGCGAACTCGTCGTGTGGGACTCCGCTGGCACCGAGGTGGTGCTCCAGGTGGGCGACACGTTGCGTTGCGAGACGACCGGTCGCGGCGGCTGGCGCCTCGGCAATCGCGCGGAGCAGAACGCGCTGGTCGCACTGGTGCAGATGCCGCCGAAGAAGAGCGCGCCTGCCATCGAGCCAGACGCCTAGGCCTCGATCAGGCGTACTCGCCAAGGAACGTCCCGCCCAGGATGTGGACGTGGGCGTGGTCCTGCGACTGCATGCCGTCGTAGCCGGAGTTGGAGACGAAGCGGTAGCCGCCGGGACACTGCTCCTGCGCCACCTTCACGGCGGCGGCGCCCACCAGGCCCATGTCACCCCAGAGTTCCGCCTGCGTCATGTGCCTCTTGGGCACGGCGAGCAGCATGATCGGCACCCAGCGCAGCCGGTTGCGGAAGACGATGACGTCTTCCGTCTCCAGCAGCACCTCGGCGGGCTCGCGCCCGGCCACAATCTCGCAGAACACGCAGTATCGAGGCATAGGGCGAGTCTATCGTCCGACTCTGGCGCGTGCGACCGGTGTCGAGGACGATACGGCCCTGCCCTGACCGCCCCGCTGCCACTCCCGCCTCGGAGGTGCCGCCGTGACCGAGATCCGACCCTTCCGTGGCCTGCGCTATGACCATCGCAAGGTGCGCGGCGACGACGTCATCGCGCCCCCGTACGACGTGGTGGGTGCCGAGGCAGTGGCGACACTGCACGCGCGGTCGCCGTACAACGCCGCACACCTCGAAAATCCGTCCGGTGACGGCGACGCGAAGTACCGCAACGCGGCCTCGCTACTCGCGACGTGGCAGCGCGACGGCGCCCTGACGCGCGACGCGAAGCCCGCCTATTACGCCTACGAACAGCGAGCGCGTATCGATGGTGTGTGGGTGACGCGACGCGCCTTCTTCGCACGCTGCCGCCTCCACCGCACGGACGAGGGCATCCTGCGGCCGCACGAGGCGACGATCGCCGGACCGCGCGCTGACCGACTGGCGCTGATCAAGGCGACGCACACCAACATCTCGCCGGTCTTCGGCATGTTCCTGGACCCGGAGCGCACGGCCCGTGACCTACTCGGCGAGATCGCGAAGCGCGAACCCACCTTCGAGGCGACGGACGCCCTCGGCGACCGCCACCGACTGTGGGCGGTGGCCGCCGCCGCCGAGGTAGCCACGCTGACCGCGACAGTCGGAGCCTCAAACGTGACGATCGCGGACGGGCACCACCGGACGCACACCGCCCTCGACTACCGCGACGAGTGTGCGGCGAAGGCGGGGAAGCGCTGGACCGGGAACGAGCCGGAGAACTTCGTACTGATGGGGATGATCCCGCAGGACGACCCGGGGCTCGTGATCCTGCCGATCCACCGCCTCGTGCAGGCCGACCCGCTGCCTGACGCAATCCTCGACCGTCTGTCCGCGCTCTACCGCGTGGAGCAGGTCGGTACCGCCGAGGAGGCATGGGCACGCGTGCAAGCGAACGCCTTCGGCCCAACGACCTTCGCCGTCCTCGGCCTCGAAGGCCGCCAATCGGTACATCTTTTGACCGCGCGGACGCAGGAGGCGATCGACAACGCGATGCCGCAAGGGATCTCGCAGCCCTCGAAGCGTCTCGACGCGCTGATCCTGACTGAGACAGTGCTGACGCCGATCTTCGGCATCGACCGTGCCGTCATGACGCGCGGCGACCGTGTCGCGTTCACCGAGAGCGTGGCCGAGGCACGCGAGGCCGTCGAGGGTGGCGCGAGCCGCCTCGCCTTCCTCGTGAACGCAACGCGCGCGCAACAGATCACGGACGTCGCGGACGCCGGCGAGGTAATGCCGCAGAAGACGACGTATTTCTACCCGAAGCTGGCGACGGGGATGGTCTACAGCCCGCTCGACTAGTCGGACGGCACCGGCCTAGAGACGGATCTGCCGTGCCATCTCGATGCCTTCGAGGGCGCGCACCTGCGCGAGTTCGTCCACCTCGAGCGAGCGGTCGACGCCCAAGAGCATCAGCGCGCGGCCGTGCTGAGCCGGCGACGGCGAGACGGACATCGAGGAGACGTTCACGCCTCGCTGCCCCATGAGCGTGCCCACGCGACCGATCGAACCCGGCTTGTCCACGTTCTCGATGGCGAGGAGCGTCTGCGAGTCACCTCGGACGTCCACGCTGTAGTCGTTGATCGCGACGATGGCGGTGCCGGCAGCCGTGTGCGTGGCGCTCACGCGCTCGACGCCGGTGTCGGTGTGGACGGCGACGGTGACGAGGCTGGCGTAAGGCTCCTGGGCGGCGCCCTTCTCTTCCTCGATGCGGAGGCCGCGCTGCTCCGCGACGGAGATCGCGTTGACGGCGGAGACCTTCTCGTCCGTGGCCTCATCCAGCAGGCCGACGACGACGGCAGCCTTCAGCGGCGTGACGTCGTGGTTGCCGATCTCGCCGCGGTACTCAATGCGCACCTTTTCGAGGCGACCCTCGGCGAGCTGCATCGCGACGCGGCCAGCGACCCGCGCGGCCTCGATGTAGGGGGCGATGATCGCCATCGACTCAGCGCCGACGGTCGGGACGTTGACGGGGAAGCGCGGCGCCTTGCCCTCCAGGATGTCCAGCACCTGCTCGGCGACATCGACAGCCGCACGGTCCTGTGCCTCGTTGGTGGAGGCGGCGAGGTGCGGCGTGACGACGATCTTGTCGTGCGTCGTGAGGATGTTGCCGACCGCCGGCTCCTCCGAGAACACATCGATACCCGCGCCCGCGACGTGGCCGGAGGCGACTGCGTCGTACAGCGCCTGCTCATCGATGAGGGCGCCGCGTGCGGCGTTGATAATGCGGATGCCCTTGCGCGCCTTCGCGAGACGCTCGGCGGAGATCATCCCCCGCGTCTCCGGCGTCAGCGTGGTGTGCAGCGTGACGAAGTCCGCCTGTTCGAACACCTCGTCCAGCGACATCATCTCGATGCCGAGTGCCGAAGCGCGCTCCATGGAGACGAACGGGTCGAAGGCGATCACCTTCATCTGGAAGGCGCGTGCTCGGCTCGCCACCTCCGCGCCGATGCGGCCGAGGCCGACGATGCCGAGGGTCTTCCCGGCCAGTTCGACGCCCTGCAGCTTCGAGCGCTCCCACCGGCCGTCCTTCAGTGAGGACTGCCCCTGCGGGATGTTGCGGGCGACGGCGAGCATGAGGCCAAAGGCGTGCTCCGCCGTCGAGATGGTATTCGCGAGCGGGGCGTTCACGACGACAACGCCGTAGGCGGTGGCCGCGTCCACATCGACGTTGTCGACGCCGACGCCGGCGCGGGCGATGACCTCGAGGCGCTGGGCGGCCGCGATGATCCGCGCGGTGACGGTGGTCTGGCTCCGGACGACGAGCGCCTGAACATCGGCGACGGCCTCGACGAGGGCGTCCTCTGAGAGGCCGGTCTTCACGATGACCTCGTGGTCACGCGAGAGGAGGTCGACCCCCTCTTTGGCGATGGAGTCCGCGATCAGGATCTTTGCCACGAGTACCGCCCCACCCTGCTGCGTATCCCTGTCCGCAGGGCGGCGCCCCGCAGGCGTCGTCGGTGCGTTGCCTAGGCCTTGAAGCCCATCTTCGCCAGGGAGCCCTTCAGGGCATCCAGGCCAGCATCGATGTCCCCGTCGGTCATGTGGCCGAGGTGGCCGAAGCGGATGATCTTCCCCTTCAGCGCACCCTGACCGCCGGCGAACACGGTGTCGTACTCCGTGATCGCGGTCTTGATGATGTCGTCGCCGTTCATGCCCTCGGGCACGCGGATGGCCGTGACGGTGTCGGACTCGACGCCCTCAGCGGCGAGGAGATTGAGGCCCATCGCCTTCGCGCCGTTGCGGACCTTGCTAGCAAGGCGGTGGTGACGGGCGAAGATCTGGTCGAGGCCCTCGGCCAGCATCAACTCCAGCGACTTGTCCAACTGGAACCAGACGGAGACGGCGGGCGTCCACGGCGTCTGGCCGGACTTCAGGGAGTCCTGGTGACGCTTGATGTCGAAGTAGAACCTCGGCTGCGGGTTGGCCGCGGCCTTCGCCCACGCGCGGTCGTTCATCGAGACGAACGCGAGGCCGGGGGCGGTCATCCAGCCCTTCTGCGAACCGGAGAGCACCACGTCCAGGTCCCACTCGTCGGTCTTCACCGGTACCGAGGAGAGCGACGAGATCGCATCGACCACGAGCAGGCGGTCGCTGGCGTGGACGACCTTCGCGAGGTCGGGAAGGATCGGGTTCGTCACGCCGGTCGAGGTCTCGTTGTGCGTGATGAAGACGGTCTTGATGGCCGCGTTCTTCTTGAGCGCGTCCTCGATCTGGTTGACGTCCGCGGCCATGCCGGGGTCGAACTTCAAGGTGGTCAGTTTGCCGCCGTAGGTCTGGACGAGATTGACGAAGCGGTCGCCGAACTCGCCGATGGTGACGACGAGGACTTCTTCGCCCGGCGCCATCAGGTTGACGACGGCGGCTTCCATCGCGCCGGTGCCCGATGCCGAGAGCGTCACCACATCGTTCTTGGTCTGGTAGACCTTCTTGACACCCTCAGTCGTCCGCGCCGCCATGGCAGCGAACTCCGGGCCGCGGTGGTTGATCATCGGAGCGGCGCCGGCCTGCGCAACCTCTTCGGGTACAGCGGTGGGGCCGGGGATGCGCAGGTTGACCACGGTGGGGCTCCTTGAGAGAGACGAGGTGCTTCAGAGATCGATGACGGGCGCCTCAACAGCGCCCAGCCAGAGTCTTACGGACGGCTTCAGTACGGTCAACGAGCGACGTCCGCCACCCCGCACTGCTGGGGCCCCCATGATGCGCTCCGGTGCTCCCGCCTACAATCGATCAGGGTCGATGGGCGCGTTTCGAGGGCCGCCCCCCACTCGCCTGCTCAGCCGGATCCACCGTGAACGACACCGCCCCAAACCCCTACCGCGACCTGCCCTCGGTGGACCGTGTCCTGGCGGACCCTCGGGTGGCGGCGCTCGCCGTCGAACGGGGGCATGCGCCCGTCGCCAACATCGCGCGCGAGGTGCTGGAGGTCTACCGAGCCTCGGTTGCCGTCTCCCCCACCGATCACCCGACGGTCATCGAGGCGGTCCTGGCCCGCGCCGAGGCGCTGCGGCCCTCCCTGCGGCGCGTGGTGAACGCGACCGGAGTGATCATCCACACGAATCTGGGGCGCGCTCCGCTCTCGCTCGCGGCCATCGACGCCGTCGAGCGCGTTTCGGCCGGGTACTCCAACCTAGAGTTCGACCTAGACGCCGGGGAACGCGGGACACGATTCGCGCATCTCGATCGGGTGTTATGTCTCCTTTCCGGTGCCGAGGCGGGCATCGCGGTGAACAACAACGCCTCCGCCCTCCTGCTGGCGCTGGCCGCGCTCTGCCGCGAGCGCGAGGTGATCATCAGCCGAGGCCAGCTCGTCGAGATCGGCGGGGGCTTTCGCATCCCGGACGTCCTGCGCCAGTCCGGCGCCACCCTCGTCGAGGTGGGCACGACGAACCGCACGTACGCCCGCGACTACGCCGAGGCGATCACGGGGCGCACGGCCGCGATCCTCCGCGTCCACTCCTCCAACTTCAGGGTGGTCGGATTCACCGAGCAGGCCCCGCTCACCGCCCTTGCCTCGTTGGCGCGGGAGCGAGGGCTGCTACTGCTCGACGACCTCGGCAGCGGCGCGCTCCTCGATACCCGCGCGTACGGGCTGGCCGCTGAGCCGATGGTGCAGGAGTCCGTCCGCGCGGGAGCAGATGTCGTGCTGTTCTCTGGCGACAAACTCCTCGGCGGGCCGCAGGCAGGGATTGCCGTTGGGCGGACCGAAGCCATCGAGGCGATGCGGCGACACCCGCTGGCGCGCGCGGTGCGGATCGACAAAGCGAGCATCGCCGCACTCTCGGCGACCCTCGACCATTACGCGAAGGGCGAGGCGGAGCGCGAGGTGCCGGTGTGGCGCATGATCGCGCTCGCCCCGGACGCCATCGAGGGCCGCGCGCGCGGCTGGGCTGACGCCTGTAGCGGCCACGCGAGCGTCGAGGCGTGCGAGTCCACCGTTGGCGGCGGGTCGCTGCCCGGTGAGTCGCTGCCATCGTTCGCGTGTGCAGTCGACGCGCCTTCGGGGGCGGAGGCGTTCGCCGCGGCCCTGCGCGCGGCCAGCCCGCCGATCGTCGCGCGCATCCACGAGGGCCGCGTCTGGCTCGACCCGCGGACGGTAGACGCGACCGAGGACGCACACGTCAAGGCGACCCTCGTCCGCCTGCTGGCTGAAGCGACCGAGGTCAACCATGGACGATAGGACCGTCGCCGTCCTGGAATTGCCCGCCGTCCTCGAACGGCTGGCGAGCCAGACCGCGTTCTCGGCGGGACGCGAGGCGGCACTCGCGCTGCGCCCCTCGAGCGAGATCGAGGTCGTGCGCGCTCGGCAGCAAGAGACGGCGGAGGCGATCGCCCTCGAACGGTTGGGGGTAACGATCCCGCTGGCCGGCGCACGTGAGGTGCGTGACCGTGCGGACGCGGCTGCTCGCGGCGCAGTGCTGACACCGGCTGAACTGCTGGATATCGCCTCGCTGGCACGGGCGGCGATGACCGCGCAGCGGGTCGTGCTGCGACAGGAGGAGGACGCCCCTCGCCTCGCACGAGTCGCGGCGGGAATCGGAGAACTCGGCCCGCTGCGCACGCTGATCGAGGAGGCCATCGACGACCGCGGTGGCGTGCGGGACTCGGCGAGCCCAGAACTGGCACAGATCCGGCGTGAAGCGATTGCCGCGCACGACCGTCTGAAGACACGGATGGAGGCGATCGCGGGCGCCTCGGGCATCCGCAACGCCCTCCAGGATGCCATCGTGGTGATGCGTGACGGGCGATACGTCCTCCCCGTCAAGGCGGACTTCCGAGGCGCCGTCCGGGGAGTCGTCCATGACACGTCGGCGAGTGGCGCCACGGTTTACGTCGAGCCGCTGGCCGTCGTGGAACTCGGCAATCAGTGGCGTGAACTGCAGGTCCAGGAGCGGCACGAGGTCGAGCGCATCCTGCGCGATCTCTCGACGGCGACCGGAGAGCAGGCCACTGATCTGCACGACGCGGTCGAACGGCTCGCACACCTCGATGTGGCCCAGGCAAAGGGACGGCTCGCGGTCGCCCTCGATGCCACCCACCTCGCAACGCAGGGACCGAACCAGCGGTGGCTGGTCGATGCGCCCGCCGAGTACCGGCTGGTGGAGGCGCGGCATCCGCTGCTGCACGGGCCGGTGGTGCCGACCTCGATCCGTGTGGGGGGCGACTTCGACGCGCTGCTGATCACGGGACCGAACACGGGCGGGAAGACGGTGGCGCTGAAGACGGCCGGGCTGCTGTGCCTGATGGCACTCACGGGGCTCCCCGTGCCAGCGGGCCCGGGCTCGCAAATCCCCGTGTACTCCGCGGTCTTCGCGGACATCGGCGATGAGCAGTCGATCGAGCAGTCGCTGTCGACCTTCTCCGGCCACATCACGGCGATCATCGACATCATCGAACGCGCGCAGGCGGGTTCGCTGGTGCTCCTCGACGAGATGGGTGCGGGCACCGACCCGACCGAGGGCGCCGTGCTGGGCATCGCGATCGTGGAGCGGCTCGTGTCGCAGGGGGCTGCGCTGATCGCGACGACGCACCACTCTGAGTTGAAGGTGTACGCGCACCAGACGCCGCGCGTCCGCAACGCGTCCGTCGAGTTCAACCTTGAGACGTTGCGCCCGACCTACCGCCTGACGATCGGGCTCCCCGGCCAGTCGAACGCCCTCGCCATCGCGAGCAACCTCGGGATGCCGGCGGACGTGATCGCGCGGGCGCGCGCGGGGCTGTCGAGCGAGACGCGCGAGATGGAGTCACTGCTCGGCGACCTGCGCGCACAACTGACGACTGCTGAGGAGCGCGCCGAACGTGCCGCATCGGACGCCGCGATCGCCGAGACGCTCCGCACCGACCTCGAACGGCAGATCCGGGAGACGCGGGACGACCTGACGCACGTGCGCGAAGAGACCCGACAGCGCGCTCGCCGGCAACTGCGCGAGGTGGAACGCCTGGTCGACCGCACGCGTCGCGAGGTCGAGTCCGCCCGTCTGGAACAGGCGAAGGCCGACCTCGAGCGGGTGCGGGGTGCGGTGGCGCGCGTCGAGCCGATCCCCTCGCGTGAGGTCGAGGCGCTGCCCGAGACGCGTCCGGAGCCGATGGCGCGCGGTGACCTCTTCGTAGAGGCGGGCACCGTCGTGTGGCTGCGCGGGATCTCACAGCCCGGTGAGGCACTCACCGACCCGAGCGACGACGGGGAGTTCGAGGTGCAACTGGGTGCGCTCCGGACCCGCGTGCGCATGGAACAGGTCGAGCGGACAGAGATCCCGGACGAGGCGCACCGAGTCGTGCTCGGCCGAATGGGCGTGAGCGCGGCTCCGCCGACGCCAGTCGAGATCGACATGCGCGGGCGCACTGTGGACGAGGCGCTGCCGCTGGTGGATCAGTTCCTGGACGACGCCGCGCGCTCCGGACGCGGTCGCGTGCGGATCATCCATGGCAAGGGCACCGGTACCCTGCGTCGCGTGCTGCGCGACTCGCTGGGCAAACACCCACTCGTCACGAAGTTCGAGACCGCACCACAGCCCGAGGGCGGCGAGGGTGTGACCATCGCCTACCTCGAAGGCGCGTAGGCGAGCAGGTTCCGCAGCAGGGAGACATGGATGCAGCCGATCAACGATGTGGCCTCGCTCTTCGAGCACCAGCGTGCGGTACGCGCGTTCGCCGAGAAGCCGGTGGATGAAGCGATCGTCTCCGAGGTGCTTCGCGCCGCGACGCACGCGCCGTCCTCGCAGAACGCGCAGCCCTGGCGGTTCATCGTCGTCCGCGACCCGGCGCAGAAGGCCGTCATGTCCGAGGTCTACGAGGAATGCTTCTTGCAGGTATACGGCGCGGGCGCTCCAGACCGAGCCGACGGACGTCAGCCGTGGACACAGGTGCCAGTGCTGATCGTGTGTTGCATCGGCGTCCAGGGACGCCCGAACATCGCCACGGGGGCCTCGATCTACCCGGCCGTGCAAAATTTGATGCTCCGAGCGCGCTCGCTGGGCCTCGGGACGGTGATGACGACGCTGTTCCGGCTGCAGCGCGACCGGTTCCACGAGATTCTGGGAATTCCGGAGGGCTGGGAGGCGGCGGCCATCGTGCCCCTCGGATGGCCCGACCGGTGGTATGGGCCAAACCACCGCCCACCCCTCGAGACGGTCGTCATGCAAAATCGGTGGGACGAGGCCGTTTCGAATCTGATTTGACCATAACTCTGAGGGCACGCGTCAGAGATTTGAGACTCGTTTACCGAGTCTCAACGCGCCCTCGACTGACTCCACTCCCAGCAGGTGCGAGCCTCTCCGTATGAATACCGCAGAACTCTGCGCGAACTGCGAGGAACCCCTCCTCCAGCAGCCCGTTTTCTTTGACGGCGGCATCTACTGCTGCACGGGCTGCATCGCCGGTGGCCCCTGCGTCTGCACGTATCAGACCTCCCACATGCCCGCCTCCACCATCGGGACGTCGTCCGCCGACCAGCCGCCACCGCCCTCCTACAGTGCCCCCATCGCTGCTGCGCCGGCCGACCGAGCGCCAGCACCGCGAGCCGAGGCCTCCCTACCCACCAATGAGCCCAGGGCAGGACGCGACCCCATCCCGTTCCCGTCTCGCGAGAGCAGCCCACGAGCCATCGTGCTGCGCCTCGGCGGCTTCCGTGACCAGCGCGACCTTCTGGAGTTCGCGCTCACCCTCGAAGATGTCGGCGTGCTGGCGGAGGTGTCGCTGACACGCGCTGAGCCGGCTGATGCGTGGTTCGCAGTGCGCGCCGCCTCCACGCAGCAGGTGGTCGCCGCCCTGCAGGAAGTCCGCGGCTGGCTGATCAGTGCCCACGCGAGCGAGTCCTACGTAGAAGGCCGCGTTGAGGGCGCTCCCGTCGAGGTTGCCCCGGCCGAAGTTGCACCGGTCGAGGTTGCGCGGTCCGACGTTGCACGGCTCGAGACGGAGCCGGTACTCCCGCATCGCCCGCGCTTCCGCGTCTTCAGCCCGCGTCGCGAGACGACGCCTGTCGGCGCTGGCTTCACGATCGCCCGTCCGGCCGCCATGCAGCCCACGGTGGCACCTACCGACGTCGCGCCTGTCCGCCCGATCTACACCGCCCCGCCGATGCCCGTGCTCCCGATGCCCTCGCACCCAGCGCCGGTCCCGCAGCCCGAGGTACGTTCCGTAGAGCCCAACCGTCCAGTGCTGCCAGCCGCTCGGACGCCGCTCGAGATGCCGGTGGCTGACCCCGTCGCCGTGGCGTTCGTACAGCCCCCGCCGGCCCTCGCATCAATCACCATCGAGCCCGTAACGCAGATGCATCCCCCCCGCGCTCGTCGACGCCTTCGATCAGCCGGACATGATCGCGATAGGCGGCCGCCCCGGCGACGCGGTACCGCTGGTGGCGCACCTGACGCTGGTGGTCTACCCGTTCCACTCCTTCGTCGCGCTGAACGAGTTCCAGGGCGCGATCCGAGTGATTCGGGGCGTCACCGAGACCCGTGTCCGCCGGTTCTATCGTGGCACCCTCCACCTCGCGGTGGACTACGACGACGTCATCCCGTTGACGGAGCGGCTACAGGATCTCCGTGGCTTCCGCTGGCAGGTGGTGTCCGAGAGTCGTCAGGAGATCGAACTGCTCCTGGAAGACACCGACGCGGTGATGGCCGTGGAAAGTGACGGGTAGATCCCCGCACCGCGGCGACCCGAAGCGTCGTCGGCACCATGAGCGCGTTCGCCCCCACCTCGATACTCCTTCGAATGCTTTTCTGCTGATCTCCGTCCCTGCCCAGGCTCGGACGCCGGCGAAGCCGTGACGGCCGGCATCCCGCGTCCTTGTGCGCCGCCCTTTCGAGCACGCCGGCGAAGGGCGGATGGCGCAACACGCCGCTGATATTCGACCGGGCGCCCATCGATCTCGCTGGCGTTCGACGGCAACGATTGCCGGATCGACCTGGAGGGCCGGGGATACCATGACAGCGAGCCAGAGAGGGCGGCATGACCGAGTACACTCGCGAGATCTGGGTGCGGACGTGCATGATGCATGGTCTGGTTGGCCCTCGCGGTCGGCGCGATCACCATGGTGTCACCCGATCGCGACACGGCGTTCGCGGGCGTCCTCGGCATCGCGATCATCGCAGGTACCGGCGTGCTGCGCCCGATCCGCGCGAGCCACTTCATCATCGCTGGCAGCTTCGCGCTGATCTTTGGGCCAGTGCAGGCGCTTCGGAAAGTTGGCGCGGACGCCGACCCGAACGCTCCGTACGTGCCGGCGGCCGCAATCGGCGCGTTCGCCTTTGCCATCACCGCCATCGTTGCGGACACGCTCCGCAACTCGTTCATCCGCTACGACGCAGAACTCGAGTCGCGCCAGAAGATCATCGAGGAGCTCGAGGCGGTCGACAGCATCACGAGCGCGACCAAGCGCCAGCACGCCGACCGCATCCTCAACACCGAGGTGGAGCGCGCGCGTCGCTACTCGCGCCGGTTCACGGTCGTGATGATCGGCCCGGACAAATGGGATGAGTTCGTCGCTGTCAACGGGAACGACCAGGCGGAACGAACGATCACGGCGCTGAGCCATGAGTACCTGACTTGCTTGCAGAGCGTCGACACGCTGATCCACATCGAGGGTGCCACCTTCGCTGCGGTGCTGCCGGAGACGCTCATGACCGGTGCGCAGACTGTCGCGGGGAAGCTCGTCGACGTCGGTGGGGTGGTGCTGGGCGCCGGCGGTGAACTGCGCGCCGGCATCGCTGCTTTCCCGGGCGACGAGGTCACGGGGCAAGGCCTCATCCGCGAGGCTGCCGATGCCCTCCGCTTCGCAGAGGCCGCCTCGATCCGCGTCGCGAGCCGCTCACTACTCTCGTAGCCGTCACCTGGCCGCGTGATATGGCTGTGCGTGCCCGTCCAGGTGACACATGTCGTTCAGCAGTCGAATCATCGGTAGATCCGCTGAGCCCTCGATGATGGTGACGGCGGTGTTGCCGGTGCTCAGGCGCGGGAGTTGCCCCTCCGGCATGCCGATGAGGTGGGCGATCAACTGTGCGATGGTCCCTGCATGACTGACACACACCGCCAGATCCGAAACGTGCCGATCGAGCAGAGCATCCACGGCTGCGGCGGCGCGTGAGCGCAGGGAATCGGGAGTCTCAGCGCCCGGGATGACCTCGGCTAACGGCCGCTCGCCGGAGACGTCCCAGCGCGCGGAGACCTCCGCCCAGGTCAGGCCCTGCGCCTCGCCCCAGCCGCCCTCTTGAAGGTCCACCACCGGAGTCACCGTCAGCGCGTGCTGCCTCGCGATCGTCTGAGCGGTCTCGAACGCCCGCGAAAGCGGGCTTGAGTAGATCGCCGCGACCGGCATCGAGGCGATGCGGACCGCCACGAGGCGCGCCTGGTCTCGACCGGCCTCGGTCAGCGGTAGGTCGAGTTGGCCCTGCATGACGCGACGGAGGTTCCCCTCCGACTCACCGTGACGCACGAGAATCACCGTCATTCGCGCACCACCTCGACTGCCGAGCCTTCGAGAAGTCCGAGGAGTTGGGCCAGGACGCGGGCGGTTGCACCCCAGATCACATGTTCGCCGAACTGGTACGCCGGCATCGCGACTGTCGCGCCGTCCTGTTCCACGGCTTTCCAGACGTGCGAGGCCGGATCAATGAGATGCGCGACCGGGACCCGCAGTAGCGCACTCACTTCGCGCTCCGCGTGCAAGAAGGCGTCGAAACCGGGAGCAATCGCACCGACGAACGGGCGCACTCGGTAGTTTGAGACACGCGTCTCTGTGTCATCCAGCATGCCGAAGACCTCGACCATCGAGGGCGGCACTCCGATCTCTTCGTGCGTCTCGCGCAGCGCCGTATCGAGGAGCGTGGCGTCTGTGCTGTCGCGACGGCCGCCGGGGAATGAGATCTCGCCTCGATGGTGCTGCACCGTCGAGGTCCGCACCTGCAAGAGGATGTGCTCTTCGCCGTCCACCTCATGGAGGAGCAGGAGGACAGCGGCGTCCCGCCGGCCTTCGAGGTCGATCGGCTGTGCCGAGTAGGCACGGACAGCATCCCTGACGCGATCGCGCATGCGTCCCCCGTGTGCCATCGAACCTGCGTGAGTGGTGGGCCCGCCAGGATTCGAACCTGGGACCGATCGGTTATGAGCCGACTGCTCTAGGCCGCTGAGCTACAGGCCCCTGCTCGGCCCGATCGTAGCGCGTGCCTTCGGCTGAGCGGACTAGGCGACGGCAGGGCCTGAACGGGCTACCGGATCGACCGGCGGAGGCACCACCTGGGCCAGCAGTTGCCGCCACTCGCTGAGCGCCGCGGGCTTCTTGTAGGCGGCGAAGGCCCCGGCGCGACGGGCGCGCGTGATCTCCTCAGGCCCCAGGGACGCCGACAGCATGGCGACGCGGACGTCGGGGCGCGCCTCGATCAGCGTGGCGATCATCCCGTAGGACTCCACGCCACCCAGGCGGCGATCCATGAGCACGACTGAGCCGATGTGCACCTCCAGCAACCGGGGGGCCAGGCCGCGGAGATCCGTGTAGACGCTCACTCGAGCGTCAGGCCACCCCTCCAGCACCAGTACCCGCATCACCACAGCGAGCGTGATCTCGTCATCCACGATGACGACGCTCTGCCCGAGCGGCACGCTCGCTCCCGTCTGTCCTGCGCTCACCTTGGTTCTCCGAGCGGGAGCCAGATCACCAGACGTTCGGCCTCGATCGAAAACGCCGCCCCCTGGCGGTCGAGGAGCACCTGCAAGGCAGCGAGGCGTTCCACCGCACTCCCCGCGTACGTCTGAAGCGAGGACACCAGCGCGATGAGCGGCCTCCCCTCGAAGGAGGGAATGTCCGCAGCCACGGGTGCCGAGAGCATCACGTAGTCACCCTCGATGACCGCACGCACTTCGACGGGGCCCTGGCCGGTCACCTCATCCAGGAGTTCCCGAACGACCATCGGATCGACGGCGACCACGCGACGCGCGATGTCATCGACGTCGGACCTGACAAGGTGCCCGCGGAGGATCAGGCCGAGCGCCCCGCGGTCGTGGTCAAAGGTGCGCCGCCTTGCCCTCGAGAGGACCGTGAGCGCCTCGATCATGCGTTCCATGTCGCGCGCGCCGTAGCGGAGGCCATCCATCGCGACCTCACCGGCGCCGCCCGCGGGCACGGCACCAGCGACATCCCGTAAGAGGTCGGCTGAGAGGGTGAGGCTGAGCAGGGGCGAGCGGAGATCGTGGGACACGGAGTAGAGCAGCGCGTCGACCAACTGCCACGTGTCGGCAGCGGCCAGCGGGAGCGGTCGCTCAACGGTTGGCACGGCAGCGACTCCCGTCATGCCAGTCACCCCGCTCGGATGCACCAGACGAGCGCGTCCCCAGCGCCGCCATCTTGCGACGGTCACGCGCGCGCCGCAAGCATGTACCGCCGCGGGTTACGGGCGTGTTAAGCGACGGGGCCGAGGGCGCGCCCACCGAGGATGTGCAGGTGGAAGTGCCCGACGGTCTGGCCGGCGGCGTCCCCGCAATTCACGACGAGCCGGTAGCCGTCCCTATCCAGCCCCTCGACCGCCGCGATCCTCGAGGCCACAACGACCATCCGACCCACCCATGCAGCATCGACATCGCGCAGACTCGCGGCCGACGTCGGCGGTTCGCCGCGCGGGACGAGCACGATGTGCGTGGGTGCCGTCGGCTCGATATCACGGAACGCGACGAACTCGGCGTCCTCGTAGGCCCGGTCGCTCGGGATCTCGCCACGCAGGATGCGCGCAAACACATTGTCGGGGTCGTAGCGCTGATCGATCGGCACAGGAGGCCTCCTCGCCCTCGATCGTAGCGAGACGCCGAGGCTTCTCCCGCCTAGGCTGGAGAACTCCCCGCTGGCCCTCTGCAGGCGACCGGGGTAGTACGCGGGACGGACCACATGGCCGGCACCGACACCACGACAGACGAGCCACCTCCGGCAGTCGGACGGTTCACCGCGCTGCGCTCCGGGCAGTTCCGGTTGCTCATAGCCGCGGGCATGGCGATGCAACTCGGCCAGTGGATCCAGCGCGTGGCGCTCCTCTGGGTGGTCTACGACATCACCGGGTCAGCCCTCGCGCTTGCCAGCGTGAACTTCCTCGCGGACATCTTCGTCCTCGTGATCTCACCGTTCGTGGGACCGATGGCCGACCGGATCGGCGCTCGGCGGTTGCTGATAACCTCGGCGTTCAGCCAGGCGACGGTCGCCATCGTGATCGCGAGTGCGGTGTTCACCGACCATTCCTCGCTGACGCTGCTCTATGTCGTCTCGGCTGGCTTCGGCATCGGTCAGGCGATCAACAACACCGTCCGCAACGTGCTGGTCTACGACACCGTCGGACGCGATCTGCTCCGCAACGGCCTCGCGCTCAACGGCCTCACCGGCAACACGATGCGCGTCATCGGCCCGAGCGCCGGCGGCATCATCGTGGGACTTCGAGGTGCAGACCTCGCCTTCGCGGTGCAGGCAGTGCTGCTCGTCACCGCGGTGTTCTTCGTCGCCGCGCTCAAGAGCCAGCACACCCCCGTCGCGAGGCGCTCCAGCGTCCTCGTCGAACTCGCCGAGGGCTTCCGGCACGTGAGGGAGAACTCCGTACTGCGGATCTCCTTCGTGATCACGATCCTGACGGGTGCCCTCGTCTACCCCTACATCGGGTTCATGCCGGTGTTCGTGCGCGAGAACATGGGCGGGACGGCGATCGAGCAGGGGTGGCTGTTCTCCGGCGTCGGTATCGGGTCGCTCGTCGGACTCTGGTACGTGGCGGCCGGTCGGGGCGGCGAGCGCTCGATGCTCTGGTCGGGAGCGGCCTACATGGCCCTGGTCGGCGTGTTCGCGCAGATGACGGCGTTCACGCCAGCGCTCGTCTGCCTGGTGTTCGCAGGTGTCGTCCATTCGGTG
>CANFFZ010000026.1 GCA_947446155.1 Chloroflexota bacterium | reverse complement strand
TACCACCGGCAGTGGTGTCTGTGCCGGGACGATTCAGGCCAATGGTGCGGTGACGCTCGGTATCACCGGCGCTGGTGTGAGCGGTACCCAGACGATCTCTGTGACGGTCGGTACTGTCACGAGCACGGCTACGGTGACGCTGACCGGTTTGGCCTCGACCCTTGAGCTCTCAGGGCGACGGTCGAACAGTGCATCGTCGCTCATCGCGAAGGCGGTTGTGCGAAACACCGACTCTTCGACGACTGACCAGGATGAGTTGATCGTCGCTGGCATTGCGAAGGACGCCGCTGGTGGCGTTCTCGGTTCGGGTAACGTCACCTTCACGGTGACCGGCCCGGCCGGCAATACCGTGGTGGTGTTGACTGGTGCCGCAGAAGTATCCGGGCTGGTCCTCACAGGCACGGCCTGTAGCGTCAGCGGTACAGGCTCGACGAGCTGCACCGACGCCATTGAGGCGAGGGCAGCTGGTGCTTCGACGCCGTCGCACGCCTTTGCCTACATCGACATTGACTCACTCGCGGGTGAGCCGATCGGCACGTACACCGTGACGGGCTCGATCGTGGGTGTGGCTTCCGCCACGATCTTTGGCACGATGACCTTCACGCTGGTGAAGGCGCCGGCCACTCTCACGATGACGGACCCCGGGACGATTGGTCTCGGTGAATCCAAGGCCGTCACGATTACTTGTAAGAATGCTGACGACACGGCCTGCCCGTCAGGCACGCTTATCGCCGTCAACGTGTCCTCCTCGAACCTGTTGGCGCAGAACGCGTCGACTGGTTCGGCTGGCTCGTCGATCGCTGACATCCGCACGACCGACGCGGGTACGGCGACCGTGAACCTGATTGGTGTGACCGCTGGCACCACTCAGATCGTGATCAACACGAGCACGATCACGGCCCTGAAGTCTGTCACGGTGGGTACCGGCCCTGCAGTCGTAGTCACGGCGCCTGGTGCGTTCGTGGGTACGGTCTCCGCGACGGGTACCTCGATCGTGACCTTCACGGGCACGCTCGCGCAGTTGGCAGCCACTGCTGCGGAGGCGAAAGCCATCACAGTGGCGGCTACCGTCGGCGGCAAGTTTGTGACCCACGTGGTGGGCGCGCCGGCATTCGTGAACGCGGAGTTTGCTGCCGCGTTCGCGAAGGGTCTTACGGCCCAGGGCCTGATCATCGCCAAGTAAGTCTTCAGGGGTAACCCTGGGGATGGGCAACGATTGACAGGTTTCGGATCGATACGTTTGTGGTCACCGGGGTGAGTAATTTCTCCCCGGTGACCACAGAACAACAAGTGGCGGTAACCCGCCAGGGAGTTGTAATGAAGCTGACTCGTACATTCATGAGCATGGGTGTCGCCTTCGCGGCGGCTGCAGTGCTCTTCAGCGCCTTCGCCGTTTCGGCGTCTGCGCAGACCCCGCCGTACACCGCGTACGGCATTGGCCAGAAGGCTGCCGCGAAGATCACGGCCAACGTCGCGGGCAAGTCCTGCGGCGATGGCACAACGGTGGACGCGACGGGCAACTGGAAGATCACGATCGCCACGACCGACGCCTGCGCTCCGAAGGACGGTGACGTCATCTCCTTCGCGATCGACGGCGCTGCGGCCAAGGAGACGGTCAAGTTCTCCGCTGGTGGTGCTCCGGCTGACGCGGCCAAGGGCATCGCCCTGACCGCGGGTGCTCCGGCTGCTCCGGCCCCGGCGAAGACCGGTGACGCTGGTCTGCTGGGCACCTCGGGCACCTCGATGGCGCTGGTGCTGATGATGGGTATTGCGGCGGCGGCCCTGGTGGCCGGCGCGCGCACGGCGACGCGCGGGCGTTAGTCCGTGTACAGGATGCGGTCCGGTGTTGTTGGCACGCTCTCTCGTGGAGCGCTGGCGCTGGCGCTGGGCCTCAGCCTGATCCTCGGATCAATGGGGGCGGGTCCTTCTGCTTCGGCGGAGGGACCCGCTTCTGTGAGCGAGGTGATATTCGTCGGGCTGGTGTTAACCGAAACGTCCGGGACATTGCCTGACTATGTGCGCGCGGTCGGGCCGTGGGGCGCAGCGTGCGGCACGGCGGTCGTGACGGGCTTGTCCGATTACGTGGGCTCCTATGTGCTCCGGGTGGCTTCATCGCAGCAGAAGCGCGGGTGTGTTGAGTCGGGCGAGTTTATCCAATTCCTGCTCCTCAACGGCCGTGTGGACGATGGCAGCTGGGCGGATCAGGTGTGGATTTCGGTGAGGGATACCACCACCGTTCAGTCGCTGAACCTGCGCTCCGCGGTGAACCTGACCGATCGCTGGCTCGGCCGCGTAGGTACTGACGGAGCTGCCTCGTGGGTGCGATGGGCAGGCGGCTCGGTACCGCTTGCCGTCGCGCTGGCGGAGCTGCCACTGCCGATGAGCGCGGTGTATTATCTGGATCCCGCATCCGGTAAGTTCGTTGAAGTCATGCCATCCACTCCGGATGTTGTGCTGACAGCAGGCGACCTCTTCTTCGTGCAGTTTCGCTAGGCGCTAGTCTGCCAATCGGACGAAGGCATTTGATCCCAGAGGAGAAGTACATGATGCAGCTGCTCATGGAATATGGGCACGCGATCTGCCGCCGAATGGCGCGGGTCTGCGCCACTGTCATCGCTTCTTTCGCCTTGGCGGTGTGCCTGCTCTTGAGTTACTCACCAGATGCCGCTTCGGCCGCGCTCGGTGTTCCTCCGGTGTTTACCGCCCCGATCCAGGTAGCTGGTCTGACGGAGACGTGGACGATCAGCGGGTGGCAGGGGTCGGGGTCGAATCACATTTCCTCCGCGACGGTGACCTTTCCTGCCGGGTTTGTGATCCCGGCGACTCCCACCGTCACCGTGACTGCGAATGCTCTGGTATGCACCGTCGCGCGGGCCACGCGGACAAACCAGTCAGTTGCGATCGAGATCGTGGGCGGATGCGATACCGGACCGGCCGCGCCGTACACGAATCCGGTGGGACGGCAATCGATCACGATCGCCGGGGTCACGAACCCGGTAGCTGCGGGAACGATGGCGGCGACGGGATTCACGTTGCGCACGAGCGCGGACACGGAAACCTCCGCAAGCGCGCGCGTGGTGATCTGGGGAGTTGCGATCACTCCGACGGTGTGCAATGCCTCTGGCGGCCTGAGCAGGGGTGAGGTCACCTTCGTCGCGACTGGTGAGGGCACGGCTGCCAATACGGGGTCAGCCACCTCGGCTCCGTTGTTGATCACGGTCAGCAGCGGCTGGTTCAGACTGACGCCGCAGTTTGTCGGGGGCGCGCTGGGCGTGATTGATAATGCGGCCACGACCACGACATCAGCGCAGGCTGTTGTATCTGCCGGGGTGGTCACGGGGTCATCGCTGGTGGTGAGCGTGGGGCGGTCCAGTCCCGGAGTGGTGACGGCGACGCTTCAAGTGAGTCCGATGACCGGTGGCACACCAGTCGTTCTCGGGTCGAGCGAAGTGACATTCACTGGCGAGGGTGTGTGTGTTCCACCGCCCGCGCCCGCGCCTGTAGCAGGTACGTTCTCGGGCGGGACGATCGCTCCGGCGGGGATCTCTCTCGTGACTTTTACGGGCACACTCGCGCAATTGAGCACGGCCGGTACGACCTTGAAGGTGGTGTCGGTGACGGCGGTAACGGGCGGGCGGCTACTGACATTTGTAGTGGGCGCCCCCGACTTCGCGAACGCGGACTTTGCCGCAGTGTTCCCATCGGGCTTCTCTGGCGCGCTGGTCATCGTCAAGGTATAGAGACGGTCTCGTCTTGTTAGATCTGTAGATAGCAGGGCCGGCTCCGGTTCTGAACGCTAGAGCCTGTTCTCACATTACCCGGATTGGTGACTGAGATTTCCGCATGCTGACCTCAAGTCGACTGGCGCGCATCACTTATACCTTCTGTCGTGCCGCATCGAGCGCCTTCATTCAGCAGCACCGCCAATGGTGTCGCCGCTCGCGGTCGCTGATGGTGACTGTGGGGCTGCTGGTCGTGGCGACGGTCGCCTCCTCGTGTGGCGCTGACGACAATGACTCCGTGCGACTGCTGACGCCCACGCCCTCAGCGCGCGCCTCGGTGACCTCGACAGAGGTGGCGAACCCGCTGCCGACACCGAAGGTGACGCCGCCGCCGGACGCGAACAAGTTGTTCCGGAACCTTGATGACTTCCTGAAGATGTACGACTACCCAAAGGACGCGACCTTCGGTCGCCTGAAGATCCCCACGGTCAGCGTTGATGCGCGGATCGCTTCGCGGACGGTGGGCCGCGACGGTGTGATGGCGGACCCGTCAGGCCCTGCTGATGTGGTCTGGTATGACCTCGGGGATTGGCCGGGCCTCGGCGGGAAGCCGGGCGAGGGCGGCAACGCGATCTTCTCGGGCCACGTCGACTACGACTACCTGATCCCGTACGCGGGCGTGCAGTATCGCGGGCAGGGCGTCTTCTCGAAGATCGCCGCGCTCTCGAACGGCGACCTGATCGAGGTGGAGTACGGCGGCAAGGTGCTGCGCTACCAGGTCGTGTCGCGAAAGCAGTACAACGCCGGCAGCGGCGTGGACTGGACGACGGTGTGGTCCGGCAAAGTCGCGAAGGACACGATCACCCTCTACACCTGCGGCGGCGCCTTCGACACGATCACGAAGGAGTACGCGGACCGCGTGGTCGTGCGCGCCGAGCGAGTGCCGTAACTCAAGACCCTCAGTAACTTTGGGACGCTCACCCCCTGCCCTCCCTCAAGGAAGGGTGTTTGGCTTCGCGTCTGCGAGTGGGGGGGCGGTGGTGCTGGTGGTGCGCGCGGGCGGGGGAGGCCTCGATGGCTGGTGAGTCAGATGAGAAGGGCGCCGGTGATGGCGCCCTTCGTGATCGCGGACTGGCGGAGAGGGCGGGATTCGAACCCGCGAATGAGTTACCCCATTACACGCTTTCCAGGCGAGCCTGTTCAACCACTCCAGCACCTCTCCGCGAGGTGGGACGCCATCGGTGGGTTGCTTCGCATGGAGGGCGGTGAGGCCCGGGTGCGAGGCGGGGTCAGTCAGTGAGTGTGCTGTCTGACTCGATGGCGGAGAGGGCGGGATTCGAACCCGCGAAACTTGCGTTTACTCGTTTTCGAGACGAGCGCCTTCAACCGCTCGGCCACCTCTCCACTCGTGATTCTACCCGAGCGGTACGCGTAGCCGCGAGGCGCCGTGGGCCGGGATCGTGGGGAGCGGAGCTGCTAGCGCGCCTGGCGCCGCGGTTCTGGGTGTCCTGCTCTTCCTGGTCCGCCTCGTACCCGCCCGATCATCGAGCGTTCGACGCAAGTTGCGGATCTCTATTACTTCGGGACCCTCCCCCTCCATGAGGGGGAGGGTGATTGGCTTCGTGTCTGCGGGTGTGCGGGATGAGGTTGATCGGGCAGGCGGGCGTGTCTCGATCGGTTGGGCGTGAGGAGGTGCGGGCACGGGCGTCAGTGCGGCGTGGCCCTCGCGGCCTATGGGTGCGTGTGCGCGTGCGTGTGGTAGCGGGCCATGAGGTCACGCTCTACGGCGTCGCGTTCGAGGCGGCCCTCGGCGAGTGCGGCCCGCACCCGCGTGCGAGCGCGCTGCAGGCGGCTCCGCCCGGTTTCGAGGGGGTTGCGAGCCGCGCTCGGCAGCCGGTCCAGTTCGGTGTCGTCCTGCAGGAGCGTGCGCGCTGTCAGGTAGCCGCCGATGGCGGCGATGTTGAGCACGATGACGGTGGTGAACTTCATCGGTGGTCGCCCGCGCTACTTCCCGCGCCGCAGCCCGGTGACCGAGTCCAGCCCGCGCTTCAGCCCTCGAGTCACGGCCACCGCACGGACGAGGGGGTGGACGGCGGCGTCGGCGATGAACTCCGTGGTGCCTCGGACGTTCTGCACCGCCTGATGGACCTCGTCCAGGGTGGGTTTGACCGAGTCTTTGAGCAGATCCTGCAGCACTCGGGAGAGCGCGCGGACGGCGAACCACAGCCCGAAGGCGGCGACGGTGAGCGCGAGCATGAGGACGACGCCCATGACTCCATAGACGATGACGACGACGTCGCGCAGTTCGGCGAGGCTCATGCAGTTACCCCCAGCAGGCTCATCGTAGCCGGGTGGGGGCGAGGGGGGCCAGCAAGCCCTTGCCCCCTACCGCCCAGACGCCTCGATGGTTGCGCCGCCGAGGACTTCGGTGCCGCGGTAGAGCACGACGGCCTGGCCGGGGGCGATGGCGCGCGCGGGGGTGTCGAGGGTGAGGGTGAGGCGGTCGGTGGCGACGTCGACGACGCGGGCGGGGAGGTCGGTGGCGTGGTAGCGGATGCGCGCGGTGACCGGGTCGCCGGGCTCGGGTGGGGTGGTGGTCCAGTGGGGGGCGCTCGCCTCGATGTGTGAGGCGAGGAGGTCGCGCTCGTCGCCGACGACGAGGACGTTGCGCGCGGTGTCGATGGCGGTCACGAACTGGCGTGCGGGGGCGCCGTCGGCGCCGGGGGTCGGCGCGACCGGGACGCCTCGACGCTGGCCCACGGTGTAGAGCGGGATGCCGAGGTGCGTGCCGGCGCGGGTGCCGTCGGGCCGTTCGATGTCACCGGGCGTGCCGGTGACGCCGCGCACGGCGAGGAACTCGCGGTAGTCGCCGCCGGGTACGAAGCAGATGTCGACGCTGTCCGGTTTGTCCGCGAGCGGCAGCCCGAGCCGCCTTGCGTGCGCGCGGGTCTCGGCCTTCGTCAGTCCGCCGAGTGGGAACAGGGTACGTCGCAGCGCGTCCTGGTTGAGGGTGTAGAGGACGTACGACTGGTCCTTCTCGTCATCGACGGCGCGGTGCAGGCGGACCACATCACCGTCCCGCTCAACCCTCGCGTAGTGGCCGGTAGCGAGGTAGTCGACGCCCATCGCGAGCGCGCGGTTGAGCAGGGTGTCGAACTTCACGTACTGGTTGCAGTTGAGGCACGGGTTCGGGGTGCGGCCGTTGCGGTAGGCGTCGACGAACGGCTCGACGACGTCGCGCTCGAACTCGCGCTCCATGTTGAGGGTGTAGTGCGGGATGCCGATGCGCTGCGCCGCCGCTCGCGCGTCTCCGACGTCTTCGATGCCGCAGCAGGTGCGGCCGGAGCGGAGCGCGGTGTCGTCTGCCTCGGTGTAGAGGCGGAGGGTGACACCCACGACGTCGTAGCCCTGCTCGTGGAGCAGGCCAGCAGCAACGGCGGAATCGACTCCGCCGGACATGGCGACAAGCACGCGTGCAGGCATGGTTGTTAGTTTAGGGGGAGGGTTCCCCCGTGGCCCCCTCTGGTGAGAGGCGGGAGTCACCTCGATCCGTTGGGTGGCATCGATAGTTGGTGGGAGATCCGTACTGCTGCGGTTGCACCCACACCCCCCTCGCCCTCAAGGGCGAGGGGGAGCCAGATCGGAGCAGGAGATCAGATCATGAGCCGGCGTCTTGCCCTCTAGAGGGGAGCCGGAGTCAGACGTGGGAGGGGAGTGGCTCATTGGCCATCGGCTGTTGGCAATCGAAGAGCGACGGGGAACCAGATGCGGAGGGAAGAGCAGTGTGCCGGAGGGCGGCCGGTATACTCGATGTGAGGGTCGCCAGCAGGCGCCCGCCGCCGGAGGTGCCGCCTGGAGTCCCGTATTCCCTCGACCAACAGCGATGACGCCGATCTCGACACCTTCGATGACCTCGATGACCTCGATGACCTCGACACCCCGGATGAGTTCCCGCAGCCTCGGCCGCCTGACCTCGTCCAGTCGCTGGCGCGTGCCCGGATGCTGCTGGATGTCCTCGTCGACCGGCAGGCCGAGGATGTCGTCCTGCTCGACCTGACGAGCCTCGCCGCGTTCGCCGATTACTTCGTCGTGGCGACCGTCGACAACATTCGCCAGGGGCGGGCGGTCGTGGACGCCGTCGACCTCGCGGTGAGCATCGATGGCGGGAGCGCGCGCGCCGAAGGCAACGGCGACGACGGCTGGATCCTGATCGACTGCGGCGGCGGGGTGCTGGTACACCTCTTCTCGCTGGAGATGCGCGCGTACTACAACCTCGAAGGGTTGTGGAGCCGTGCGCAAGAGGTGGTCCGGATCCAATAGGGCGACCTGCTTCGCTAACCCGCCGCTAACCCTCGCCTCGTTACGATCACCCTCGATGTTACCCACCACGATCCTGTTCGCTTGCATCCACAACGCCGGACGCTCTCAGATGGGTGCGGGGTTCGCCTCGCGTCTCGGTGGCGAGCATGTCCGTGTCCTCTCGGGTGGGTCTGAGCCGGGCGCTGCCATCAACCCCGTGGTCGTCGAGGCGATGCGCGAGCGCGGCATCGATGTCGCGGGCGAGCAGCCGAAGGCGTTCGACGATGCGATGGTGGAGTCCGCCGATATCGTCGTGACCATGGGATGCGGCGACGCTTGCCCGTTCTTCCCCGGCAAGCGCTACCTCGACTGGCCGTTGGACGATCCTGCCGGGCAGCCGATCGAGGTGGTGCGGCGCGTGCGCGACGAGATCGAGGTGCTGGTGAGGGGTCTGCTAGCCGAGATCGGCGTGCCGGTCATCGAGGGGGTGTCATGACCGCTCGACTGCGCGATGCATTGGTCGCCGAGGTCTGCGGGACGTTTCTGCTCGTGCTGTTCGGCACGGGCGTCGTCGCGACGGCGGTGCTGACGGGGGCACAGGTCGGGCTGTGGCAGGTGGCAGCGGTGTGGGGCTTCGGCGTCACGATCGCGATCTGCGCGACAGCTGGCGTGTCGGGCGCCCACCTCAACCCCGCGGTGACCCTGGCGATGGCGGTATTCCGAGGCGCCGCGTTCCCTCGATCACGCGCGCTGCCGTACATGGGTGCGCAGCTGGTAGGCGCCGTGCTCGCGGGATGTGTGGTGCTGGCGGTGTTCTCTCCGTTCATCGAGCGGTTCGAGCGCGAGCACCAGCTGGTGCGCGGAGAGCGCTGGAGCGAGGCGTCCGCGATGGTGTTCGGTGAGTACTTCCCGAACCCTGCGGTGTTCCCGCAGTCGGTGTTCTCGGACTCACCGGACTACGCGCTCGTCACGCCGCTGCGTGCGCTGGGCGTCGAGGCCTTCGGGACGGCGGTGCTGGTGTTCGTCATCTTCGCGCTGACGGACGCGCGGCGGGTGCCTGTCGGTGGTGCGATCACGCCGCTGTTGATCGGGTTCACGGTGGCTGTGTTGATCTCGCTTTTCGCGCCGCTCACCCAGGCGGGGTGGAATCCGGCGCGGGACTTCGGGCCTCGATTGGTCGCGTTCGCGGCCGGCTGGGACGAGGTCGCGATCCCCGGGCCGCGCAACGGGTTCTGGATTTATATCGTGGGGCCGCTTGTGGGTGGCCTCGTGGGGGGTGCGCTGTACCAGACGACGCTTGGGCGCGTCCGGGTGACCACCGAGGGGTGACGACCGACGGCTACCCCAGGCCCTCGCAGAACCTCCACCATCGAGGTGAGGGCGCGTGCGCGGTGCGAGAGCGTCTGCTTCTCCGCGCCGATCTCGGCGGTGGTGCGGCCATCGGGGAGTTCGAAGATCGGGTCGTAGCCGAAGCCGTCGCTGCCGCGGGGGGCGAAGGCGATGCGACCTTCGAGGACGCCTTCGCGGGTGATCACGCGGTTCCCCGGGAGTGCCAGGGCGACGACGGCGCGGAAGCGCGCGCCGCGGCGGGCGGCAGGGATGCCTTCGAGTCGGCGGAGGAGTAAGGCGGTCCGTTCAGCGTCGGTCAGTGCGGGGCCACCGAAGCGCGCCGAGAGTGGGCCGGGGGCACCGTCGAGGGCGTCCACCTCGATGCCGGAGTCTTCGGCAAGGGCGGGGAGGCGGGAGGCTTCGGCGGCGGCGACTGCCTTCGCGATCGCGTTCTCCGCGTAGGAGCGCGCGGTCTCGACCGGGGCCGCGAAAGTGACGCCGAGTTCGTGCGGGGTGACTGCGTCCCAGCCGGTGTCGGCGAGCAGTTCGCGGATCTCGCGCACCTTGCCGGCGTTCGAGGTGGAGAGCAGCAGTCGTGGCATGGGGCCTCGGATCAACTCGGGCCCCGTAGTGGGGCCCGAGGCGTGCATGAGCCGGAGCGGCTCGCTAGATGTCGGACCAGCGGCTGGCCATCTTCGCGGCGACGGCGGGCATTGTCGTGTACTCCATCTCGTCCAGCGGCAGGCGATGCGGCTCGAAGGGGCCGTGCTTGCGCAGGAAGTCGGAGATGTCGTTCGCCTCCTGGCGGGCGTTGTCGAAGGAGAGGTCCGCGAACATGTCGCGCGGCCCGATCAACTTGCCGTTCGCTAACTGGAAGCCGAGGGCCACCACGCGCGGCGGGCCGTCGAAGCGCGATGGCAGCGCGTCCTTCTGCGCGACCGGCATCCACGGCCCGTAGTGCGAGCCGCGCATGAACCCCTCGACGATGTAGGGAGTCGTGAACGGTTCGAGCACTTCGCCGACGGCCGGGAACGCGCCCTGCATCCGCACGATGGCCGTCGGGTCGTCCTTGCCGACGTAGCGGCCGGCGATCAGCGACAACTTGTCCGTCGACGAGACCGCAGCGACCTCGCCGGTCGATCGCGCGACGACGCGCTTGATCGCGTAGTGCGCGGGTGAACCGATGAACACCAGGAGGTCGTAGATCTCCTCCGGTGAGTTGAACATGATCTTCTTGCCGTTCTTCAGGTCGTGGACCTCGTACGCGAAGCCGGCGTGCAGCGACTCCGCGATGACGAGCCCGGCCGTGTTGAACGGGTCGGAGAACATCTTGTAGAAGGGCAGGTTGAACGAACCAGACGACGTCTTGTCGCCCATGAATACCATCACGGGCTCGGACTGGCGCTCGACGAGTTCGAGTTCCGCGGAGCCGGGGCCCATGCCTCGGATGTTGCCGGAGAAGGCGTCGACCAACAGGTCCTGCCCCGCGCCGTACAACTTCAACTTCTTGGCGATCTCCGTGCCGGAGATGAAGGTGTCCCAGGCAAGCTTGTGGACGGCGGTGTTGTCCTGGCCGTGCTCGTGGGACATGATCAGGAACATGTCGTCGCCACAGGACTGCGCCTGTGCGTCGATCAGCATCCCTGACTGGACGGCCCGCGCCATCCATTCGCGCCCCTCATCGAGGACTTCCGGGTGCATCGCCGAATGGCCGACGTACCCGCCGATGTCTGCCTTGATCACGCTGAGCGTCTGAGTCATCTCGTCCTCGCGTCCTGCCCGCACCCCCGAGGCAACCTCGTGGGCACGGCTATGGGCACTGCCAGTCTGGCCGGGGATGCTCCGATGCTAAACGGCACTGCCGTGCGAGGCAATCCAGATTCGAGGCGGGCGTCTCGATCGGGCGGATTCACCCCCGCCACGGCCGCATGGGCGTCCTACCGCAGGTGCTTGTCCAAGAAGCGTCCGACGTTGTCGTTGAAGGCAGTGGCGTCTTCAAAGTAGACCGAGTGGCCGCTGCCGGGGACTTCCACGTACTCCGCGTTTGGGTGGATCGCGCATACCTCGCGGATGATGGCGGGCGCCGCCAGCGGGTCGTCGCTGCCCACGAGGAACAACGTCGGCACCTGGAGGGCGCGCACCTGCTCGGGCGTGGGTGAGTCTGCCGCGGGCGCTGTCGCCGACTCCGCTCGGGGTGGGTTCAGGCCCTGGACCTGCTGGTAGAGGAAGGCGCCGCGCGGATGCTCGGCTCGGTAGCGCTTGCCCATGCCGCCCGGTGCGGGAGGGTTCTCGATGCGCTGAGCACGCAGGGCGTCTGCCTTCACCTGCATCTCGGGCCAGTTCATCCCGCCCCAGTTGTCGCAGAGTGCCAGCGCCGGCACCCGATCCGGATGCCGCACGGTGAAGCCGAGGGCAGTGCGACCGCCCATCGACTGCGACACGAGCGCGCTGCGCTCGACGTCGAGGCGCTCGAACAGCGCCTCGAGATCGTCGACAAACCTCGACGCGCCCTCCTGCTTGGGGTCGGTCGAGCGGTTGAAGCCGCGGTGGTCGATGGTGATGCAGCGATAGCGTTCGCGGAAGACGGGGATCTGCTGCCACCATGAGATGTTGTTGCCGCCTGCCCCGTGCAGGAAGGTGACCGTGGGGCCCTCGCCCGTGACCTCGTAGTAGAGGTCGATCCCATTCAGCGTCTCGATTGGCATGTGCTCACCCCGTCCGCGCCGCCAGCATGGCCGCGGCATCATAGCGGGCACCGAGGGGCGCGCTTGTGGCTTGAACCCGTGCCTACTGCATCGGGCCGTCGGGGACATCGAGGCGGGCGCGGAGGTTGGTGACGGTGGCCTGTGCGATGGGGATGCAGGCCGCCTGCACGTCCCAGTCGCAGTCTTTCGCGCGGCCGAGGAAGGCTTCGAGGCCCTCGAGCATCTCGCGGCCTCGGCGGGCGGCGTGCTCGGCGTCCACGGCGCGGAAGCCCTGCAACTTCCGAGGGCCCTCGCGGCCGCCCTCGGAGATGTACCAGTCGGTGAACCACGTCCCGCAGTTCGCCGCGAACATCATCCCGCCGAGGGGGGTCGCGACGGGCGGGACGCGCTGCGCGAGCGCCTTGGCGGTGATCGCTCGGTGCGCGGAGTCGTACTCCATCATCAGGTGCCCGCCCACCGGTACGAGGCGTCCCAGCGTCTTCACGATGTTGCCGTCGATGCCCTCGGGGATCTGGATCGCCTCGCCGTTGATCGTGAGGCGGCCCTGGAAGTCGGTGACCTCCACCCAGTTGAAGCCGGGGAACGCGCCTCGATTGATCAGGCCGCCGCAGACCGGCTCGTCCGCCTCACCCATAGAGTCGCTGCTCAGGATCACGCGGTAGTAGTCGCTGCCGACCTTGCTCTTCGGGCCGATCTCGATGCGCAGGCGAACACCGTTGCCGACGACCGCGCCGTTGATCGCGCGCATCGGGTGGTCGGGCAGCGTCTCGACGCGTTGCCAGAGGTCAGGGCGGGTCGCGGGCATCGGGTCTCCTCGCAGGAGGTGGAGGTTACACTCGCGCTTCGCAGCCGTCAGACGAGGAGCACGCATGACCCTTCGCATCATCCGCGCCGACGAGGGCGAGACCGTCCGCCGTACGGGCCAGCCGATCTTCGAGGGCGAAGTCCACGGCCACGCGCTGACCGGCAACGACACCAAACACATCGGCGCGTCGCTCGTGCATTTCTCCCCGGGGGCGCGGACGCGAATGCACCGCCACACGAGCGAGCAGTTCCTCTTCGTTGTGAGCGGCATCGGCCAGGTCGGCGACCACGATGGCGCCTCGACCATCTCCACCGGCGACGCCGTCGTCATCCCTCCGGACACCGACCACTGGCACGGCGCTGGCGACACCGGCTCGCCGATGACTCACCTCACCGTGATGCGCACCGGCTCCGAGACGACGGTGCTCTAGGCCCGCTCGCCGAGGATTTCCCTCAGGATGCCATTGGAGATCGCGACGAGACCGGGGTTCGTGTCTCGGTAGTAGGGCAGCGCGATCAGCGCCATCGATAGCGCCCACCCGCGACTGCGCGCCCAGGCCGCGTCGTCCACATCGAGGGCGGCGCGGAATACCTCGCGCGCGGAGGCGTCGAGGAAGGTCCACGCCACCATGACATCGCAGGCGGGGTCGCCGACGCCGAGGCACCCGAAGTCGATGATGGCGCTGAGGCGGCCGCCGTCGACAAGCATGTTCCCGCCGTGCAGGTCGCCGTGGATCCACACGCCCGGCCGGTCCCAGGCCGGGGCGTCGATGGCCGCTTGCCATGCCGCCGCGGCGGCCTCGAGCGTGTGGGCGTCGAGGTCGGCATGGAGCGCTTCGAGCGCGCGGCGCACGCCGTTGTCGCGGGTGGCAAGCGGGGCGCCCCGGCCGGAGTTGCCCGGGCCGGGGCCTGGCCCGCCCGTCGGGTCGATCTGTTGCAGCGCTGCGAGAAACTCCGCGAGCGTTCGCGCTGCCTCGCGCTTGTCGGTGACTTTCGAGGCGAACGCGGCCTGACCGGGCAGCCAGCGGTAGACGGACCAGACCCACGGGAAGCCTTCGGCGGGTGCCCCCTTCGCGAGGGGGGCGGGGATCGCGATCGGGAGGGCTGCGGCGAGTGGTGGTAGCCAGCGCTGTTCCTTCTCGACCTGAGGGGCGGCGGTCGGGACGCGTGGAAGCCGCACGACCAGATCGTCGCCCAGCCGATACAGCGCGTTGTCGGTCCCGGCCGATGGTACCGGCACGGGATCGAGGTGGGCCCACTGCGGGAACTGCGACGTAATCAGCTGCCGCACGAGGGCGACGTCGATCTCCTGCTCGTTGGCGTGCATCTTCGGGGCGGGGACGGGCTGCGGGGCGTCGTCGCTCACAGCGCGCGATTAGCCCTCGTACTTCTGGAGCACGAGGACGGCGTTCTGCCCGCCGAAGCCGAACGAGTTCTTGAGGATCACCCGAGGGTTCACCTGTCGCGCTGCGCCGGGGATGTAGTCCAGGTCGCAGCCCTCGCCCGCGTGCTCGAAGTTCAGCGTCGGCGGCACCCACCCGGTGCGCAGCGCCTGCACGCACGCGATGGTCTCGACGCCGCCCGACCCGCCGAGGAGGTGGCCGATCTGCGACTTCATCGCCGACACCGGCACGCTCGTCGCGCGCTCCCCGAAGATCGTGTGGATCGCCTGCGTCTCCGCGAGGTCGCCCACGTCCGTGCTCGTTGCGTGGGCGGAGACGAAGTCCACTGCGTCCGCGTCGATACCCGCGTCTTTGAGCGCGAAGCGCATCGCGCGTGCCGCACCCGCCCCGTTCTCCGACGGCGCTACGAGGTAGGCGGCGTCCGAGGACGCGCCGTATCCGACGAACTCGGCGAGCGGCGTCGCGCCACGCGCCAGCGCATGGTCGAGGGCTTCGAGGACCAGCACGCCCGAGCCTTCGCCTGGCACGAAGCCGTCGCGGTCGCGGTCGAACGGCCGCGACGCGTGCTCGGGTGTGTCGTTGAACGAGGTGCTCAGCGCGCGCATCGAGGAGAACCCGGCCAGGCCGAGTTCGCAGATCCCCGCCTCCGCGCCGCCTGCCAGCGCAACATCGAGGGCGCCACGGCGGATCACCTCGACGGCGTCGCCGATGGCCTGGGTGCCTGCCGCACACGCGGTGACGATGGTGTTGTTGTAGCCGAGCAGTCCGAACTGGATCGCGATGTTCGCGCCGGCCATGTTGTTCAGGCGCTTCGAGACGAAGAAGGGGTCCACCTTCATCCCGCCTCGGGTGTCCATCGTGCGTACGGCCTCTTCGTCGCTCTGCAGGCCGCCGCCGCCGTTCCCCATGATCACGCCCACCCGCTCGAGGTCGATGCCCTCGAGGTTCAGGCGCGCGTCCTCGATCGCCATGCGCGCGGCGGCGATGGCGAACTGCGAGAAGCGCGCCATACGGCGCCCGTCCTTGCGGTCCATGTAGAGGGTGTAGTCCCAGTCGCGGATCTCGCCGGCGACCTTGCAGGGGTACTTGTCCGTGTTGACGAGGGTCATCTTCGCGATGCCGCTCTCGCCCGCGATGACGCGCGTCCAGAACTCATCGAGGGTGTTCCCGAGCGGGCTCACGACGCCCATCCCGGTTACCACCACGCGGCGTCGCTCGGCCATCGAAGTTCCCCCCACGCCGCGGGCTGCTGCCTGCGGAGTCCTATGTTAACCCCGCAGCGGGCGACTGAGAGCGTGGGAACGTGGGACTAGCGCAGCCCGAGGGCGTGATCGCCCGTCAGCCCCAACAGGTGCTCCCGCGCCGCCGCGACCGTGTACAGGCTCCCCACCACCAGCACCGCGCCGCGCTCACCCGCAAGGTTCGACGCAGCATCGAGGGCGTGCGGGACATCGGGGGCGCGCTGGGGGATCGCGCCGCGCTCACGGAGGGCGCGGGTGACGGCGAGCGGGTCGGCGGCGCGTGGGGTCGGCGGCGACGTCACGATCACCTCGTCGCCCTCGCCGAGGCCGAGGCCGTCGAGGATCGCGGGGAGGTCCTTGCCTGCGAGGATGCCGAGTACCCACACGCGGCGCGCGGGGATCGCCAGGCCGCGGATGGCCTCGGTGAAGCGGCGGGCCGCGAGCGGGGTGTGCAGGCCGTCGAGGATGGTCATCGGCTTGCGCTGGATCATCTCTAGGCGCCCGGGCATGCGCGTCGTTTCCAGCGCGCGCTTCACGGCGGCCTCGGGGATCGGGCCGATGTCAGAACCCTCCGTCGTTGCCCACGCCTCCTCCGCTGCGCGCACGGCGGTCGCGATGTTCTCCGCCTGGTATGGGCCAACGAGCGGCGTCTTCAGTCCTCGATAGGTGCGCTTCGGGGTCTGGAGATCGAGCGTCTGTCCGTCGAGGTTGGAGGTGACGATGCGCAGCGCACACTCCTTCGTTACCTCGTGCAGTGTCGCGCCCGCCTCGATGGCGCGCGTGCGGACGACGGCGAGCGCGCTCTTGCGCATCGGTGACGCGATCACGGCGCAGGGGGCGGTAATGATCCCCGCCTTCTCTGCGGCGATCAGCGGGATCGTTGCGCCGAGGATCTCCGTGTGTTCGAGGTCGATCGGCGTGATCACCGCGACGCGCTTCGAGGCGTGGTCGACGGCGTTCGTCGTGTCCAGCCGCCCGCCGAGGCCCACTTCCAGCACCTGCCAGTCGCACTCGGCGGCGGCGCCCGCGAGCCATCCCATCACCGTCAGCAGTTCGAAGTACGACCAGCCCTCGGTCGTGGGGTCGGCGAGGACCTCATGCGCCAGTTGCGCGAACGCCTCAGGCGCGACGGCGAGGCCATCGATGGCGATCCGTTCGCGCGCGGAATGCAGGTCGGGCGAGGTGAGCAGCAGCGTTTGCGCGCCGGCGTGGCGCAGGATCGCCTCGGTCAGCGTGGCGACGGTGCCTTTCCCCTTCGACCCGGCGACGTGCACCGTCGGCCGGCGGTCCGGCCGCCCTCGACCTTCCAGCCATGCCTCGACGTGCGCGATGTCCCATTTCTTCGCGTCGGCGGCGTTGCCCGTGCGCTCGAAGCCACCGCGCGCGAGCAGCCCTCGCGCCGCCTCCGCGTAAGCGGCGAGCGAGGCGGCATCCGGGGCGGGTGGTGGGATCGTGGCCATGCGCGCGAGTGTACGCGCGCCCTCGATCAGGCCGCGCTAGCAGGCGCTAGGCGGGGACGATCAGTTGCTGGCCGATGTTGATGAGGTTCGGGTTGGCGATGCTGTTCTTCTTCATCAGCGCGTCGGTGGTGGTGGCGTATACGGCAGCGATGCGGCCAAGGGAGTCCCCGGGCTGCACGGTGTACAGGCGGTCAACCCTCGGCGGGTTGTCGCGCAGCATCGCGAACACGGCCGGGCTCGTGGTGCCGTAGCGCCATGTGGACAGCGTGCGGGCCTCGTGCGCGAACGCCCGCTCGATGAACGAGGTCCACGCGACGCGCTCGGTGACGAGGCCTGGCCCGATCGGGTGGATCGGCAGTCCGAACGTCTGGATCTTCTTCGCCGATGCGTCGAGGGCGAAGCGGGCGGTGACGCCGTCCGATCCGGGGATCTCGCCTGCGATCCAGTACTTCGTGATGTTGGCGGCTGTCCCGAAGTCGCTCCAGTACACCTGCGGAGCGATCGCGTTCGAGAACGCGGCGAACTCCTTCAGTGGGATGCGGTCGACTTCCCACGGGCGGGCATCGATGGTGGTCAGGACGCCTTTGTCCGGCTGCGCGTTACGCAGGATGTCGCCGTACTGGCGGGCGGCCGCCGGAGTGCCGACCCAGAAGCCCCGGTACGACTCGAGGTCGAGCGAGATCGAGCGAGCGCCCGCGCCGAGTACTTCGGCGGACATCGTCGCCTCGCGCACCACATCGCGGCCATGGACGACGGCCCAAGCGTGGAAGGGGACGCCGCCGGCCTCGAAGAACTCAGCGAGTTCGGCGATCCGCCGCGGCCCGCTGACGGCTGCCGCGCTGGTGTCGTACTTCGACATCCACTCGACGCCGTCGTGCGTCTTCATCGCGATGCCCAGGCCGTGAGCCGCCAACTTCTCGCGGATGACCTCGGGCCGGCCGTCCGTCGAGAACTGCCACACCCACGCGAGGTGTGTCGTCGGCAGCGCGGAGGCGGCGGCCGGGAGCACTGTCGCGGACGGCTCCGGGGTGACCGAGGCGGCACCGGCGATGGCCGTGCCTGGCCTCAGTCCGGTGGCGAGCACAGCGGCGCCTCCGGCGAGCTTGAGGAAATCGCGTCGGCTGGCGGAGATCGGGAGCGTCACGTGTGACCTCGCAGGCGGTTGGCGGGGAGCGGCGTCCAAGTTGGAGGCATCCTAGCAGGACGCTCTGGACGTTTTATTTGCGTTGCGATCTTTCTACGCGCATCGCAACGCCGTGTCAGGACGCGCACGCAGAGCGCCATCTACCCGAGACTGTCTGGTGACTCCTCCCGAATCTGTGAAGCGAGGTCCGATGCCGAAGCCCTCGATGTCCGCCTGGTCGGTGGCCCTGTGCGCCGTCGCGATGACGCTCGCCGCCTGTGGCGGTGCCGCCCCCGCAGCACCCGGGACCGCGCCGGCTGACGACCGGGTCCTCTTCGCACGCCTCGGCGACCTCGCGAGGCAACGCGTCCACGAGGCGACGCCCGGAGCGGCGCTCCACCAGGTCGATGTGCTGCCCGGCGACGGCCGGTACACCTTCCGCTTCGTCGATCCCGCCTCATCGCGGGTCGCGAGCGCCACCGGCAGCATCAACGCGAGGGTGCCCGCCGATTTCACGGTCACCTCGGAAGGCCTCGAGTCGCTCGCCGTGCCACCCACGACGCCCATCGACCTCGCCACGCTGCGGGTGGGCCCGGACGGCATCGTGGCGGCGGCGGTGCAGGCGCTGGGCGCCGCTACGCCTCGGACGCTCGTGCTGTCGAGGCAGGACGCGCGCCTCGTCTGGCGCGCGGTCGTGAACGGTCCAAAGGGGATTGTCAGCGGGACGGTAGCTGACGAAACGGGGCGGTTCGTCCCGGACGCGCCCTAGTCGCGTACCTCGGAACGCCCGCCCCGTCGTCGTCCGGGCGACTGGCGAGGGTTATGCCGCGGCGCTTGCCGCCTGCTCTGGGAGCATCCCGCCCAGGAGCCGTTCCACGGCCATGGTGTGCGCACACACGGATTGGTGGCCGTAGAAGTCACAGCCGCAGACCAGTGCGCCTGCCTCGAAGCGGACCTCGTGGTCATCGTTGTCGCCGTGGACCGTGACGGCGAGGCCTGAGAAGCGGAACCGGTTGCGTTCCTCGGCGTAACGGTGAGCCTTCTCGATCTTGCCGATCATGCCTGAGTTCAAACGGACCTGCTCCAGCAAACAGCAACGCCGCAGGGTGACTGCGGCGTTCTTCAGTGACGAACGGGACTTGGGGAGCGCAGCCCCGCACCCCGGGGGACGGGTGGCGGTCGCGGGCTTCGGTGAGCGAGCGTCCATACGCCCTCCTCAACCATCTGCAGGGGCGAGTCTACTCCGCCTGACTACACCCGTGGTTACGGCCGGATGTCGCCGAGGTCAGCGGTCAGCCTCCCAGACTCGCCTTCCCGGTGCCCCGAGGGCGAGGGAGCGGCCGGGATCGCCGAAGTTTCGCCGCCTGACCCCAAATCTGACTACACTCAGAGTCACCGGAGCGTCTCACTGGTGCCCGCGCCTGATTTTGGCGATTGACGCTCCTGCCACCTGTCCCTAACGTTGAGATTATGCGCTAACGCGCGTAGACTCGAATGTTGCGTGGGGCGCAGTCAGGTTTAACGGAGCGTGCGGTAACTTCCCCGACGGCCAGTTCGCCGTACGGGGCTCATTACATCCCCTCCTCGGGACGTAATCCTCGACCACCGCCGATGAGCGGGGCGCCTTCGCCAGCCGGCGAGCCGCCTCCAGTCCGTTGTCCTCGACTGCCCAGTGTGAATCAGCCCTCGGCCGGGTGTGCCGGTGCGAGGGGTGAGGGGGGATTGCCGCTTGACCACGAACGCCTCGACCAGCACCTCGGACAGCCAGAACGCCGCGAACCGACGAGTCGTCGTCCCAAACCGCCGCGTCCCGTCGCTGAAGAAATCCTTCGGCTCCGGGCGGCATCTTCTGGAGATGCCCAACCTCATCGACATGCCTCGCCGCTCTTACGAGCGCTTCCTGACCGAGGGCCTGCGTGATCTGTTAGACGAGGTCTCGCCGATCGAGGACTTCACCGGCGGCCGCATGGAGATCTCCTTCAAGGAGTACCGCTTCGAGGAGCCCAAGTACACCGAGACCGAGTGCCGCGACCGCGAGCGCACCTACGCCGCTCCGCTGCGCGTGCGCGTCGAGCTCCTCGTGAAGGAGACCGGCGAGGTCAAGGAGCAGGAACTCTTCATGGGCGATGTGCCCGTGATGACCAAGCACGGCACGTTCATCATCAACGGTGCCGAGCGCGTCGTCGTCTCGCAGCTGGTGCGTTCGCCCGGCGTCTACTTCACCTCTGAGATCGACCCGGCGACGGGCCGCAGCCTCACCGCCGCGAAGTTGATCCCGAACCGTGGCGCGTGGCTCGAGTTCGAGACCTCCACCAAGAACATGGTCTCCGTGAAGGTCGACCGAAAGCGTCGCCTCCCGGTCTCTGTCCTGCTGCGCGCCGTGGACATGGAGGAAGGCCTCTCCGACACCGAGCGCGGCACGGACGACCGCATCCGCGCCATCCTCCAGGATGTCGACACGGACGAGGACCACCCCTACCTCGAGGCCACCCTGTCGAAGGACACTTCGAAGAACCGCCTCGAAGCCCTCGAAGAGTTCTACCGCCGCCTCCGCCCCGGCGACCCGCCGACGCCGGAGAACGCTCGTGAGTTGTTGGAGACGCTGTTCTTCACGGACCGCCGCTACGATCTCGGCCGCGTGGGCCGCTACAAGTTGAACAAGCGCCTTGGCCTCGTCGACACGCCGGAGCAGCGCACGCTGCGCCGCGACGACCTGGTCGCCATCGTGCGTCGCATCTGGGATCTCAACGTCGGCCGCGGTCACGCGGACGACATCGACCACCTGGGCAACCGCCGAGTCCGCTCGTGCGGCGAACTGCTGCAGAACCAGTTCCGCGTCGGCCTGCTCCGCATGGAACGCGTCGTCCGCGAGCGCATGACCATCACCGACCCGGATGAGGCGACGCCGTCCGCGCTCGTGAACATCCGTCCGGTGGTCGCGGCCATCAAGGAGTTCTTCGGCGGCAGCCAGTTGTCCCAGTTCATGGACCAGGTCAACCCGCTCTCCGAGATCGCGCACAAGCGCAAGCTGTCCGCCCTCGGGCCGGGCGGCCTCTCCCGCGACCGCGCGGGCTTCGATGTCCGTGACGTCCACCACAGCCACTACGGCCGCATCTGCCCGATCGAGACGCCCGAGGGTCCGAACATCGGCCTGATCGGCTCGCTCGCCTCCTACGGCGTCGTCAACGACTTCGGCTTCATCGAGACGCCGTACCGCCCCGTCATGCACGAGGTGAAGAAGTCGGACGCGAAGCTGCTGGAGCACCGCGTGCTCTCGGCCGACGTCGCCAACAAGGCCGGCAAGGTCATCGGCGCCGCCGGTGCCCACGTCACCGCCGACCTCGCGAAGTCCCTCGCGGACTCCGCCGAGGAGATGATCCCGACGCTGCCGTTCCCCTCTCCCGAGGCGCTCTACATGGACGCCCACGAGGAGGAGAAGTTCCGCATCGCCCAGGCCAACTCCGAGGTGGACGAGTGGGGCAACCTCGTCGCCCGCCGCATCGAGGTGCGCTGGGGCGAGAAATTCCTCATGGCCAACCCGGTGGACGTCGACTACATCGACGTGTCGCCGAAGCAGATCGTCTCCGTCGCCGCGGCGATGATCCCGTTCCTTGAGCACGACGACGCGAACCGCGCGCTGATGGGCGCGAACATGCAGCGCCAGGCTGTCCCACTGCTTCGCCCGGAGGCGCCGCTGGTCGGCACCGGCATCGAGGCGGCGGCGGCG
>CANFFZ010000025.1 GCA_947446155.1 Chloroflexota bacterium | reverse complement strand
TCGCACTGATCGAGGCGGAGCAGGCACTGTTCGCGGCCGTGCTCGCCGGGTGGGTGTGCGGCTTCGCCGTCGCCCTCGCCAGTACCGGATACCTGATGTTCGGCCTGTCGCGAGCGACGATCCGACCGCTACCGAATCTTCGCGTGTCGCTACCGATCTTCGGGATCGTGGCCGTGAACGCCCTCGTGGTCGCGTGGACGCTCGCGGGGATCGGCGCCGGGGTGGGCTACTACCTCTCCGGGGGGCCGCGGTTCACGGCTGGCGTCGCCGCCGTGCATGCCCTCGCAGCCCTCGTCTACTCCGTCGCACGAGGGCGACCGGGGAGCGGGGAGGCCCGCGTCGTCTGGGCAACCCTCGCGACCTCGCTGGTGGCGTTTGCCGGGGTGCTGCCGTTCCTGGCGGCACGCGCATGAGGGTACGGTGACGGAAGCACGGGGGCTCGGTATCCTCGGGCATACCCACCGCCGCCACCCGTAGGGGCGGACGGACGAGGAGGACCCGCTGGAACTCCACGACGGACTGCGCGGCTCGATCATCGAGATGCACGTCCATACCAAGCCGACTTCGTCTGACTCCATGCTCGACCCGAGCGAACTCGTGCAAATCGCACGGGACATCGGCCTGTCCGGCGTGAACATGACCGAGCACGACAACGTGCACGAGTCCCACCACCAGGCCAACTTCCGCGCGCTGCACCCGGACTTCTTCGTGAACTTCGGGATGGAAGTCTCCACGGACATGGGCCATATGCTGGCGGTGGGCCTGAAGGTCTACCTGCCCGGCATCCGCAAGGCCGCCAAACTGCGCGAGGAACTCGACAAGGTGGGCGGCTTCCTGATCGTCGCGCACCCGTTCCGCCGCCTGTTCGACCCGGTCACGGCGATGCGCACCGGCGTGAAATTCGAGATGACCCCCGCCGAGGCTGCGGAGCGGATGCCCGTCTTCAAACTCGTCCACGCGGTAGAGGTGGCCAACGGCGCCAACACCCCGCAGGAGAACGAGTTCGCACTCGAGGTCATCCGGCTGCTCGGCATCAGCGGGACGGGCGGCTCGGACGCCCACTCCACGAGTGGCATCGGCACCTTCGCCACCGGCTTCGAGAAGGCGATCGCCACGCCTGAGGAGTTCCTCGAAGAACTGCACAAGGGCCACTTCGAGGCCGTCCACAAGACCAAGGACGCCCGCTGGGTACGCTTCGAACAGGGCTCGAGCGAGGCGATCTCTGGTCGCCAGGAGTAACCTCCTGTTCATTCGTGGAACCGCGGCCAGAGTGCCGCCTGGGAAGCCGGGCTGATGCCCGCCGAGGACTACGTTGCGCTCGACCTCGAAACGACGGGGTTGAGCCTCGATTCCGACGTCATCATCGAAGTCGGGGCGACACGGTTCGACCGCGAAGGCCGCGCCGAGACGTTCACCACGTTCATCGACCCCGGACGCCCGATCCCGCCTGAGATCCGAGCGCTCACCGGTATCTCCGATGCCGACGTCACCGGCGCACCTCGCTTCCACGAGGTCGCCGACCGTGTGCGCGAGTTCATCGGCGACCGCGCGGTCGTCGGGCAGAACATCGCCTTCGACCTCGCCTTCCTCGCCGCGGAGCATGTCGTCCCGCCCGGGCCGTCCTACGACACGTGGGAACTCGCCTCCGTGCTGCTGCCGACGGCGCAGCGGCTGAACCTCGGCTCACTCGCGGAGGCCGTGGGCGTCTCCATGCCGGTCGCGCATCGCGCGCTCGCGGACGCCGAGGCGACGCGCGACATCTTCCTGGCGCTGTTGAACAAGATGGACGGCATGCCGCGCTCGATGCTGCTGGAGATGCGCATCTTCGCGGAGCGCGCCGGCTGGCGTGCCACACGGCTGATCGACGACACCCTGGCCCGCCGCCACGACGCACCACCGACCGAGGCCGAGGCGCGCGAGATCCTCGCCCGGCTGCCGCTGCCGCCCTCGACCATCGCGCCTACAACGCTCACGCCAAGCATCGAGCGACGCCCGGTGACAGCCGCTGACGTCGACGCGTTGTTCGCGGCAGCAGCGGCCCGTACCGACCTCTTCCCCGGCTATGAGCGCCGCCCTGGCCAGGAGGCGATGTCGCGCGCGGTCGCGGAGAACCTCGCGCTCGGGGGTCACCTCGCAGCCGAGGCCGGGACGGGCACCGGCAAGTCACTCGCCTACCTGCTGCCGGCGCTGCTACACGCACTGCGGAACAGCGACCGCGTCGTGGTCTCCACGCACACCCTCAACCTGCAGGACCAACTCGCGACGAAGGATCTGCCACTCGCCGCCGCGATCGTCGAGGGGTACGAGGGTGTCCCCGAGGGCACGCTGCGCACGGCGCTGCTGAAGGGGCGCACGAACTACCTCTGCCTCGAACGGTGGGCGGCGATACGCCTCGACCCCTCGCCGAGGACCGAGCCGGAGGCGCGCCTGTTCGCGCGAATCGCGGCGTGGCTACCGGACACCGAGACGGGCGAGCGCGGCGAGTTGTACATGACCTCGCCAGAGCAGCCCGCGTGGGACCAGGTCTCGGCGGGTGACACCGACTGCCTGTCGCGGCGCTGCGCTTACGTGCGCGACGGCTCGTGCTTCCTGCTGCGCGCCCGCCAGCGTGCCGCTGCGGCCCACACCGTGGTCGCGAACCACTCGCTGCTGCTCGCGAACGCCGCGCGAGGCGACCAGGTGCTGCCGCCATTCCGCCACCTCGTGCTGGACGAGGCGCACCGGCTCGAAGACGTCGCGACCCAGCACTACGGCGCCATGCTCTCCCTGCGCGAACTGCGCGAGCGCCTCGATGCACTCGGGGCGCAGGACCGGCATGGCGCGGCGGGACTCGCGCGGCGGGTGCAGGGGTTGACGCGCGGGCCTGTGCAGGCGCTCGCACCGACCGCCGGCCTCGCACCGGCTGCCGCCAACCTCGATACCGCCGTGACCGGCGCGCGCGAACACATCCGCGAGATGGTCGAGGCGGTCCGTCGCTTCATCGACGATCAGGAAGACATCCGCCCCGGTGGGCGTTCCGAAGTCTCGCTCACCTCGGCGCGACGGGCGCAGCCGGCGTGGGAAGAGGTCGAGGGCGCCGCGCTCACGATCGATATGGGCCTCTCCGTGACCCTCGATCGGCTGAGCACGATCCGCGACGTCCTCGCCGCCATCGAGGACGCCCCGGAGGTCGAGGTGCTGCGCGGCGAAGTCGCACACGCCGTAGAGGCGCTCGTTGGCGCGCGCGACTCGCTGAAGCGCACGGTGCTCCGCCCGACGCGAGACGACATCGTCTGGGTGACCGGGGGCGAAGGGGACGTGCGGCTGAACCTCGCGCCGCTGGAGGTCGCGGGACGGCTCGCCGTGGACCTCTACGCGGGGCGCGAGTCGGTGATGGTGACATCGGCCACCCTCACGACCGCAGGGTCGTTCGACTTTGCGGCCCACCGGCTGGGCCTCGATGATCCCCAGACCATCGAGGTGCCTTCGCCATACGACTACCGGCGTGCGGTACTCGTACTCGTCGCGAACGACCTGCCGGAGCCGGGCATGCCGGGGTACGACCGCGCCGTGCAGGAGACGACGGCAGCGCTCGCTCGGGCGGCACAGGGACGCACCCTCGGCCTGTTCACCTCCCACCAGGCGGTGCGCTCCACGGCCAACGCGCTGCGCGAGCCACTGCAGGCAGACGAGATCACCGTGATGGCGCAGGGCGTCGATGGCTCACCAGCGCGGCTCCTGCGGCTGCTCATGGAGCGCCCTCGGACGCTCCTGCTCGGGACAGCGGCGTTCTGGGAGGGCATCGATGTGCAGGGGGACGCCCTCTCCCAGATCGTCGTCGCACGATTGCCGTTCCCGGTACCGAGCGACCCCGTCTATGCGGGCCGCGCGGAGCAGTTCGACAGCCCGTTCGACGAGTTCGCACTGCCGCAGTCGATCCTGCGCTTCCGCCAGGGCTTCGGGCGATTGATCCGCGGCTCGCAGGATCGAGGCGTGTTCGTCGTCCTCGACAGTCGCCTCACGCGCCGCGAGTACGGCCCCGCGTTCATCGACGCGCTGCCGGACTGCGAGGTGCGCCACGTGCGTGCCGACGACATGGCCGCGGCCGTCACGCGCTGGCTCGAACGCTAGTGGCGGCCTGGGCGAGCGGCCACGGCGTCACGCTGGTCGAGGTGCGCGATGCCGCACGCGCCGCGCTGCTCGCCGAAGCCGGCATCCGGCAGGCCCTCCTCGATGGCGTCGACCGCGGGCTGACGGGCGACCCTCCGGAGATACCCACCACCGCCTCGGTCTTCGCCTTGCGTGAGGGCCGCCGCACGACCGGCCCCGCCGATGGCATCGTTGCGGTCGCGCGCGACCATCCGAGGGCGGACGAGGCAGCGCTGCTCGCGATCGCCATCGCACCCGCCTCGCGGGGGCGGGCGCTGGCGACGAAGGCGCTGCTGCTCGCGGAGCGACGGCTGATCGAGAACGGCGCGACACGTGTGCTCGCGCGCGTGCCTCGGACGAACGGGCGCGGGCTGTACTACATGCTGCGCTGCGGGTTCACGCCCGTGACGGGCGAGGGCGCACCACACGACGAGGGCGACGCAACCTGGTTCGCGCGGCGGATGCCCGCCTAGCGACCTGGTCTAGTGCTTCGCGCCCGCGCGCCGCTGCTGCTCGAGCCGCCTCGACTCCATCGCGCGGCGCGCCCAGCGTCGCCACATCAGCGTGACGGACACGGCGAGTAGCGCGGCAATGCCGACATCGAGGAGGCCAGTGGCGCCGTCCGGAAGGCCAGAGGCGAACCGCCCCACGAGCAGCCCCAGCGCGAACACCAGCAGCGTGGACATCGTGCGCCGGCGCGGGTTGGAGGGCGCCTCGGTCACCGGTCGATCCGGCGGAAGCGGCGGCGGGGGCGCTCGCCGGCGTCAGGCTTCGAGGATGGGCGGGGTGCGGGAGTGGTGGCGGACGGAGGGAGGGGCAACGCGTCGCCGGTCATCGCCGCGAACATGCCCATCATTCCGGTCGGCCCGGATGGCTCTCGGCGCAGCGCAATGCAGTTGTTGCAGATCATCTCGATGCCCATCGCCTCGCCGAGGATCGCGTCGCCGCAGTCCTTGCCCGGGCGGTCGATCCGAGGGTTGAGGTGGAACATCGTCCCGCACTCGATGCACTCGACGAGCGGGGTCTCCTCGACCTCGTTGCAGACGCCGCAGATCGCTCCACTGCTCATCGTGACCCCTCGTGCTCTACGAAGTGGCGGACCGCTGCGCGTTCGACCGACTTCGAGGTCAGGGTGCGCTCGTACCGGGCACGGCGCAACTCGCGCAGGATCTGGCCGACGCGCGGCCCGCGCGTCACACCGAGGGCGATGACCTCTTCGGCCGTGAGCGCGGGCTTCGTGCGCGTCCAGCGATCGAGGGCGCGCCAGTTGGCCGTCCCGTGCGGCGCGAGCCAGCGCGCTGCGAGCCGAACCTCTTCACTGGTGCGCTCCACCGTCGTGAGGTCGTCCGTCGAGGGCGGCTGAGGCAGCGCCAACAGGCGCGCGGCATCACGCACGACCTCGCGCACCTCGCCGGAGGCAGTCAGGCGCGTGAGGATGGCGGGATGCTCCTGGAGCGGCGCGAGCAGCAATGCGGCAAAGCGTGGCAAAGGCATCGGCTCGGAGTGACGGGCGAGCGCGCGCAGGCTGCTCGGCTGCACCTCCCACGCCGGGTGGATCGCGCGCAGCACACCCCAGCGGTCGAGCAGGCGCACCGCGCCCGCCGTGTGGCCTCGACGCGCGGTGAGGTCGAGTTCTCCGAACCACCGGTCACCGGAAACGGTCGAGGCCCAGCGCGTGCCGTCCGCGATCAGGCGTGCCGTTTCCGCGTCCGGCCGCAGGTGGCGCGCTGCCGCGACACGTGCGCCACGCCAGAGGCGGGTCGCGTCGTCCTCGAACGAGTGCGGATGGAGCACGCGGAGCCGGCGCGCGTGTGCATCCGCGAGGCCGCCAAACGGATCAACCACGCGCCCTCGATGCTCGCCCGTCAGGCCGAGGGCGATCGCGTTCACGGTGAAGTCACGCCGCGCCAGGTCGCGCTCGATGTCGCGTGTCCAGCGCACCGTCGGGAGGGCGCCTGCACGCGTGTACGTCTCCGACCGCAGCCGGGCGAGATCGAGGCGCGCCGAACCCTCGGCAGTGGTCAGGGTGAGGCCAGCCGTGCCGAAGGCGGAGACGGTACCCACATCCACCCCGGGCAGGCGGGTAGCGAGGTCGCGAGCGAAGCGGCCGACATCACCGTCGATCGCGAGGTCGAGGTCGTTGATCGACTCGCCAAGGGCAAGGTCGCGGGGGGCGCCGCCGACCGCCCAGAGCGTGACGTTTCGGGCGGTGGCGGTCGCCTCAGCGGTCGCCAGCAGCCGACGGAGCGGCGGGGGCAGGGCACGACGGAGGGACACGGCGGAGATTCGCGGAGTAGACTGGTTGTTGACAGAAGTCGAGGCCCGGCGGCTATCCCGCATAGGCGGTTGAACAATTCTTGACACTGTTCAACGGTCTCCCTAGGATTCGCAGACCCGGCTGACTCTCCCCAGTGTCAGACCGTTTGCTGGGCTTTTAGGGCGCACAGCGTCGACATCGTACGCGCGGCGGGGCGTGTCCGATGGGAAAGGCTCAGGCGTGGTAATCGTGACCGCGGAACCCGCCCCCACCTCCCGCACTCCCGACTCGCTGACGTCGCTCGAGACGCGCCTTGGCGTGACCTTCCGTGACCGCGCGCTCCTCCTCGCTGCGCTCACGCACCCGTCCTACGCGAACGAGCACCCCTCCGACGCCGCACCCACGAACGAACGCCTCGAGTTCCTCGGAGACGCGGCGCTCTCGCTCGTCGTCGCGGAGAGGCTCTACCAGCGCTTTCCAGAGGTGCAGGAGGGCCGCCTGACCGAATGGCGCTCCTACGTGGTCCAGGGGGCCACGCTGGCGCGTGTGGCGAGCGAGCGCGTCGACCTCGGCCCCGCGCTACGCCTCGGGCGTGGCGAGGAACTGACGGGCGGCCGCGAGCGCGACGGCAACCTTGAACGTGCCTACGAAGCGATCATCGGCGCGCTCTACCTCGACCAGGGGGTCGAGGCGGTGCGCAGCCTCGTCGAGCGCACGCTCGGCGACGAGTTTGACCGGCTCGCGAACGAAGTGGGCGTCCTCAACGCAAAGGGCACGCTGCAAGAACTGGCACAGGACGGCGGCCTCGGCCGGCCGGACTACGTGGTCGTCTCGCAGGACGGCCCCGACCACAGCCGGCGCTTCGAGGTCGAAGTGCGCGTGGGCGGGACGGCCTTCGGGCGCGGCCGCGGTGGCAGCCGGCAGGAGGCTGAGAAGCAGGCGGCGTTGCAGGCGCTGCCGGGTCTCCGGGCACGCACCACGCAGGCATCGGCTCGTGATGCATCGACGGACAACGCGGGCGCTTCGGGCGCTGGAATCGGGGCGTAGGTGTACCTGAGGCGACTCGAAGTCCATGGCTTCAAGGCGTTCGCGGACCGCCAACGGTTCGAGTTCGGGCCGGGCATGACCGTGATCGCGGGGCCGAACGGCTCCGGCAAGTCGAACGTCGCGGACGCGCTGCGCTGGGCACTCGGCGAGACCTCCGCGCGCCAGATCCGCGCGCGCAAGACCGAGGACATCATCTTCTCTGGCTCGGACAAGCGCCGTGCCATGGGCTTGGCCGAGGTCACGCTCACCCTCGACAACGCCGAGGGCTGGATGCCGATCGACTACACCGAGGTGGCCGTCACACGTCGCGCGCACCGCTCCGGTGAGAACGAGTACGCGATCAACGGATCGCAGTGCCGCCTAGGCGACGTCCTCGACCTCTTCCGCCAGGCACAGGTCGGCCAGAACTCGTACGCCCACATGTCACAGGGCCTCGTCGACGAAGTGCTGGCGCTGCGCCCGCAGGAGCGCCGCGAACTGATCGAGGAGGCCGCGGACCTCCGCCGCCACCGCTACCAGCTGACGCTCTCCGAGCGCCGGCTCGTGGAGACGCGCGACAACCTCGGGCACGTGCGCATGCTCATCCGTGAGGTCGAGCCGCGGATCAAGGCGCTACAGCGCCAGTCACGTCGCGCTGCCCGCTACCGCGAACTTGCGCGCGAACTCGCGGACGCCCTCGAGGTCTACTTCGAAGCCGAACTCCGCACCGCACGCGAGGCGCAGACGTCCACACAGGCACGGCATGACCAGCGCGCGCAGGCATTCAACGTCGCCCGCGAGGCGATGGCCGGCGTCGAGGCACGGCTACGCGAGGTCGAGTCGGTCGTGCGCGAGCGTCGCACCGCCCTCGAAACCGCGCAGGGACGTGAGCGCGAACTGTCCGAGGAAGGGCTGCGACTGGAGCAGGCCGTCGCCCTCGCCGAGCAGCGGCTGGAACTGCTGGCGGAGCGCCGCACCGAACTCGAAGCCGCACTCGCCGCGACGGACCTGCCCGCCGATGACGCGAGCGTCATCGATGCCACGATCGCGGCATTCGACGCGCGCGTCGTGGAGTCGCAGACGGCCCTGGCCCGCGCGCGTGAGGCGTTGATCTCCGCCGACGAGGCAACGCGCGGTGTGCTCCGTGAGCTCTCCGAGGCCGAAGCGCGCCGCGCACGCCTCGAAGCCGAGGCGGACGACACGCAGCGCCGGATCGTGGAAGCGCAGCGTCGAGCCCAACAGCGCGCGACCGACCGTGCCGCCGCCGGCGACGAGCGCACGACGCTCCTCACGACGGCCACTCAGCAGGAGGCGCTGCTGGCGCGCCACCAGCAGGAGGCGCAGACCCTCGACGACGCACTGCGGCTGACGCGCGAACGGCGCGAGTCAGCAGAGCGCCGGCTTGAAGAAGAGCAGCGCGCGCAGCAAGCGGCGCAGGACGCTCTCGTCGGGCTCGAAGCACACCTCGCCCAGGTGGAAGATCGCCTCCAGTTGATCGAGATGCTGCGCGACTCCGTCCCCACCGGGAGCACGGGCACCGAAGCGCTGATCGAGGCCGGTCGTACGAAGTTCCTCAACCCCGAGGAAGGCCTGTCGGGCATCGTGGACGCAGTCTCGCGACTGATCCGCGTTCCGGAGGGCCTCGAGGCGGCGATCGAGGCGGCGCTGGCGGAGTTCCTCGGCGCAGTGGTCGTCGAGTCCTACGACGACGCGATCGCGGCTGTGGCGTACCTGCGGGAGCAGGGCGCCGGGGTGGCCACGGTGCTGCCGCTGCAGGGCATGGAGCCGAAGTACCCACTCAACCTCTTCAACGAACGCGGGGTTGTCGGCATCGCGTCGCGCCTCGTGCGCTGCGACCAGAAGATGCGGCCGCTCGTGGACACGCTGCTGGGGCGCGTCATTGTGGTGGAGGACCTGCGCGTCGCGGAGCAGATGATCACGCGCGGCCTCGGCTCTGTCGTGACGCGCGACGGCATCCTGCTACGCCCGGGTGGTGCTGTGTACGGCGGACGTACCGGTGCCGACGGCACCGAGCGCTTCTCGCTCCAGCGTGAACTCGACGCGCTCCCCGCGCAGATGGACGAGGCCCGTGCAGCCATCGGGCCTGCACAGACGCGTTCGGCGCATGCCGCGGAGATCGTGGCGGACGCCCGCGACGCCGTGACGCAGGCGCGCCGCGCCGTCGACGAAGCCACCGAGCGTCGCCGTCAGCACGACGTCGCGCGGAGCGCGATCGAGCGCCGCCAGACCGAGATCACGGCGGAACTGCGCGCCGTGGAACTGCGCCTGCAGCCGCAGGCGGACGAGGCCGACTCAGGCCTCGCGGAGCGGCTGAACGCGGCGCGCGCTGCCGTGACCGAGGTTGCCGCACGCATCGCCGAGATCCGGGACCGCTCCGAGGCCGTGGGCGCCGAGCGTGACGCCGCTGCCGAACGTGCCACCCTCGCCACGCAGTCCCTCGCAGGCACGGAGGCGGAACGTCGTGCCCTCGCGGCCCAGCGGGACGAGCGGGTGGCCGCGCGCCGCAACGCCCTCGAACTCGTTACCAAGCAGCGAGAGTCGCTCGACGCGATCCGGCGCGAGCAGGAAGACCTCCACCTGACGCTGCGCGACCGGCGTGAGCGCCTCGCGAACAATCGCTCGTTGCGCACCGAGGCGCAGGCTGCCGTCGGTCCCGCACACGCCGCCGTCGCCGAACTCGCGGAGGAGGAGCGCACCCTGTCTGCCGCCCGCGGCGACCAGCAGCGCGCGCTCCTCGCTGCCGAACGCGAGATGCTCGAAAGCGAGCACGGCCTCCGCCAGACTGCCGAACGCGTCACCAAACTCCTCGAGGAGATCGAGGCGGAGGGAATGGCCGTCCAGGCGGATGGCGCCGTGACTCCGCTCAACCCATCGTCCGTGCCCAAGTCGATGACTGACGACGACGACGGCGTCCAGGGAGGCCTCGAGCTGCCGGCACCGCTGCGCGGTGGCGCGGAACTCGTCCTCGAAGATGTGCGCACCCGCATCGGCGACCTGCGCTCGGAGATCCGCTCGCTCGGCCCGGTCAACGTCGAGGCTGTCGAAGACCTCGAAGCCGAGGAGGAGCGATACACCTTCCTCTCGACGCAGGTCGCCGACCTCGAGGCCGCCGAGGTGGAACTGCGCGAGGCGATCCGCGACCTGAAGAAGTTGATCCGCGTGCGCTTCATCGAGACCTTCGAGGTAGTGAACGAGCGCTTCGGGGAGTACTTCCGCCGCTTCTTCGGCGGCGGCCAGGCGGAACTCCGCCTGATCGTCCCCGAAGAGGTCGAGGGCGAAGAGCAGGAGCGTGAGGCCGGCGTCGAGATCGTGGCGCAGCCACCGGGCAAGCGGATCAGCAACCTCGCGGTGCTGTCGGGCGGCGAGCGCTCCATGACCTCGGTCGCGCTGCTGTTCGCGCTGCTCTCGGTCAACCCGGCGCCCGTGGTCGTCCTGGACGAGGTGGACGCCGCGCTGGACGAAGCGAACGTCGGCCGGTTCGTGGACACGCTCCTCGAACTGCGAGAGCGCACCCAATTCGTCGTGATCTCGCACAACCGCCGCACCATCGAGGCTGCGGACGTCATCTACGGCATCTCGATGGGTGACGACTCGACGAGCCAGGTGCTGTCGCTGCGGCTCGCGGACCTGCCCAAAGCGGGATAGCCCGGGCCAGACAGCCGGATCGCACCGAATGAACAGGTGAGGGCCGCTCAGGTACGATCCCTTCGCGGCCCTCACCATGTGTTGCGAGCGCACTTCGGGTCCTCGGAGGTCAGATGCGGCTGTTCGGACGACGAGACAAGGACGGCGGCGGCGAGGCCGACCGCGAGGCGCAGCAGGCGACTGAGCAGGCGCTGGAGCGCACACGCACCTCGATCTTCGGACGGGTCACCGGCCTCTTCGGCGGGTCGGACGTCACCGAGGAGTTATACGAGTCGCTCGAAGAGGTGCTGATCGGCGCTGACGCCGGCGTGCAGACCGCCCTCGATGTGATCGCCAAGGTGCGCGCGCGGAACCCCCGACGGTCGGACGAGGTACGCACTGCGCTCGCCGAAGAACTCACCGCCATCCTCGAGAGTGCGGACGCGCCGCGCGGGCGGCTCTGGGGGCTGGCGGACGATGCCCCGCTGCCCGAGCGGCCGTGGGTCGTCCTCGTCGTCGGGGTGAACGGCAGCGGGAAGACCACCGCGATCGGCCGCCTCGCGTACGCCTACCAACAGGAGGGGCGTCGCGTGATCGCCGCCGCGGGCGACACCTTCCGCGCCGCCGCCATCGAACAGATCCAGTCATGGGGCGAACGCCTCGCCTTCGATGTCGTCGCGCAGGGGCCCGGCGCTGACCCGGCCGCCGTCGCGTTCGACACGATCGAGGCGGCGCGGGCGCGCGGGCACGACATCGTGCTGATCGACACTGCTGGACGCCTTCAGAACAAGCAGAACCTGATGGACGAACTGTCGAAGGTACGCCGCGTCATCGAGCGCCACGTCGAGCGCGGGCCAGACGAGGTGCTGCTGGTCCTCGACGCCTCCACGGGACAGAACGGTCTCTCGCAGGCGCGCCATTTCGCGGAGTCCGCGCAGGTGACGAGCGTGATGCTCACGAAACTCGACGGCACTGCGAAGGGCGGCATCGTCTTCGCGATCGCCCGCGAGTTCGGCCTGCCGGTGCGCTTCGTCGGCGTGGGCCAGCGCGAGGGCGACCTGGCCCCGTTTGACCCGCGCGCCTTCGTGCAGTCGCTGCTCGCCGACCCCACGGCGGCGGGGGCGTAGCGGCCCCGGTGGCCGCACTCGGATCCGTCGCGTCCTGGTACCTCGTGTCGCTCGTCGTGCTCATCGTGGGGCTGATCCCGGCGGCGCACCTGTTCGACCGCCTGTCGACGCGCGGTGTGCTCTACGCCCGCGCCCTCGGCCTGCTGGCGACGACGTGGCTCGCCTGGACGTTGGCCCGCTACAACCTCGTCCCGTGGAGTACGCCATCGGTGGTGGTATCGCTGCTCGTCGTCCTAGGGGGCGGGGCGCTGCTCGCACGGCGGAAGCCCGAGGTGCTGCACGGGCTGCGCAGCCAGCGTGGGCCGCTGCTGGCGGGCGAAACGGCCTTCCTCGTGCTGTTCGCACTGATCGCGCTGATGCGCGCCCAGACGCCCGCCGCGTACGCCACCGAAAAGCCGATGGACCTCATGCTGATCACCGCCGTCCATCAGGCGTCGACGATGCCACCGCCCGACCCGTGGCTCGCCGGGCACGATGTGTCGTACTACCACCTCGGCCATGCGAGCGCGGACGTGCTGGCGCGGCTGTCGCATCAGCAACCGGGCGTCACGTTCAACCTCGTCACGGCATCCACCGGCGCGACGGCAGCCGTCGCGATCGCCGGGCTGGCCATCGACCTCGCCGGGTTGGCCAGACTGCGACGCCGTGTGTCGCGCTGGGCGGCGGGGGGCGTCGCCATCGCCTCGTTCGCCTTCGTGGCGCCGCTGGCCGGGCTCGCGAGCATCCTCGGTGCGCACGGCATGGCAACCGGCGCAATCGCGCGACTGGGGATCGAGGGCGTCCCACCGGCCGGCGGGACGGCAGGCCTCGTGCCGGACGCCTTCTGGTGGTGGTGGAGCACGACGCGCGTGCTGCCGGGGACGATCACGGAGTACCCCGCCTTCACGCTGCTCCTCGGCGACCCCCACGCGCACCTGCTGGGGATGCCGCTGGCGGTCCTCGCACTCGCGCTCGCGGCCCAGGTGTTCGAGGGCGGACGACCGCTGACGTGGCGCGGCTGGGTGCGCGACCCGGCTCGGCTGGCGCTGACGGCGGTGCTGTTCGCGGGCATCGTGATGACGAACGCGTGGGACGTGGTGACGCTGGGCATGATCTGGGCGACCGCAGCCGTGCTCGCGGCTGCGAGGGCTGGCTGGCGCCCGCCGACCTCGCTCGTACTCGTGGCGCGTTGGGGCGGGATTCCTGCAGCGGCGGCGCTGGCCCTCGCGTGGCCGCTGCTCGGGCAGATCGACCCGCCGCCCGCGAGCCTGCAGGTGGTGACCGGGGAGCACTCGGACCCCGCGCGGTGGCTGGCTGTGTGGCTAGCACCTGTGCTGCCGCTGGCTGCCGCCTTGCTGCTGCTGCGGCCGAGGCTCGACCGCAACGCCTCGATCATCGTAGGGACGATCGTCCTCATCGCGGTCCTCGCCTGGGCAACGGGCGCGGCGATGCAGGACGGCGACGAACTCGCAGCACGTGGCAGCGGCTGGGTCGTCCTCGGCGGGCTCGTCATGGTGATCGCACTGCTCGCCGGATGGGGGCGGGCAGCGGACCAGGCGCGGGATCGAGGGCTATCGACGGCGCTGTTCCTTGCCGGCGCGGCGGCTGTCCTCGTCCTTGCGACGGAACTCGTGCGCGTAGACGACGCCTTCGGGTACCGGCTGAATACCGTGTTCAAGATCTGGCTGCTCGCGTGGGTGGCGCTGGCCGCCTCGGCGGGCGCGGCCGTCGGACTCGCGGTCGAGCGCTTCGAGGCGATCACCGCCCGATCGTGGCGCACTGTCGTCGCGGTCGCATGCACGGCGCTGGCGGCGGCCTCGATGCTCACGCCAGCAGTGATGGCGATCAGCCGCACGCGCGAGGGGCAGACCGCAGGCCTCGACGCGACCGCGTACCTCGCCGCCGACCTGCCCGGGGTACGCGAGGCGGCAGCGTGGGCGCGCGGGGCGCTCGACCCGCGGCACTCGGTCGTGCTGCAATCGATCGGTGAGTCATACAGTGACGGCGACCAGTTTTCCGTGCTGAGTGGCGTCCCGACACTCCTCGGCTGGCCGAACCATGAGCGCCAGTGGCGCGGCGCTGTCCCCGAGGACACGCGGCGCATCCAGACGGATGAGATCTACGGCGGGGATGGTGACGCAGCCGAGGCGGCGCGCGCGGCGGGCGTCACGCACGTCTTCGTCGGTGTCCTCGAACGCGACGCGTACGGCTTTCGCGTGAGCGCGCGCTTTGCGGCGTGGCGTGCGGCCTACAGCGACGAGCATGCCACGATCTTCGAGGTACCGGAGGGGCCACGATGACCGACGAACAGCCCCAGCCGGACGTCATGCCCGAGGTGGTGCAGGACGACGACGCGCTCAGCGCGGAGTATGCGCCGCGCCGGACGATTGCCTCGCTCCTGCGCGACGCCGTCGTCGGTGGGCTGAACTGGCGGCCGGACCGCATCGAGGGCATCGTGCTGGCGATCGCGCTGGTGGCGCTGCTCACGCGGATCATCGGCCTCGACGTGCGGGCGCTGCACCACGACGAGTCGCTGCACGCGACGTTCTCCTGGTACCTCGTGGAGGGGAACGGCTACAAGCACGACCCACTCACACACGGGCCGTTCCAGTTCCACATCACGGCGCTGTCGTTTCTGCTGTTCGGCGACTCCGACACCACCGCGCGTATTCCGGCGGCCCTGTTCGGGACCGCGCTGGTGCTCGCGCCACTGCTGCTGCGCCGCACCCTCGGCAGCGTGGGGACGATCGCGGCGGCCGCGCTGCTCACGGTCTCGCCTGCGCTGATGTACTACGCGCGCTTCGCGCGGGAGGACTCGTACATCGCGCTGTTCCTCTTCCTCGCTTCCATCGCGGTCTGGCGGTACATCCAGGAGGGCGGCCTACGCTGGGTCGTGACGCTCGCGGCAGCCCTTGCCTTTGCCTTCTGCACGAAGGAGACCGCCTACATCTACGTGTCGATGCTGCTGCTGTACCTCAATGGCGCGGCGGCGCACCGCCTCTTCTGGCAGGCGCACGAGGGCGAGACCGTGACGAGGAAGCAGTTACTCCTCGGGCTGCTCACGATTCCCGTCACCTGGTTCATCCTCGCCCTCTGGGACACGCTCGCGAGCGTGCGCGGGCACCTGCGCTGGCATGAGCGCCCACGCGAGGGTGAACTGCTGGTCCTCGTCGGCACGCTCTCGCTGCCGCTGCTCGCTGCCCTCGTCAGCATCCCGGTCGAACGCCTGAACGGCGCGCCGCTCGAGGGCGACCTCGAATACCGCATGCGCGTGCTGACGGTGGGGCTGCTGCTGATCGCGGCGGCGTGGGTGGGCACCGGCTGGCGGCCGGACTGGTGGCTGATCGCGGCGGGGACCTTCCTCGCGATCACGGTGCCGCTGTTCACCACGGGGTTCACGCATCCGGAGCGCATCTGGGGGCTGCCGTGGGACGGCCTGCACTACTGGCTGGAGCAGCACGGTGTGCAGCGCGGCCAACAGCCGTTGTTCTACTACGTGATGATGTTGCCGCTCTACGAAATGCTGGCACTGTTGCCTGCGCTCATCACGGCCGCCTGGCTGATCTGGCGACGCGATGACTTCGCGATCTTCGTCGGATGGTGGTTCCTCGGCACGTTCGTCTCGCTGTCGTTCGCGGGCGAGAAGATGCCGTGGCTCACGGTGCACCTCGCGGTCCCGCTCGCGCTGCTGGCGGCCTACGGCCTGGGCCACGCTATCCCCGCAGCAGCGAGGGCCGCCCGTGCTGGCCGAGGTCGCGCGTGGACGTGGGCGGGGAGCGGGTTGGCTGTGGCGGTGATGCTGGTGCTCTTCGCGTTCACCGTGGATACGGACATCGGGCTCAACCACCGCCATCCAGATACCGCAGTCGAGCCACTGATCTACGTGCAGACGACACCACAACTCGTCGAGGTCAACAACGAGATCCACCGCTGGATCGCGGACGGCCGCGCGACGGCGGTGTATGTCGACCAGACCGACTCGCTGACATGGCCGTGGGCGTGGTACCTGCGCGGCATCAACGTGCGGTATGCCGACCCGCCGTTCTTCCAGGCGGGCGAGCGCGAACCCGGCGCGATCCTCGTGATGGCGCGCGGGACGATGCCGGACTTCGCGCCGACACGGAAGCAATACGAGGACGCTGTGCTCTACCTGCACCGTTGGTGGTTCGTGGAGGACGGCTACCGCGCCACCACCTGGAGCAACTTCGGCTCAGGACTCCTCGACGGCTCGCTACCGAGACGGTGGCTGGAGTTCGCCCGTCACCGGACGTCGCCCGAGTCCCTCGGTGCGCTCGAGGGCGAAGTGCTGTTCCCGCTGCCGGAAGGCTCCGTGCCCGCGCTGACGCCCTGACGTCGCCTGAACGTGACGGGGCAGGCGGGATGGCGGAGACTGGTTCTCGTGCCCGCAGCAGGCAGAGGAACGCCAATGCGCCACGCTCGCACCTGGATCGGACTCGGCGTCAGCGCGCTCTGCCTCGTCCTCCTGCTCGTCCGCGTCGACCGCGATGACCTCTTCGACGCCCTGCGCGAGGTACGCCCGGCGTGGCTGCTGCCGGCGCTCGCACTCCTCGCGGCCGCACTGTGGGCACGCGCCGCGAGGTGGGCGGTGATCCTCCGGCCGGTGCAGCCCATCAGCACACGCGATGCTGCTTCGCTCCTCGTGATCGGCTACGCCGCGAACAACGTGCTGCCAGCGCGGGCGGGCGAGGTCGTGCGCAGCGTGCTGTTCCAGCGGCGACACGGCGGCTCCGCCGTCACCGCCCTCGGGACGATCGTCGTCGAGCGCGTCTTCGACGGCGCGATGCTCGCGGTGTTCCTCGCGGCGGCGCTCGCCTCCGGCACCTCGAGCGGGCCGCTGCGCGCGCTCGCGCTGCTGGCGGGTGCCGGGTTCGCCGCGCTGCTGCTCGGCCTGGCCGCACTTTCGACCTGGCCGGGCCCCGTCCGAGGGCTGATCGGCCGCGTGCTGGCGCTCGCGCCGGGCGGTCTGCGCCCACGCATGGAGTCGCTCGCCGCGCGCTTCCTCGACGGGCTCGTGCCCGTGCGCGGCTTGCGGACATGGGGAGTGGTCGTCGCACTCACGAGCGGATCGTGGGCGCTGGAGGCGGCCTGCTACTGGATGGTGGGTGAGGCGTTCGACCTTGGCCTGTCGCCGTGGGCGTATGCCGGCATCTGCGGCGCGGCCAACCTCGCGATCGCCGCGCCGAGCACCGCGGGCGGCATCGGGCCATACGAGTTCTTCGCGCGCGAGGTGGCGGTCGCGCTCGGCGTGGCCAGCGCGCTCGCGACGGCGTACGCGCTCCTGCTGCACGCTGTGGTGCTGATCCCGGTCGCGCTCGCGGGTGTCGTGCTGTTGTGGCGCGAGCAACTCGGGCTGCGCACACTCACCACGACCGAGTTGCCCCCCGAACCTGCGAGGTCAGCGTGAAGATCGTGGTCATCGGCGCGGGCGTGGCCGGCCTCGCTGCCGCATACGACCTCGCTGGTCGCGGGCATGAGGTGGACGTCGTCGAGGCGGGCCCGATCCTCGGCGGTCAGGTGCGCACGTTCGAGGTCGGTGGCGGGCGGTTGGAGTCGTTCTACCACCACCTCTTCCTCTCAGACACGGAGATCGTCGCGCTCCTCTGTGAGTTGGGCCTCGGCGATCAGTTGCAGTGGATCGACTCGAACGTGGGGCTGCACGCGGACGGCAAGGCGTACCCGTTCGTCGGCCCCCTCGACCTGCTGCGGTTCGACCAGGTCTCGCTGCTCACGCGGGTCCGCCTCGGCCTCGCCGCGCTGTGGCTGAGGCGCCAGTCCGACTGGACGAAGTACGAGGGCCAGCGTGCTGCGATATGGATCCGGAAGGCCGTGGGCAAACAGGGCTACGACCACGTCTGGGGCCCGCTGCTCCGTGCGAAGTTCGGCCAGCACGCGGAGGACGTGGCCCTCGTCTGGTTCTGGGGCAAGATCTACCTGCGCTTCGCCAGCCGGCAGGGCGGCCTCTTCGCGAAGGAGCAACTCGGCTACCTGCGCGGCTCCTTCGGCCGGATGGTGGACGCGCTCGCCGTGCAGATCGAGGCACGCGGCGGTCGCCTGCACCTCGGCACCCCGGTCGAGCGCGTGATCGTCGAGGGCGGCCGCGTCACCGGCGTACGCCTCGGGGGCGCGCGGAGTGGCGACGTGATCGCCGCCGACGCCGTAATCGCCACGGTACCCAGCGGCCTGTTCGCGCAGATCGCGCCCGAGGTGGGTGAGGCGGCTCCGGAGTACGCGCGAATGCTCCAGGCAGTCGAGTACCAGTGGGCGACGGTGCTCGTACTCGCCCTCGACCGGCCGCTCTCGCCGATCTATTGGCTGACGATGACGGAGCCGGGCTGCCCGTTCGTCGTCGCCGTGGAGCAGAGCAACCTCGTCCCCGCTTCGACATACGGGGGCTTGCACCCGGTCTACTTCTCGAACTACGTCGACCCCGGCGACCCGATCATCGAGGAGGACGCGGACGCCGTCCTCGACCGCTACGAGGCGCACATCAAGCGGATCAACCCGGCGTTCGACCGCTCCTGGATCAAGGGCCAGTGGCTGTTCAAGGACCGCGCGGGCCAGCCGATCGTCCACTACCGCTACCACGAGAACATCCCGCCGCACCGCACCCCGGTCGCCGGCCTCTACCTGGCGAACACGACGCAGATCTACCCGGAGGACCGAGGCCAGAACTACTCGATCCGCCTCGGGCGGCGGGTGGCGCAGTTGCTGGAGGCTGATCTGGGGGCGGAGGGCTCAGCACCCGCGGATTCCGCCCAGATTAGGCCCGTTTGAGCCCTCTCTCCTGCCCCCATATAATGGGATAGGGCACCTCCGAGGGCGTCCCGGGGGCGAGGAGTCCTGCATGCCGCTGGAGACCGAGGCACGCGTTCAGATTCGCGCTCTGGTCGCAGAGTTCCGCCCCGAGCACGGCGACCTGCTTGCGGCCATGCACAAGGTCCAGCACCACCTCGGCTACCTCTCTCGCGAGGCGATGGAGGTCATCGCCGAACAGCTGGACCTGTTCGCCGCCGAGGTCTACGGCGCCGCCTCATTCTACGAGGAGTTCCGCTTCTCCCCGCCGGCGCAGACGAACATACGCTGGTGCTCCGGCCCCGCCTGCCGTCTGAAGAACGGTGGCGGCATCCGCGACGCGCTCCTCGCCACGCTCGGCGTCCACGAGATCCCGGCGGACACCGAAGACGGACGTGTCGGCGTGATCCTCGGGCAGTGCAACGGCACCTGCGAAATCGCGCCGATGGTCTGGCTCGAACAGCACAGCACCCACCGCATTGAACCCGTGGGCGGCCTCAACGCCGCACGCGCGATCCGCATGGCGCGCGCCCTGCGCGACGGTGCCACCGTCGAGGCGAGCATCGAGGAGGCCCGTCGTGCCTGATGCACTCGAACGCTACGACGCACTGCGCGCCACCGCGGACCCCGAGTACGCCGCCTGGCGCAATCCGGAGCGCCCGCGCATCGATGTCGCCCTTGACCAGTCGTCGATCACGAACGGCGCGCTGAAGACACGGGACGCCCTCGAACGCATCGCCCGCGAGCGCAACGCAGTGGTCGACTTCGGCCGCGTCCACGGTTACGGCATGCAGTGGGTCCATCCCACCGTGCAGATCACCTTCCCCGACGGCGCAACCGTCCTCTACGGCCCCGTGCGCGAGGCGGACGCCGCCGCGATCATCGACGAGGCGACCGGACGCTGGGGCGCGGCAGCCGCGCTGCGCCTCGGCACGATCACGGGCGAGCGGCCCGGCGTGCCCTCGATCCGCCAGCACCCGTTCTTCGCGCTCGAGCCGGAACGTCGGCTCCTGAAGAACATCGGGCTGACCGACCCCGAGTCGCTGAACCACTACATCGCGCAGGGTGGCTACCGCGCCTCCGCGCGCATCTTCGGGCGGCACCTCTCCGAGGAGATCGTGCGCAACACGCTGAACGACGCCGGCCTCACCGGCCGCGGCGGCGCGAACTTCCCCGCGGGCACTAAGTGGGGCTTCCTCTTCGGCGCGCCGGGTACCGAGCACTACCTCGTCTGCAACGCGGACGAGGGCGACCCGGGCGCCTGGGTGAACCGCGTGGTGATGGAGGGCGACCCGCACCTCCTGCTCGAGGGCATGCTCATCGGCGCCTACGGCACCAAGTCCACTGCTGGCTTCATCTACCTGCGCGACGAGTACCCGCTGTCGATCGCCCGGATGGAAGCCGCGATCCGTGACGCCGAGGCGGCCGGGCTCCTCGGCGACGACATCCTCGGCACCGGAATGTCCTTCCACCTGCGCGTGATCCGTGGGGCGGGCGCCTACGTCTGCGGCGACGAGACCGGCCTGCTCGCCTCGATCTCGGACGAGCGCGGGATGCCGCGCGTGAAGCCGCCGTTCCCGGCGGCACGTGGCGCGCTCAACAAGCCCTCCAACGTGAACAACGTGGAGACCTTCGCCAACGTCCCGCTGATCGCGACCCATGGTTCCGAGTGGTACCGCGAGATGGGCACGAAGGCGCAGAGCGGCACGAAGATCTTCTCCTTCTCCGGCGACATCATGCGCACCGGCTTCATGGAAGTCCCGTTCGGCGTCTCGCTCGCGAAGGTCCTCGAGGCGTGCGGGGGCATCGAGGGTGGCCGCGCGCTGCACGCGATCCAGCCGGGCGGCCCGCTCGGCTCGCTCGTGCCCGCGACCGCGCTCGACAAACTGATCCTCGAACCGGCCTCGTTCCTGCCATACGACGCGATGCTCGGCGGCGGCGGGATCGTCTTCGGCTCAGACCGCAACAACGTGCTGGTGCTGGCGGAGATGTTCGCCGAGTTCGTTGAGGAGGAGTCGTGCGGCCGCTGCACGACCTGCCACGGCGGCAACCAGCGCAAGACCGAGATCATCCGGCGGGTGATGGAGGGGGACGGCCGTCGTGACGACGAGCCGAACCTGATGCTGATCGACAAGACGATCCAGTTCTCCAACTGCGCCCACGGCCAGTTGAGCCCGAAGTCGATGCGCAACGTGCTCCAGCACTTCCACGCCGAATACGAAGCCGCGATGCGCGGGGAGGACGCCACGCTTTCCCTGAAGGGCGCGACCCGCTTCCGCGTCGTGCAGCCGCGTGACCCACGCGTCGAGGAGGCCGTGGCGATCTGCCCGGTCGCCGCGTTCCGCGGCACCCCCGGCGCCCGCACGATCGATGAGGCCACCTGCATCCACTGCCAGGCCTGCACGGACGTCGCCCCGGGCGCCGTCGTGCGCGAAGCGAAGCCGCGCGTGCCTCGCCTGGTGCCGATCGGCTAGCCGAGCATGGCGCGCCGGCTACCGGCCCGCTACTTGCCCTCGCCACGCATCTGGGTGTTCTTCGCGCTGCTCGCCGTCATCGGCTATGTCGCCTGCGGCTCCGGCGCTGTCGCATGCAACATCGCGCGCCCGGCGGCGATCGTGGCGACGGTGCTGGCCACGGTGATCTCGTTCTTCGACAACCCGCGTCCTGCCTCGGATATCACGCCGGACTAATTCCTACGCGGCTCTACGCCTCGCGGCGCTGGGGGAGGATGAACCCGGCGAAGCGGTACTGGCCGCGCTGTACCGCCTCGTCCCAAGTGAGCGAGGTGTGCCCGACGATCCCCCACATCGAGGTGCGGAAGCGGGAGCCATTGGGACAGCCGTAGCCCCAGTACATCTCGAAGACTGTGAACCCCTCGGGCCAGACGGACTCGACATAAGCAACATGCCCGTCGTCCTGACCTGACCCCCTGAAACAGATCCACCGCGAGCGAGAGAATCGCGGTGGACAGGAAGGGGTCTTGGGATGGTTGCGAAGCGGAAGCGGTACGGGGCCGAGGAGATCATTGGCAAGCTGCGCGAGGCG
>CANFFZ010000024.1 GCA_947446155.1 Chloroflexota bacterium | reverse complement strand
GCGCGAGGCGAGTTCGCTGCCGGGCGGTGTGGTCACGCTCGCCACCATTCGAAGCGCCCTCGAGGTGGGCGCTGGCGTTGCTGTGGTGCCGGGAAAGTGGGGTGCCCGAGCGCCGTCTCTGTCGCCCTCTCATTATAGGCGCGGCCCCGGCAGGGGCTACCGCGCGGCGAGGCTGCCCGCAGGCACTGCCAGAGACTCGGCGTAGACTCGATCCATGGGCGCACGAGGCACCATCCGGCCCGGCGAGCAGACTGGCCTCCTCCGGGCGTCGTGGCGGCTCGTGATTCGCAAGCGCTGCCCTCATTGCGGTCAGGGGCGCTTCTTCACCGGCCTCTTCGGCATCCGTGAGCGCTGCACCAACTGCGACCTGCGTTACGAGGCGTCGGACGGGGCGTGGATCGGCTCGCTCGCCCTCGGCTATGGCGCGGGGGCACTGATCGCGGCGCTGATGTCGTTCTCACAGGTCGCGTGGCACTGGATCGATGAGGTCGGACTCGATCCGCTGTGGACGATCGCCGCCGCCAGCCTGGCAACCTCGTTCTTCGCCTACCGGCCGGCCAAGGCGTTCTGGTTCGCCGCGCTGTACCGCTGGGACTTCATGGCATTCGGCGATGCGAAGCCAGGCCCTCAGGGGGACGACAACCCCGAGGTCTAGCGAATGCGCACTCGGTGGATCGCACCCGGCGTGCCGAGCGCGCTCGACTCCACCACGGCGAGTGTCCCATGGCCACTCGCTGACGAACCCAGCAGCCCAATACACGACTGCCCGGGGTCGAGGATGCCGCAATCGCGGATCATCGTGCGCTGCGGGTCTTCCTCCGGGCCGGTGTAGAGGACAAAGCGCCGCGAGGTGACCCCGGTGTTCACGGCACCGGCGATCGTGAAGCGGATCGAGGTCCCCGGCACGTCGTAGGCCATCGCGACCACGTCGTAGGAGATGCCCCAGTTCGTCCACTGGAACCCACCCATCAAGGGGCCCACACCCACGCTGGAGCAGCCCTGAGCGTTGCAGGCACGCATCCCCGTGGCGCGCATATCAAGGGCCAGGACCGTGCTCTCGTCTGCGCGACCGCCCGAGGTGAGGCTGGTCGCCCAGCTGATATCCGCAGACGCGGCCGATTGCGCCGTACAGGTCGTCGAACCGACGCGGGTCACGCAGAACTCGTGCGTCTGAGCGCCGTCGGCCAGGCTCCATTGCAGCGTGGTCCCGTTCCGCGCGGAGTTCGCGAGAATGGACTGGAGCGACGGCACTGAGGGGGGAGCGCTCGGCAGCGTCGTCACGGTCAGCGTCATGCTCGCCGTGCTGCGATGCAGGTAGCGGTCCAGCGCTGCGACCTCCAGGGTCACGGTGCCGGTCGCGGGCGCCACGAGCGAGACGGAGGCGCCGGACGCGCTCAACGTCACCGGCGTACCGGCCGTCTGCGTCCACTCGAAGGTCAGCGCATCGCCCTCGGGATCGCTCGCCTGCACGCTCAGGCTCACCGGGGAACTGGCGAAGACAACGCGCGCACCTGGTGAGGTGATCACCGGCTTGCGATTGGATCCGTACAGGCTCACCAGCCATGAGACCTCGGCTGGCGATGCTGTCGGGCGACAGGTGGAGAGGTTTGAGGTGGTGAAAGAGGGGAACATCAGATCTGCCCGCGCGTCCGAGTGGCCGAAGCCCAGCGCGTGGCCGATCTCGTGCGCCATCACGGTGCGGAAGCAGGCGTCCGGTACGCTCAGATTGCTGTCGAGGACGATGTCCGTCTCTGCGAAGTCACGCCGTCCGAACGCGTTCGTCCATGACCCCTGCGTCACCCCCGCCTGCGAACCGAAGACGAGGTTTCGCGTGTCGTCCCAGCCGATCTCGTTCCGGTTGTTGTCCAGTTCGACGCGGAACCCGGTTGGGCAGTCGCCGATGTATCGGACGCCAACCGCAGCATCCACGTCGTTCCACATCAATGCCGCCTTGCGGACGGCGTCGCGGAACAGCTCGGCGGTCATGCCGCTCGGGCGACTGCTCTGGTGCGTGCAGAACGGGACGGGCACCACGTTCGAGGTCCAACGGACCGCTTGCCCGGTACTGGCAAAGAACTGGATCGCCTGCTCCATCGGCACCGTGATGCCGTCCATGCTGACGAGGACGGTGCCGGCCCCGTCGAAGGAGGTCTCACCGGGCGCGGGCACGTACTCAACATGACCCGGCCCCTCCGCGGCAGCCGAGGAGACGAGGCTGAGCGCGAGGCACACAGCAGCGCAGACGACCGCGATGGCGAAGAAACGTCCAGAGACGGCGCGTGCAGGCTTACGCATAAAAGCGAAGACTCCTCGTACGGGTGGTGAAAGGGATTCTATCTGATGTAACGGAACCGTTGCGTCACGTGTTTGGTCGTCTGAACCTCGCGATCTCGCCATTTCTCATCGGTCAAAGATGTCCTCTTTGCATGTGTGTGCGGTTTGACGTCGCCGCTGGCCGGGGCGTACATCGAGGCGCGACCACTCATAGACTTCGCGAGCGCACAGGAGAGCCGATGTCCCCCATTTCCTCCGGCATCCCGTCCGGCCTCGATCCCGCCCGCATCGAGGCTCGCCTACGTGCCTACGAAGGCTTCGGCGTTCACCGCACCGGGTGGCCAGGCGACGACCGCACGACGGAGTGGCTGCGCGCGGAACTCGGTGCTGCCGGGGTACCCGCGGAGGCCCAGCGGTTCGCCTTCCCTCGGGTGGAAGTACAACGCGCGCGCCTGACATGGGCGGACGGCGTCATCGACGGAGAGCCGATGTATGACGGCGGCTTCACGCGTATCGGCGGCCTCACGGGTGACCTCGGCGAAGACGGCGACCCGGAGCCCTTCGGCAAGATCCTGATCGCGACGTCAGTGTTGAAAGGCGACCGCACATGGGTCGCGCCGGACGCCCGCGCGCACTACGCCGCGCTGGAGAATGAGGGCACCCTCGGCGTCGTCGTCCCGATCGGGGACCCGGAGGGGGAGATCGTGCTGCGCAACGCCGAGCACATCCGCCAACCCTTCGGCATCCCTGTGCTGCAGGTCGCCGCCAAGCACGCGCGCAACCTCAACGCCGCGCTCTTGCAGGGCGGCGAGGCCACGCTCGAAATCGATGGCGACCGCCTGAACTCGCGCGCCACCAATGTCACCGCAACGCTCCTCGGCAGTGACGAGGCCGCCGCACCGCTGGTCGTGATGACGCCGAAGTCGGGCTGGTTCACCTGCACCGCCGAACGTGGTGGCGGCATCGCGATCTGGCTCGCGCTCGCCGAGGGCCTCGCCGCCCTCCCCGCGCGACGACGCACGGTCCACTTCGTCGCCTCGTCGGGCCACGAACTGCACCACGCGGGCCTTGAGGAGTTCATGAAGCAGCGCGCCGCCCTGCCGAAGGGTGCGCATGCCTGGCTGCACCTGGGGGCCTCAATCGGCGCGAAGAACGCGGTCGCCCGCATGGGGGCCGCCGACGAGGAGCTGCACTCGCTGACGACGGCTGCACTCGCCTCGGCGGGTGTCGAGGGGTACGAGGCGATGGGCGTCGGCGAGCCCGGCGGTGGTGAGGCGCGGAACATCCATCAGTACGGAGGACGTTATGTCACGTTCCTCGGTGGACACCGCTATTTCCATTCCCCCCAGGACACCTTCGACAAGGCGTGCGACCCCGCGAGCGTCGCGCGTTGGGGTACGGCGATGTGGACGGTACTCACAGAACTGCTCGACTAACTGCTGGACGAGGCGAAGGGACATCCGATGTCACAGGTCAACACGATCCGAGGCCCGATCGACAGCGCTGCCCTCGGCCGGACGCTCTCGCACGAACACCTGACGAACGGCAGCGGCGGGATGGAGCGCATCCCCGGCCTGATGGACACGCCTGAGCGTCGCCGGGAGATGGTCGACCGCTCGGTGAACGCGCTCGCCCGCGTCCACCAGTCCGGCATCGACTCCGTGATCGACCTCACACCGTTCGACCTCGGCCGCCAGATGTGGCTGTTCGAGGAGGTCGCGGAGCGGCAGGCAGAGCACGGCGTCAACGTCGTCTGCGCCACCGGCGTCTACCGCTGGGTGCCATCGGTCTACTTCGGTTGGACGGAGGACGAGGTCGCCGCGCATTTCACGCGCGACATCACCGAGGGCATCGACGGCACCGGTATCAAGGCCGGCATCATCAAACTCGCGTGGGACCTCGAAGCGCGGCTCAGCGAGGGCCGCTTCGCCCCACGCGTCCACCTGGAAAAGATGGCGCGAGGTGCCGCCCGCGCCGCGAAGGCCACCGGCGTCCCGATCTCCTGTCACACCCTCGCCACGGACGCGCTCGGGACACCGCTGCTCGACCTCTTCGAGTCGGAAGGCCTCGACTTGCGCGCCGTGACCATCGGCCACTCGAACGACACCACAGACATGGCCTACCTCACGAGCCTCGCGAAACGCGGCGCGACCGTGGGTCTCGACCGCTTCTTCTCGCCCGACCCGGCCTACGTCGAGGCGCGCTCGGCGATCGCGCTCGGCCTCGTGCAGGCGGGCTACGCCGCACAGACCTGCCTCGGCCACGACGGCTCTCCCGCCGGCTTCTGGGGCCGCTGGAACCCGGACCCCCGCCCCGACGTATGGACACTGGTTCCCGACCACGAAGTCCCCTGGCTTCGCGCCCACGGCGCCTCCGACGCCGACATCGACGCGCTCCTCAGCACCTCGATCCGCGCGACGTTCGAGGCTGCGGCGGGGATGGCGGGGCGATAGGGCGTTCGAATCTGCTCCGAAGGTTGCCCGTCCTATACTCCCGCCTGCGAGCGGTGCGGACGGTAGGGGGCGCGCGATGATCGAGGGGTACCCGGAGATCGCGAAGGATATGGCGGCGCTGAAGGCGACGCCGAACCTGGCGGACTGGGCCGCGGCGCGGCAGTCGTTTTCGTGGGACGAGCAGTGGAAGGGCATCGACCGGCCCGGGGGGATGCTCAACAAGGCTTACGAGTGCATCGACCGGCACGCCAACGGGGCCCGGGCCAACAAGACCGCGATCATCTGGCAGTCGGCGTCCGGGGATGTCGAGCGGTATTCCTACCTCGACTTCAAGAAGCAGACGAACAAGGCGGCCAACGCACTGCGCTCGCTGGGGATCAAAAAGGGCGAGCGGGTCTTCATCCTCGCGGACCGCATCCCGGAGTTGTACTTCGCCGTATTCGGGACGCTAAAGATCGGTGCGATCACGGCGCCGCTGTTCTCCGCCTTCGGGCCTGAGCCGATCCGCGAGCGCGTCAGCCGCGCCGAGGGCTGCACGATCATCACGACGCCCAAGTTGCTCCCAAAAGTCAACGAGATCCGCGCGCAGTTGCCCTCGCTGCGCCACGTCATTGTGATCGCGCACCGCGAGGGGAAGCCCGTCGCGGCGGGAGACGTCGCGTGGTCGGACATCGTGGGGCCAGCGTCCGAGGAGTTCGAGATCGAACCGACGGGGCCCGATGACTGGTCGATCATGCACTTCACCTCGGGCACCACGGGGCTGCCGAAGGGGGCGGCGCACGTCCACAACGCGATCGTGGGGCACTACGCCACCGGGAAGTACGTCCTCGACTTCCACGAGGACGACATCTACTGGTGTACGGCCGATCCGGGCTGGGTGACGGGGACTTCCTATGGGATGTTCGCGCCGTTCTCGAATGGGGTGACGAGCCTGATCGACGAGGGCGGGTTCGGTGCACGGCGCTGGTTCGAGAACATCCAGAAGCACAAGGTCACCGTCTGGTACACCGCTCCGACGGCGATCCGCCTGCTGATGAAAGCGGGCACGGACATCCCGAAGTCGTTCGACCTCTCGTCACTGCGCTACGCGATGTCCGTCGGCGAGCCGCTCAACCCCGAGTGCGTCGTGTGGGGCATCGAGGCGTTCGGGCTACCGTTCCACGACAACTGGTGGCAGACGGAGACCGGCTCGATCATGTGTGCCAACTACCCCTCGATGCCGATCCGCCCGGGCTCGATGGGCCGACCGTTCCCCGGCGTCGACGTCACGATCGTCGACGAACAGGGCGTCGAGATCGCCGAGCCGATGGTCGAGGGCGCGCTCGTCTGCAAGCCGGGCTGGCCCTCAATGTTCCGCACGTACTGGAACGACGAGGAGCGCTACGACAGCCGCTTCAAGAACGGCTGGTACTACACCGGCGACAAGGCGAAGCGCGACGCGGACGGCTACATCTGGTTCGTCGGCCGCGACGACGACGTCATCAATACCTCAGGGCACCTCGTCTCCCCGTTCGAGGTGGAGTCGGTGATGATCGAGCACCCCGCCGTCGCGGAGGCGGGCGTGATCGGGAAGCCGGACGCGATCGCGATGGAGGTGGTGAAAGCCTTCGTCACGTTGAACGACGGCTTCGAGAAGACGGACGCGCTGCTGCGTGACCTCAACCGCCACGCCCGCGCCCGCCTCGGCCCCGCCGTCGCCCCCAGGGAAATCGAGGTCATCGACATCCTTCCGAAGACGCGCTCGGGCAAGATCATGCGCCGCCTGCTGAAGGCGCGGGAACTCGGCCTCCCAGAAGGCGACACCTCGACGCTCGAGGAGGACTAGTGCGAGGGTTCCCGTCGGTCCTCGCATTCGGTTGCGCATTCGCCCTCATCGCCTGCGCGGACGAGCCGAGGGCCGCGGCGCCTTCTGGCATCTCGACCGCGACACCTGCGGTGACAGCCACGCCCGCCGCGACGCCGGTCGCGCTCACGCCTCAACAGATGCGCACCATGACCACGGCACAACTGGAGCCGGTGCTCTCGAAGTCGCTGGTCCTGCGCACCGACCTTCCGCCAGCACCATGGGTGATGACCGAGGTGGGCTTGCGCGATGCCATCTCGGCGTTGACTGCCGCAGCCGTCGGCGACCGCACGCGGCTGCTGCCGATCCTCGGGTCGGGCTGCATCGTCTCGTTCCCCACGGGGGACCCATCCGCGGTCGGCGTGATGCGGGTGTTCAGCATCGCCACCGCCGCCCAGGGGACAACGCTGGTCAGCGGTGTCTTCCGCACCGGGGTGGACGCTCAGGCGGTGATCGACCGCGGGCAGGCCGCTGTCGACACGACTGAGGTAGCGCGTTGCCTCTCCGAGGCGCTCGCCTCCGCGATGGCGACGCAGTTGCCCGGCGGGCGCATCGACGTCCTCGACCACGGCGGTGCCGAGGGGCTGCCGCCGGGGGTGGGGAGTGCGCAGTTCGTGGCGCGTGTGAGCAGCGGTGACAGCGTGTTCACCGTCAGCATGGTCTCGATCGCCATCGCGGCAGGCCCGTTGGTCTCGGTGACTGCGGAGGTCGCCATCGTCCCGCGCGACGAGGTGCCATTCCTGCCGGGACGCCCGCTCGACCTGCTTGCAGCGAGCGGGGTGCGCCTCGGCGAGGCCATCGGACCCCGTAGCAAAGACGAGACCGCAGCGCTATTGCGATGCCGGCCGCGCGGCCGAGGCCACCTTTGTCACGGAGCGGTGGGAAGACTCGAATGATGCTCACCACACGCTAGCGCTCCGCGCACACGATCATGCTGCTCCTGATGGCCCTCACCGCCATCACTGTCGCCTGCTCCAAGCAGTCCGACGACGATCAACCTCCCCCCTCAAACACTGGGGACAGTCAGGCCACATCCTCGCTGACGCGGGAGGAACTCCAGCTGCTCCTGACTAGGGCGGCGCTGCAGCCTGGTGACATTCCCGGCGCGTGGAAGGCACACGACGTCGGCATGTCCAATGGTTTCGCAATCGCGGTGCTGGGAGGCCAGCAGTCACAGCTCGCGCAGGCGATGATCGAGGCGTGCCTGGCGCCAACGTTGGAGGGCGGCGGCGGGACGACAGTCGGTGACGGTGTGGTCCGCACGCTGACCTCGGACAACGTCCTCGGTTCGGTCATTTCGATGGTGGCCCGTGCCGGCGACGGCGCTGCCCAGAGCGTCCAGGCGCTCCGCCAACCAATCGGCGAGCAGACCAAGGCGTGCGTCAAGGCAGAGGTTGAGCGGATCATGGGCGGCATCCTCCCGAGCGCCGTGATCGTGATCAGCGACATGCGCAGCGTGTCGGGCCTGCCCGAGGGCTCAGCGGCGAACATCCTCGCGGTCACACTCGGCGAGGGAGGCTCGGCGATCACCCAGCACATGGTGACCGTGGGCGTCGCACGCGATGGCCTGCTCTCGACGGTGGTCGAGGTCACCTTCGGCGCTGGAACCGGCTTGCCCACGCCGGTCCTGGCACCCGACCGCCTGGTCGAGGTCGCCCGGCAGCGGCTGGAAGAGGCCCTCGCCGCGCCGCGCTAGTCCGGGAGACCCGCCTGTCAGTCGAGGGCGAACGTGCGCCGAAATACGCCCGACTAAACTCAACAAGCAGTCGAGGAGTCCTCTGTGGATGTGCGCGAAGCCGATGCCGACAAGCCGGTCGTGACGCTTTCCGACGACGTCGTCACGCTCCGACCCTGGTCGAGAGATGACGCCGGGTTCATGGTGGAAGCATGCGCCGACCCAGCGATCCGACGCTATAACGGGGTCCTCGACCGGCTAGGACACCCGGCCCCGCCGCTCTCGATCACGGGCGCTGAGGCCGTCATCGACGAATTCGCGCTGAGCTGGCGGGCGTTTGCTACGACTGAGACGCCATCTGGCTGTGCATTCGCAATCATGGACGCGAGGTCGGGCGACCTGGTCGGCTGCTGTGGTGTCGACGACTGGTCCAAAGCGGACGTGGCGCAGTTCGGTTACTGGCTCGCAGCCAGCGCGAGAGGACACGGTTACGCGACTCGGGCGGTGATCCTCCTCACGCGCTGGTTGTTCGAGCTTGGTGCAACTCGCGCCTTTTTGACGATCGTCGCGGGGAATGAAGAGTCAGTCGCGGTGGCCCGCCGAGCGGGGTTTGTGTACGAGGGGACGATGCGCTCACACGGCGTCTGGCAGGGCGAGCGCTGCGACGTAATATGGTTCGCTGCGCTGCCGCTGGAGTGGACCATGCGCGGGCCAGTTTGACCTGACCAACGCGAGGACGCTCCTTGATGCCAGGAGGCCGATGGCAGTTCGGCGATCTGGCGGCCCTTCCCCGCGCCACATAACGACGGGTGACGAGCCGTCCACAGCCCGCCGCTAGGTGAGCAGCCAGCCGCGAGCCTCCGCGCGCTGCCCGCTAGACTCTCTCCCAGCGGAAGGGCGAGGGTGATGGCGGACGCGACCGACGAGCAGATCCAGATCCATCGAGGTCTCAACGGCGTCTACTTCGACCGGAGTGACGTCTGCTTCATCGATGGGCGCACGGGGGAACTGCGGTATCGCGGCTATTCAATCCATGACCTCGCTGAGCGCTCCTCCTTCGAGGAGACGGCCTACCTCCTCTTCCACGGCGACCTCCCTACCTCCGACGAGCGCGCGAAGTTCGACCGCGAACTCCGGGACGCACGCACCCTGCCCGCCTCCGCGATCGAGGTGATCCGCGCCATCAAGGACGCGCATCCGATGGAGGTGCTGCGCACCGCCGTCTCCGCCCTCGGCGCCTCCGACCCCGAGGTCGAGGACAAGTCGCGCGAGGCGAACCTGCGCAAGGCCGTCCGCCTGACGAGCCAGGTGTCGATGCTCGTCGCGGCGCACCACCGCATCCGCCAGGGCCTCGAACCCGTCGCGCCGAACCCCTCGCTCGGTCACGCCGCGAACTTCCTGTGGATGGTGAAGGGTGAACTTCCGTCCGAGGACGCCGCGGCGCTGATGGACACGGACTTCATCCTGCACGCCGAGCATGGCGCCAACGCCTCGTCCTTCACGGCGCGCGTGGTCGCGGGGACCGAGGCCAACCTGCACGCCGCGGTCACGGCCGCCGTCGCCGCGCTCTCAGGCCCCGCGCACGGCGGGGCCGCCGAGGACGTGATGCGGATGGCGATGGAGATCGCGAAGCCGCAGAACGCCGCTGCCTGGGTGAAGGCGAAACGCGCCAATCGCGAGGCGATCATGGGCTTCGGCCACCGCGTCTACCGCACGGAAGACCCGAGGGCACGCCACATGCGCGAGGGCGTCCGCCGTCTCTCCGAGGAGATGGGCCAGCCCAAGTGGTACGCCATCCTCGAGGCCGTCGTCGCCGCGATGAAGCCATACGCACGCCTCGGTGTGAACGTAAACGTCGACTTCTACGCGGGCGTCGTCTACTACCTCCACGGCATCCCGGCGGACCTCTTCGTCCCCATCTTCGCCGTCGGTCGCACCCCCGGCTGGTGCGTCTCCGTCGTGGAGCAGACAGCGAACAACATCCTCATCCGTCCGCTCACCCTCTACACCGGCCCCGAACCGCGCGAATACATCGCGCCGAGCGAGCGGGCGTAGGCATTTCGATGCCCACCACCCTCGAACCCGGCACCCTCGAGGTCATCGCGAGCACACCCACCGTGCTCCGTGCGCTCACGGCCAGCCTGCCCGACGCGATCATCGAGGCGCGTAACGGCGAGGGCTGGTCAGCGCGCGACATCGTCGCCCACCTGCTCGACCGCTGGCCGTCGCAGCGCACCCGCGTCCACAAGATGCTCGCCGAGGCGAACCCGATCATCCTCGACGAACCGGAAGTCGCCGGCCTCGAGGCCTCCGGCCTCCGCCAGCGCCCGCTCACCTGGCTGCTCGACGAATTCGATCGTGTCCGCGCCGTCGAGGCCGCCACGTTCCGCGCACTCACCGCGTCAGACCTCGGACGCCCCGGCCAGCACTCGGTCGCCGGCCCGATCACGATCGCGGAACTGCTGAACCACGTCGCCTACCACGACCTGATCCACGTGCAGCAGATCGCCGGCACGCTCGCCCTCGTCCCCAACACGGGGCGAGGCGCCTTCGGGATGTTCTAGTGCCCCACCTCGCCGCCCAACTCCGTGCTGCGGCGATCCAGCGAGGCGTCCTCGACGCGTCGGTGAACCTCAGCGTGGGGGAGGCGGTGCGGATCGTGCGGGACTTGCCGTACCAGCGCGCCTCGGACCGACGGCCGGAGACGGTGATCGAGGAGTGGCGCGGGACGTGCTCGGGGAAGCACTACCTGCTCGCGCAGGTGCTCGAGGAGTTGGGCGCGGGCGTGATGCTCATCCACGCGACGCACCACTTCACCGAGGAGAACAGTCCTTGGCTGCCGCCCGACCTGCTCGACGAGGTGCGGCGTGCGCCCGTGCCGGACGTACACACCTTCCTGCGTGTGCAACTCGACGCCTTCCGCGACGAGTGGTTCACCGTCGACGCCACGTGGCCGCTGGCGGCGAAGGACCTCGGCATGCCGGTGAACGAGGGCTTCCGGCACGGCGACGACCACAAGATCGCCGCCGACGTCGAGGAAATCATCCACGTGGACGAGGACGACGACCCGCAGGCGGTGAAGGAAGCGCTGATCGCCGCGTTCGTGGGTGACGAGGCCCCTCGGCGTGACGCCTTCATCGAGCGGTTGTCGGTGTGGCTCGGTCAGCGGCTTGCCTGAGCGCCGCATGATCTCGGCGGGCTCGTCCCCTAGGATGCGGGCATGAGACAGAACAAGCCTCAGTCTTGGAAAACGACCATTACGTTCGCAGCAACGGGTGCCGTCGTCCTCGCGTTCATCTCGTCGAGGCAAGAGGGCATCTCCAACCAGGAGTTGTTGCTCACGGGCCTCGTCTCGTTCGCGATGCTCGGACTCGCGATCCGCGTGAGCGACCGGATGACACACGCCATCCTCGGTCGCTTCGGCCCGAAGGCGCCGCCGCCGCGCGAAACGCCGGTGCTCGAGGCGACGACGGAGCGCCCGAGTCACGTCGCACGTCGCCGCCAGCAGCGCCGCCCGCGCGGTGGCCCTCGCAAGCGCTAACCACCGAAGTACGTCACCCGATCAGAGACGAGGGCAGTCATGCGCGCAGCAGTAGTCGTGCGGCCGGAGCAGGTGGACGCCTTCGACATCCTCGAGGTCCCGGATCCCGTGATCGGGCCGGAAGAAGTCCTCGTCGCGGTGAAGGCGAGCGCGCTGAACCGCGCTGACCTCCTCCAGCGTCGCGGGCGCTACAACGGGCCTCCGGGCACCCGCAACGACATCCCCGGCCTGGAGATGGCTGGCGTGATCGCCGAGGTCGGCGAGCGGGTCGTGGGCTGGAAGGTCGGCGACCGCGTCATGGCGCTGCTCGGCGGCATGGGCTACGCCTCGCGGATCGCCGTCCACGAGCGGATGCTGATGCCCGTGCCGCCGAACCTGTCGTTCGAGCAGGCGGCGAGTATCCCCGAGGTGTTCCTGACGGCATACGACGCGCTGTTCCTCCAGTGCGAACTGAAGATGGGCGAGTCCGTCCTGATCCACGCCGCGGGCTCGGGCGTCGGCACCGCTGCCATCCAGTTGGCATCCGCGCAGGGCTGCCGCGTCTTCGGGACGGCCGGCTCGCAGGAGAAACTCGAGAAGGCGGCCGCGCTCGGCCTCGATGTCGGCATCGAGTACCACAGCCAGGACTTCGCCGCGGTGATCAGGGAGCGCACGAGCAGCCGAGGCGTGGACGTCATCCTCGACGTGATCGGTGCGCCGTACTGGGACCAGAACATCGCGTCGCTCGCACTCAAGGGCCGCATGGTCATCGTCGGCTCGATGGGCGGCGGCACGGTCGAGAAGATGAACATCGGCGCGCTCTCGCAGAAGCGCGCGAGCGTGCGCGGCACACTGCTCCGCGCCCGCCCGCTCGAGGAGAAGGCGACGCTGGTACAGGCCTTCGTGAACCGCGTGCTCCCGCTCTTCGCCAACGAGACCCTCGTCCCCGTCGTGGACGTCGCGTTCCCCCTCGACCAGGTGGGCGAGGCGCACAAGTTGATGGAGTCCAACGCGAACTTCGGCAAGATCGTCCTCACGATCGAGGACTAGCCCTTCTGAATCTGCCCCGCCTGCCGCAGCCGTGCCATGCGTAGAATCGAGGCGTCCGCGAGGAGGCTCCCGATGGCTAACGAGACGGCGACACTCGCACGGTGGATTGCGACGGCGAGCGTGCCGGAGGCAACACGACGTGTGACGCGGCGCTACCTCCTCGACTGGCTGGGCTCGGCGCTCGGTGGCGGGGACCTGCTGCCGCCGACGATCGTGCGCGATGTCGTGCGTGACCTCGGCGGGCACCCGCAGGCCACCATCCTCGCGACGGGCGAACGCACCTCGGCGCCGCTGGCGGCGCTCGCGAACGCCGCCGCCGCGCATGTCCTCGAGATGGACGACCTCGACCGCGAGTCGATCTCCCACCCCGGCGCGCCGATCGTCGCCGCCGCTCTCGCCGTCGCGGAGCGCGAGGGCTCCACGGGCGACGCACTGCTCGACGCGATCGCGATCGGCTACGAGGCGAGCATCCGCATCGGCGAAGCCCTCGGCACCACCCACTACGAGTACTGGCACACGACGAGCACCGCCGGCGTGATTGGTGCGGCAGCGGCCGCCGCCCGTCTCGCTGGCCTCGATGCCGAAGCAACCCTGCGAGCGCTCGGCTCCGCGGGGACGATGGCGGCGGGCCTCTGGGAGTTCCTCGCCGATGGCGCAATGTCGAAGCAACTCCACCCGGGCAAGGCTGCGCACGACGGCGTGCTGGCGGCGTTGCTCGGCGCACGCGGGTTCACCGCCGCCACCCGCATCCTCGAGGGCCCGAAGGGGCTACTCGCCGCGATGTCGCAGGCGCCCGAGCCGGACCGCATCACGCACGGACTCGCGGCCGATGGCATGGCCCGCTGGCGCATCGAGACCGTCTCGTTCAAGGTGCATGCCTCGTGCCGCCACACTCACTCGGCGGTGGACGGCGCACTCGCGATCCGGCGCCGCCGCGAGTTCGCCATCGACGACATCGAGCGCGTGGACGTGCGCATCTACACGCAGGCGCTTGGACTCCTCGAAGGCATGGAGCCGACGACGCCATACGCCGCGAAGTTCTCGCTGCCGTTCTGCGTCGCCGCCGCGCTGCGTCACGGCGACCTCGCCCCGCAGCGGTTCACGGACGAGGCGATCGCCGACACGAAGACCCTCGCGCTCGCCGACCGCATCGGCTTCGCGCCGGACACCACCCTCGATGCCCTGTACCCCTCGGCGTGGCCCGCCGTCGTCGCGCTCACGCTGCGCAACGGCGAGCGCATCGAGGAGCGCGTGGACCACCCCGCCGGCGACCCGGAGAGCGGCATCACCGAGCGCGACATCGCCGAGAAGTTCATCGCGCTCACGGACACCCTGCTCGCCGGCCATGCCGCCGAGGTCGCCTCGCGCATCCTCGAAGGCGCCCCCACCGCCGACGAGATCGTACGTCTCACTCGGCAGACGGTGCCCGCCCGCTAGTGCTCTCGATCTTCCACATCATGAGTGTCAAGGCGTGGGCCGCCGCCCAAGCCGCGGGCGAGTATCGAGGCGACACGCTGACGACCGAGGGCTTCATCTATTGCTCGCGCGCCGAGCAGGTCGCAGCCGTCGCGAACGCCTACTACGCCGGCCACGTCCATCTCGCCCTCGTGCGTATCGAGCGTGCCCGCGTCACCGCCGAAGTGCGCGACGAGCCCTCCGACGGCGATGTGTTCCCGCACATCTACGGCCCGCTCAACCTCGATGCCATCGTGGAGGTGATGCCGTTCGCGCCGGGCGCGGACGGGCGGTTCGTGGGGCCCCGTGACGAATGAGGCTCACTGAGGTTCCACCCGCACCCCTCCTGTAGCATTGCTGGTGCGCCCCGCTCCCGGCGCTGACGAAAGGGCCACCGCATGACCTCGTCCCCTGATGCGCCTCGAGGACTCCGTGAGGCGCTCCGGCTGACGGCGGAGCAGGTGACGGCGACCTGCCCGGCGGAGTGGCTCCCGTTCGAGACCACTGACGCCCTCCCTAACCTCGACGCCGTGTTCGGGCAGGAGCGGGCCGTCCGCGCCGTCGAGTTCGCGCTGGGGATGGAAGCGCCGGGGTACCACCTGTTCGCGTCCGGGCCGGACGGCTACGGCAAGCAGACCATCGTCACGGTGTTCCTCAAGCGGCGAGCCGCGACAGCCGAGTCTCCCCTCGACTGGGTGTACGTCCACAACTTCACGAGGCCCGACCATCCACAGGCGATCAGCCTCGCGCCGGGCGAGGGGCTGCGCTTCGCGCGCGCGATGGAGGAGGCGGTTGCCGCCGCCGCGAAAGAGATCCGTGCCGCGTTCGACTCGGACGACTACGTGCGCCGCCGGCAGGCACTGGCGGAGGACGTCGGCCGCGGGCGCGACCTGATCCTCGAGGCACTCCAGGCGCACGCGCTCCAGATGGGCTTCGCCCTCCAGTTCGGGCAGGCTGGCATCGTCTCGGCTCCGCTGATCGAGGGGAAACCTGCGACCGAAGAGCAGTTCGCCGCGCTACCCGAAGCGGAGCGTCAGGCGATGGGCGAGAAGCGCCGAACCCTCGAAGAGGGCGTGCAGGAGGCGCTGCTGAAGGTGCGCGCCGCCGAGCGCGAGGCGACTGAGCGTGGCACCGCCCTCGATGAGGAGGTCGCCGCCTTCGCCATCGACCACCTGTTCCAGCCGCTGGCCGAACGTTTCGGCCACGACATCGCGGTTCAGGAGTACCTCGACGCCGTACGTGATGACCTCCGCCATGAGCGCGACCGCTTCCGCACCGTGGAGGCAGGCCCGGCGCTCCCGCTCGGCCTCGGGCTGGCGGCCAGCGCGTCCCCGATGCGCCGCTATGAGGTGAATCCCGCCGTCACGAACGACCCGCAGAAGGGCGCGCCTGTCGTCACCGAGGTCAACCCGACCTATCAGAACCTCGTAGGGCGCATCGAATACCAGAGCCAGCCCGGTGGCGGCATGGCGACCGACCACACAATGATCCGCGCTGGAGCGCTCTTGAAGGCGAACGGCGGCTACCTGGTCCTCCGGCTGCGTGACCTGCTCGCGAACCAGGTGTCGTTGGACGGCCTGAAGCGCGCGCTGACCTCCGGCACCGTTGCTATCGAGAACCTCGCGGAGACGTACGGCATGATGCCGACGACCGGGCTGCGGCCCGAGCCGATCCCGCTGAACGTGAAAGTCGTCCTCGTCGGCGAGGGCTACCTCTACAGCGCGCTCTACCGTTACGACCCGGACTTCCGCCAGTTGTTCCGCGTGAAGGCCGAGTTCGAGACGGACTTCCCGTGTAACTCGGAGAACGCGATGGGCGTCGCCTCGATCGTGCGCGCCGAGGCGACGCGCGGGGGGTTGCTCCCGTTCGGTCGGGACGCGGTGTCGCGCCTGCTCCAGCACTCATCGCGGATGGTCGCCGACCAGCGGCGTCTCTCCGCGAACATGGCCGTGTTCCTCGATGTCACTCGCCAGTCCGACTACTGGGCGCGTGCCGAGGGCGCCTCGGTCGTGGCCGCCTCGCACGTCGAGCGAGCCGTCGAGGAGTCGGTCTACCGCTCTGCCCTCGTGCGTGACCGTGTGCTAGCCGCGATGGACGACGGCTCGATCCACGTGGACACGAAGGGCGAGCGCTCCGGCCAGATCAATGCGCTTTCCGTATACGACCTCGGCGACATCTCCTTCGGGCGGCCATCGAGAGTGACCTGCGTCGTCTCGCGTGGCAACGGTGCCATCGTGATGGTGGAGCGCGACAGCGATATGGCCGGGCGCATCCACAACAAGGGCTTCCTCATCCTCCGCGGCCTGCTCGCCGACCGTTTCGGCCAGGACCGCGCGAGCGCGCTGCACGCCAGCCTCACCTTTGAGCAGTTGTATGGCGACATCGATGGCGACTCGGCGTCCTCCACGGAGACCTACGCCCTGCTCTCCGCCCTGGCCGAGGCCCCCATCCAGCAGCGGATCGCCGTCACCGGCTCCATCGACCAATTGGGGAACATCCAGCCGATCGGCGGCGCGACCGAGAAGGTCGAGGGCTTCTTCGACCTCTGTAGCGTGCGCGGCCTGACCGGCGACCAGGGCGTCATGCTGCCGCGCACGAACGTCCAGAACCTCGTGCTGCGCACGGACGTGGTCGCCGCCATCGAGGCGGGCCGCTTCCACATCTGGGCCGTCGACCGCATCGAGGAGGGCATCGAGGTGCTGACGGGCGTGCCTGCCGGTGGCACCCGAGGCGTAGACGGCAAGTACCCGGTGGGCTCGATCTTCCGACGCGTGGAAGACCGGCTGGAAGCGTTCGCGGTAGGCCGCGCACCCGGTGCGGCCTCGGGCGAGGCCGCACGCATCGTGATGGCCGCACCCGCACCGCCGCCAACGCCGGGCATCCCGCCCCCACCCCCACCCGAGCCGCCGGTGAGCGTGTAGGCATGGCCGCGGCCAGCACGGCAGACCCGAGAGCCTCGCAAGGTCTGCGCCGTAGCATCGGCCCCATTGGGGCGGCGCTCTCCGGAGTTGGGATCATTCTGGGCGCGGGGATCTACGTCTTGATCGGCGAGCCCGCTGGCCTGACCGGCAACATCCTCTGGCTCGCATTCCTGCTCGGCGCCATCCTCGCTACCGCGACCGGACTCTCCTATTGCGAACTGGCGACCATGTACCCGGAGGCGGGAGCCTCGGCGGCATACACACACGAGGCGTTTGGCCCGCAGGTCGCTTTCGTCTGCGGGTGGATGACCATCGTGGTTGCGTTGCTGGCCGCCTCCACCGTCGCCATCGGGTTCGGCGGCTACCTCGCCGAACTAGTCGGCGGGCCCGAGCGTGCGTTCGCCCTCGCAGCGCTCCTGCTCTGCACCGCGATCGCACTGGTCGGCCCGGGCGAGACGGTGCGGGTCGCTGGCACGTTCGCGATCATCGAGGCAGGCGGGCTGCTCGCGGTCATCGCCTTCGGGCTGCCGCATATCGGCGATGCCAACCTGCTCGCGTCCACTGCCGGCCTAGGCGGCGTCCTTGCTGCGGCGGCGGTGGTGTTCTTCGCCTACCAGAGCTTCGAGCAGATCGCGACACTTGCCGAGGAGGTCCACAACCCGAGCAGAAACCTGCCGCTCGCCTTCATGGTGGCGATCACGATCACCGGGGTGCTGTACGTCGCAGTCGCGGTCGTGGCGGTCTCCGTTGTCGACGCGGATGCGCTTGCGGAGGGCAGCGCGCCGCTCGCCCTCGTCATGGAGACGGCGGCCGGAGGGCGGGCGGCGGACGCCCTCGCGGTCGGGGCGCTCTTCGCGACGTTCAACACGGTGCTGCTCTCGCTCGCAACCGGCGCGCGGTCGGCATACGGGATGGCGCAGCGCGGGCTCCTCCCGCGCATCTTGGCTCGCGCCCACGAGGCACGCCAGACACCGTGGGTCGCCGTGCTGGTCGGTGGGGCGCTCGCCTCCGGGCTCGCGCTCGTGGGTGGGATCGGGTATCTCGCACAGGTGACGAACTTCGCCGTCCTCGCCATCTTCATCGCGGTGAACGCGGCGGTCGTCCGCCTGCGCTTCTCCCAGCCGAGTCACGAGCGTCCGTTCCGCCTCCCGCTCGCGCCGGGTCGCGTGCCCGTCTCGGCAGCCGTGGCCCTCTTCGGCGCCGTCACCCTCGCCGCGTTCGTGGAACTCGAGGCGCTCCTCAACGGGATCGCGACCCTCGCGGTGGGGATCGCCCTCTCGTTCATCGCGGTCCGAGGCGAGCGGGCAGGCGCCTCGTGAACCCCGATACGCGACCGTTGATGACGGTGGACATGGACGGGGTGTTCTGCGAGCCACCGCTCGGGCGCAACCTCGGCATCCATCGCTCGTTTTACGACCCGACCGCGGAACCCCACCCCGCGAAGGTGTACCCGAGGTGGGTGAGAGAACCCCTCGACCGGCTGCGCTTCGACTTCCGCCGCCCGATGCCCGGCGCACGCGAGGCTCTGCTCCGCCTCGCGACTGTGCGACGCCTCGTGGTCGTGACGGGCCGCCGCACCGTCCCCACCTGGTGGTTGCGTCACCACGACTTCGAGGGCATCTTCGAGGCGCTCTATGTGAACCGATCCGCGCTCGGGAGCGCCCACTACAAGCAGGCGACGCTCCGGCGCCTCGGCGCCGTCGAGCATGTCGAGGACGACGCGCGGACGGCGCAACTACTCGCCCAGACCACGGACATCCACGTCTACCTGTGCGACTGGCCTCGCAACCGTGACCTTGCCCTCGCACCGGCGGTCGAGCGCGTTGAGAGCCTCCTGTACCTCGCAGCACGCCTCGTCCCGTAGCGGCCCGGTCGAGCAGTACGCTGGATCGATGGCGACCGTCCTTCCTTCGGAACCCCTGCGTCGGCCTCGGCTGCCTCGACGGCTGTCGCGGCGGCTCGCGCTCGGCGTGGTCCTGGGCGTGGGTGTGGCGTGGGCGTTCGCATGGGGGGGCGCACGGGCACTTCTCCCAGCCGCAGGCGAGCGCCCTTGGGTCTGAGATCGCGACGCGGACGGTGATGGTGAGCGGCGCCGGCGGCGTCCTCGACCTCTCCGGGGTGAGCGCGAGGCCTGGCGATGTGCTCGACCTCGTCGTGACGGGCGCGCCGGGGGCGCACGCGTTCGTGGTGCAGGGCTCCCAGCCGGGTTCCGAGTATTACGTGCGGCCTCGGAACGACGCTGATCCGACTGAAGGTGCCCGCAAGCGGCCAGGTGGGGCTGCTCTGTACGACGCCGGGGCACGAGAATCTCCACGGCAACATCACGATTGGTGTGACGGAGTAACCGAACCGATGACCTCCGGCCCCGCCATGCCTTTCCCACCACACTTCTTCCAGCGCGAGGACACCTCCGCCGACCGCTTCTTCTACGAGGAACCCCGCCTCGTCACCCACATCGACGACACCACGATCGAGGCGCTGACCGGGCTCTACCGCGACACGCTGGCTCCCGGATCGCGCGTACTCGACCTGATGTCCTCCTGGGTGAGCCACCTCCCGCCCGAGATCGAGTACAGCCGAGTGGCCGGGCTCGGGATGAACGCGGCCGAACTCCGCGCCAACCCTCGGCTGACCGACCACGAGGTGCGCGACCTGAACGCCGACCCCACGCTCCCCTACGAGGACGCCTCGTTCGACGCCGTGGTCTGCGCTGTCTCGGTGCAGTACCTCACCCGCCCCATCGAGGTCTTTGCCGAGGTCTCTCGGGTGCTCACGCCGGGCGGGCTCTGCCTCGTCGCGTTCTCGCATCGGATGTTCCCCACGAAAGCGGTCGCCGTCTGGAAGTCGCTGGGCGCCGAGGATCGCGTGCGACTGGTGGCGACGTACCTCGCGCTCGCGGGTGGCCTCGGCGAGCCGTTGGTCATCGATCGATCGCCCGGCGGCGCCGACCCGCTGTGGGCGGTGGTCGCGCGTCGCGAGCCGTCCGAGGTCGCGCGCGACTGATCTCGATCACGCAGATCGGATCGGGTCGGCGGCGGTCGCCGGATCCTTCACGAAAAAAGTTGCGCGCAACCACTTGCAGACGTGTCCCGCTAGCGATCAGTCGCGCTACATTGCGCGGGTGGATCGGTCGGGCCCGACCCTGATCCACGACCCATTCGGAATCGGGCGTCCGCCCGGCTAGTCGAGGATGTGAACGTGGCTGCGACGAAGAAGGCTGCTGCGAAGCCCGCTGCCAAGCCCGCTGCGAAGCCGGCTGGTAAGTCCGCGAAGAAGAAGTAACCCTTCTTCTAGCGAGACGCTAGAACAGCAAAGGCCGCCGGGACGCCGGCGGCCTTTCGCTTGTCCTCACTCACCGGATCCCGAATCACCGCGCCAATACTGGCGATCCGCCTGCCTCGACGCCTACGAGTCGAGCGGCGCGCCGAGGCGCCTGAGCAGCGTGAGCGCGTCGGTCGGGGCGCCAGCGACGAACGCGGGCACCTCGATCTGCTGGGGCGAGAGCACGAGTGGTCTGCCGTTGATCTGCAGCAGCGTGCCACCCACCCCTTCGATGATGGCCACACCACCGGCGATATCCCACAGCGACCTCGGCCCCGTCGAAAGGTAGACGTCGGTGTCGATCCCGGCGGCGTGGACGAGCTTCACCGCGGAAGAACCGCAGGGGTAGACCTCGTAGGGAATCTGGAACTGCAGGCGGCGGCGCTCGTAGTCGTGCCGGGAGACCACCACCCGTCGGACCACGCCGTCGTTGGGGAGCATCGGCAGCGTCACCCCGTCCCGACGCGTCTCCCGCCGCCCGCCACCGATGACCGCCGACAGCACCGAGTCCTCGGCCGGCAGCCCGACCGCCCCCATCACGAGGCGTCCCTGCACGAAGAGTGCGACCGAGACACCGAACTCCGGCAGTCCACGCAAGAACTCGCTCGTGCCGTCGAGCGGATCGACGACCCAGGTGGGCTCACCTCGGAGCAGCGGGGCCTCCTCGGCGGACTCCTCGGAAATCCAGCGTGCGCCGGGGACCAGGGGCATCAGCCGCTCATGGAGGATGTCGTCCGCCGCGTAGTCGGCCTCGGTGACCGGGCCTTCGCCGGGTTTGTGCCCGACACGCACGCGCTTTCCCGCGCGCACGGCGCTGATCGCCTTGTTCGCCTCGGTCACGGCGGCCTCGAGGGCCTCGCGCACCGCGTCGACGTCGGCCCCACCGAGGTCAATGGGGCGGTCGGAGGTCACAGGCTCGCGCCGCCGTCGACGATGACGGTCTGCCCCGTGACGAAGACCTGGTGCGCGATCAGGCCGTAGATGGCGTCGGCCACGGTCTCGGGCGTCGCTACGGCCTTCAGCGGCGTCGCGGCGGCGGCCGAGGCCTTCGCTTGGTCGTAGCGTTCGCCGAGGCCGCCCTTCAGCCAGCGGCCATCGATGAACCCGGGGGCGACGCAGTTCACCCTGATCTCCAACCTCAGGATCCGCGCGAACGACTTGGTCATCGTGATCACGGCCGCCTTCGAGGCTGCGTACGGGATCGAGGAGCCGACCCCGCGCACCCCCGCGATCGAGGCGATGTTCACGATGGCGCCCTCGCCGGCTGCCTTCATGTGCGGGGCAGCGGCGCGGGTGCAGTTGAAGGTGCCCTGCACGTTCGTGCGGAAGGTGTCGTCCCAGACCTGCTCGTTGACCGCATCGAGATCGGGGTGGGCGATGAAGTAGGTCATCCCGGCGTTGTTCACGAGGATATGGAGTGCGCCATAAGTGCTCACGGCGTTGTCGATGAGCACTCGACAGTCCGCGTCGTCGCCGACGTCTGCCCGGACGGCGTGCGCGGTACCCCCAGCGGCGCGGATGCCCGCGACCACCTCATCCGCGTCGGCGGCGGAATGGGCATAGTTCACGACCACTTTCGCGCCCTCGCGTGCGAGGCGTTGGGCGAGCGCTCGCCCAACGCCGGCGGACGACCCCGTCACGATCGCGACCTTGCCACTCACGTCCATCGGTGCCTCCTCGTCGGGCGGCTCGCGCTCAGACGCACGAGGGCGGACCGGCACCGATGCTACACTCGGTCGCATCATGGCGACGAGCAGCACAGCCGCCCCTCCGGCCTCTCCCGGACACCCGGCGGGCCACGCAGCCCTCGTCCGTGACCTCCAGAACGCCCTTGG
>CANFFZ010000023.1 GCA_947446155.1 Chloroflexota bacterium | reverse complement strand
TCGCTGGAGCAGTCGCTGGAGTTCATCCGCGACGAGGAGTGCCTGGAGGTGACGCCGAAGTCGGTGCGCCTCCGCAAGGTGATCCTGGGCCAGAACGACCGCTCGAAGCGCCACGGATAGCGCGGCCTCCGCGGCCTCACTCAGCGCCCTCGCACCCTGCTAGTCTGCGGCGGGGGACCGGAGCGAGGGATTATCCATGGCGCGTCTGAACTTGGGCAGCGGCCGGTCAGCGGTCGCGCCGTACGCGGTGACGATCTTCCTGAGTGCGTTCCTCGTCTTACAGGTACAGCCGATCATCGCGAAGTTCATCCTGCCGTGGTTCGGCGGCGGTTCCGCCGTGTGGACCGCCACGCAATTGTTCTTCCAGATCGCCCTCCTGGGCGGATACGCATACGCGCACCTCGTGTCGTCGCGGCTCACGCCGAAGCGGCAGGGCGGGGTCCACCTCATCCTGCTGATCACCGCGCTGGCCGTGCTCCCCATCATTCCGGACAAGATCTGGCAACCGGACTCCGATGTCGACCCGACGCTTCGCATCGTGGCGCTGCTCGCGGTGACCGTCGGCGCGCCGTACCTGCTGCTGTCGACGACCGGCCCGCTGGTGCAGCAGTGGTTCGCGCGGGAGCATCCCGGCCGGAACCCGTACGTCCTCTATGCACTCTCGAACGCCGGCTCACTGATCGGTCTGCTCGCGTATCCCCTGGTCGTCGAGCGGTTCGTGGGGCTGACCGGCCAGGCGTGGACGTGGTCAGCCGGCTACGTCGTCTTTGCCGCGCTGTGCGGATACCTCGCGTGGCGCTCTCGCACGACGGCTCCCGCACCGATCGAGGCGACCGACACACCCGATGCCGGCGCGCAGCCGGTGGGCATCGCGAACGTCGTGCTGTGGGCGGCATTGCCTGCGTGTGCCGTCGTACTCCTGTTGGCCGTGACGACACAGATCACGCAGGACGTCGCGGCGATGCCGCTGCTCTGGGTACTGCCGCTGTCGATCTACCTGTTCACGTTCATCCTCTGCTTCAGCGGTGACCGCTGGTATGAGCCGCAGACCTACGGGATCGGCCTCGCGATCGCGCTCGGCATGGGATGGTGGGTACTCGACAACGTGATCATCGCGATCGCCGTGCAGATCGCGGTCTATTCGTTCCTGCTGTTCTTCGGCTGTATGGCGTTGCACGGCGAGCTCACACGAGTCCGTCCGGCCGCCCGTCACCTCACCGCGTATTACCTGCTGATCTCCACGGGTGGTGCCCTCGGTGGTGTCTTCGTCGCGCTGATCGCGCCGAGGGTGTTCGACGGCTACTGGGAGTACCACGTCGCCCTGATTGGTGCGGGGGCGCTCGCGGTGATCGCGCGCGGGCTGGACGAATGGCGGCGGCGGAAGGCGGGCCGGCGTACGTCCCTCGATCTGGTGCCGTCGGTCCCCGGGTTGCGCGCGGCGGTCGGCGTTGCGTCGATCGTGGGCGTGGTGGTGCTGTCCTTCGCGCTGTGGCGGCAGGTGGAGTCGCGGTACCGCGGTATCGAGGTGATGGGGCGCAATTTCTATGGCTCGGTGCGCATCTACCAGGCGTACATCGGCGACCCGCAGTTGCAGCAGCGAGTCATGGAACACGGACGCATCCTCCACGGCTTCCAGTTCGTCTCGCCGGAACGGCGCGCGGCGCGGACCGGCTACTACGGCCGGCTGAGCGGCGCGGGCCTCGCGATCAACGAGCGACGCGCCACCCTCGACCGCCCGATGCGCATCGGCGTCCTGGGCCTGGGAGCGGGGATGCTCGCGGCGTACGGGCAGCGGGGCGACACGGTCGACATCTATGAGATCAACCCGATGGTGCTCGATCTCGCCGAGTCGCCGTTCACCTACCTCGCGGACGCGCGTGCGCGTGGCGCAAACGTCGAGGTCTACATCGGGGACGGGAGGCTCGTGCTGGAGCAGCAACTCGAGGCGGGGTCGAAGCAGTTCGACGTGCTGCTCCTCGACGCGTTCTCCAGTGACTCGGTGCCCGTCCACTTGCTGACCGCGCAGGCGTTCGACATCTACAAGCGGCACCTGGCCCCGGGTGGCGTGATTGCCGCGAACATCTCTAACCGGCACGTGGACCTGCGCCCCGTACTGCGAGGCGTCGGCGCAAAGAAGGGCCTCGAAGTCGCCTGGGTGCAAGGGTATCCGGACACCTTCGAGGGGTACTTCCAGACCGACTGGGTGCTGCTGGGCGACCGAGCATTCCTCGACCGGACGCAGATCGCGAGTGCGACGGGGCAGTGGAACGAGAAGAAGCCGATCCTGTGGACGGACGACCGCAGCAATCTGTTCTCGATCCTGCGGTTCCGGTAAGGGCCGGGCGGGCTCGCACACGCCTCGGTGGAGTGATAGAACCCTCGCTGGGCCGGGTAGACACCCGGGCAGAGGGGGATCAGACATGGCAACCGTGAACAAGAACGGCCTGCTGGCCGGCAAAGTCGCCGTCATCACCGGCGCATCCCGCGGCATCGGCGCCGCGATCGCCTATCGCTATGCCCAGGAGGGCGCGAAGGTCGTGGTCTCCGCGCGCACGGAGAACGAGGGCGACCACATGCTGGAGGGCAGCATCAACGGTGTCGTCCAGCGCATCAAGGACGCCGGGGGCGAAGCCCTCGCGGTCAAGTGCGACCTCGCCGTGAACGCTGATCGCGTCCGTCTCATCGAGGAGACCACGAAGGCGTTCGGCCCCGTCGACATCCTCGTGAACAATGCGGCCGTGACGTTCTTCATCCCGATCGTGGACTTCCCCGAGCGCCGATTCAAGTTGATGCAGGAGGTACAGGTCTACGCGCCGCTGCACCTGTCGCAGATGGTGCTGCCGAGCATGCGCGAGCGTCACTCGGGCTGGATCCTCAACATCTCCTCGCACGCCGCGCTCCACCCGAAGTCGAGTGAAGGCCGCGAGGGCGCGGGTGGCACGGTCTACGGCATGTGCAAGGCCGCCCTCGAGCGCTACACGACCGGCCTCGCCTCCGAGGTCTACCGCGACGGCGTAGCCGTCAACGTGATCTCCCCGGGCCTCGTGGCGACGCCCGGCACGGTGCACCACAAGCTGGTGTCCGAGGCGACGAAGGAGCGCGAGACACCGATCGAGCACATGGCGGAGGCCTGCCTCTTCCTCGTCCACGGCGACGCCGCGACGAAGACCGGCAAGATCACCTACGCGGTCGACGTGCTGCGTGAGAACAACCTGAAGGCGGCTGAACTGCTGGCCTAGCCCTCGACGCACGACCTCGACGAGAAGCCCCGCGCGAGCGGGGCTTCTTCGTGTCCGGTCCGATGACCGCTACAACTTCGCGCGGCGGTACTGCGCGGGCCATTCGATGTCGGCGCGGAGGTCGTGGGCGGCGTGCAGCGGCCAGTACGGGTCGCGCAGCAGTTCGCGGCCGAGGAGGACGACATCGGCCTCGCCGCTCGCCACGATCGCCTCGGCCTGCTCGGGTGCGGTGATGAGGCCGACCGCGCCCGTCGCGACGGCGGCCCGCTCGCGAATGGTCCGGGCGAAGGGCACCTGGTAGCCGGGGTAGACGCGCAACTGCTGCTGCGGCAGGTTGCCGCCTGATGAGCAGTCGATCAGGTCGACCCCCGCCGCCTTCAGGCGGCAGGAGAGTTCCACGGAGTCATCGAGGTCCCAGCCGCCCTCGACGTACTCGCTGGCGGAGATGCGGACGAGCACGGGGAGTTCGCGTGGGAACGACTCGCGGACGGCGCGGGCGACCTCGAGGGCGAGGCGCGTGCGGCCATCGAAGTCGCCGCCGAACTCGTCGGTGCGCTGGTTGGAGAACGGCGAGAGGAACTGGTGCAGGAGATAGCCGTGCGCCGCGTGGATCTCGACGGCTTTGAAACCGGCACGCGCGGAGCGGACGGTGGCTGCCGCGAACGCATCGATGACAGCGCGCACCTCGGCGGTGGAGTACGCGTGAGGCTCGGCGTAGCCGGGTGCATACGGCAGCGCGCTGGGGCCGGATGGTTCCCAGCCGCCCTCGGAACTGTCGACGGGCTTGCCACCGGCCCAGGGGCGGTTGGTCGAGGCTTTGCGCCCGGCGTGCGCCAGCTGGATCGCCGAGGCTGCGCCGTTGGCCTCGATGAACCGCACGGACGGCACCAGCGCATCCGCGTGCGCGTCTGACCAGATGCCCAGGTCGTACGGGCTGATGCGCCCGTCCTCGGTGACGGCAGCGGCCTCGGTCATCACGAGGCCGGCACCGCCGACGGCGCGGGAGCCGAGGTGGACGAGGTGCCAGTCGTTGGCGAGGCCGTCCTGGTCTTCGCAGGAGTATTCGCACATCGGCGAGACCCAGATGCGGTTCCGCATCTCCAGGTCGCGCAGTCGCACCGGCGTGAACAGCATACTCATCGCTCGCCCTCGTCCCGTTGTCCGGCTGAGCGGGAACTGTACCGCGAGAGCGACTGGTACCGCGTCGCCCGTCGGCCGGCGCCGGTGCTCGCGGATCGCGCGCAGAAGGTGGGCGACTACTGCCGATTCAACAGCAGCCTGCCAAAGCACCTCTCCGAGTTCGCGATCATCCTGACGGGGAAGTACTGGAAAGCGCAGTACGAGTTCTTCGCCCACGCCCGGATGGCGATCGAGGCGGGGCTGCCTCGGGAGACCGTCGAGGCGGTCCGCACCGGCACGGTGCCAGCGCTGCGGGACGACGCGGAGCGCGCGGTGTACGCGTTTGTGACGGAATACTTCGCGACCAATCGGGTTTCGGATGCGACGTACCAGGCAGCCCTCGCGACCCTCGGCGGCGAGCGTGGGGTCGTGGATTTGGTCGGGATCGTGGGGTACTACGGGCTGGTCTCGATGACGCTCAATGTGTTCGACGTGGGGCTGCCGGAGGGCGAGCCGCTGCCGCTAGCGTGACGATTGCCTTGCGTGCCGGGGGGCTGGGAGCGCTCACATCGCGCCACGGCCTCATGCGTGCTTGAACGGCAGGTGTAGTATCCGCCGTTGGAATCACGAATGACGTGAAGGGGGTATCGATGGGCGCTCTGGATGGAGCCGTCGTCGTCGTCACGGGTGGAGGCCGCGGCATTGGCCGCGCATCCGCCCTGGCGGCTGCGGCAGAAGGGGCGACAGTCGTCGTCGCCGACAGCGGCGTCGAACTCGACGGCTCGGGGGGCAACCCCGGTGTCGCCGAAGGCGTCGTCAACGAGATCAAGGCAAAGGGCGGCAAGGCCGTCGCAGTCGTGGCAGACGTGGCCACGATGGCCGGCGCGGAGCAGACGATCCGGGCCGCGCTGGACGGCTTCGGCAAACTGGACGGCCTGGTATGCGCGGCGGGCATCCGACGCGACACGCCGATCTGGCGGATGACGGAGGAGGACTTCGAGTCCGTCGTCACCGGGAACGCGAAGGCCGCGTTCAACGTGATCAAACTCGCCTCGATCGCCATGCGGCAGAACCGCTACGGGCGCATCGTGATGTTCGCCTCGGACGAGGGCCTCGGCTCCGTCGGGGCATCGAACTACGCTGCTGCGAGCGAGGGCCAGATCGGGCTCGCACGGACGGTCGCACGCGACCTCGGCCGGTACGGCATCACCTGCAACACGATCTCGCCGCTGGCCCGCACGCGGATGTCGGGTGGGTCGTCAGAGGAACTGCGCCCGCCCGCGGGTGTGGTGTCTGCCGGAGAGATGGCCGGTATCGCCGCGCCGATCCCGCTGCAGAAGTGGGAAGGCAGTGGCCACCCGGATGACCCGGAGAGCGCTGCGGCGCTGGTGTCCTACCTGCTTTCGGAGCCGTCAGCAGACGTGAACGGTCACCTGTTCGGCGTCCGTGGTGGTGAGGTGTACCTGTACTCCTACCCGAGCATCGAACGTCAGATCCTGACGTACAACCGCCGCTTCACGATGGACGAACTCGACGAGCAGATGCCGCGGACGTTGGCCTACGGCGTCGTCAGCCCGCTGCGATAGCGCGAGGACGAGGAGTATTCAGATGGGTAACCGACTCGAAGGCCGCGTCGCGGTCATCACGGGTGCGGGTCGCGGTATTGGCCGCGGCGTCGCGCTGCAGATGGCCGAAGAGGGCGCGAAGGTGGTGGTCGCCGACTTCGGTGGCAACCTGGACGGTTCCGGCAACGACGCCGTCCCGGCCGACAGTGTGGTGAAGGAAATCCGTGCGATGGGCGGTCAGGCCATCGCGCACTACGGCGACATCTCGAAGTTTGCCGACACCCAGGACCTGGTGAACACGACCCTGAAGGAATTCGGGCGGATGGACATCATGTGCCACGTGGCCGGCATCCTGCGTGACCGCATGATCTTCAACATGGCGGAAGAGGAGTGGGACGCCGTGCTGGCGGTCCACCTGCGCGGCGCGTTCAACTGCGTCCGCACCTCGGTCGAGCCGATGATCAAGCAGCACTACGGGCGCATCCTGCTCTTCTCCTCGGGGTCAGGCCTCGGCTCTACGGGCCAGGCGAACTACTCCGCGGCGAAGGAAGGCATGGTTGGGTTCGCTCGTGCGCTGTCCCGCGAACTCGGCCCGCACGGCATCGCGGTGAACGCGATCTACCCGGGCGGCAACACGCGCATGACGCAGTCTGTGCCGGCGGCGGCGCAGCAGATCCGTGCGGCGGCGGGCATCCTGCGGGCCGGTGGCACGCAGAACAACCCGGCGGCGGCACCCGAGGGCGCGACGCCTCGTGACCCGGAGAACAACGCTCCGACGGTGACGTGGCTCTGCACCGAGGCGGGTGGCGCGATCAGCGGCCACGTGATCGGGACGTCCGGCTGGCAGGCCTCGCGCTACAGCCAGCGGAAGGTCATCCGCAGCATTCACCAGCCGCGGAACTGGACCATCGACGAACTGGCAAAGGCTGTTCCGGAGCAGTTGCTCTCGGGCATCCCGAACCCGGCTCCGAAGCTCCAGCCTAAGGAAGGCGCATAGCCTTCCGCCCTCGCGCCTCGCGAGCATTGAGACGGCCGCCCTCTCGGGCGGCCGTCTTTGTTTGGTCAGAGCATCGAGGGCTCACGTCCCGAGCAGGCTCCGCACGTACTGCAGGGTGGCGGCAGTGTGGGCGTAGTTCGATTCGCGGTCGGGCTCGTAGTAGGGCTTGTTGGGGGTGCCGACGCCCTCGTTCTCGTACGTGGCGACATCGGTGCGGGCGCTGTTGGTGAGAAGGTTCTGGGCGAGGAGGGTCTGGCCCTGCCTCGTGAGCGCCCAGTTGAGGAAGAGGCGGGCGGCGGCGGGGTGCGGGGTGTTGTTGAAGGCGAAGAGCGCGGTGCCGGGGACATGATCGGCGTCCGGCAGGTCGAGGAACTTGATGTGGTTCACGCCTCGGTCGCGGTAGGGCTGGAGGGACTTCGGACGGATGCCCTGGGCGATGGGGTAGGTGCCGTCCGCGAGGGCGTCGATGAGCTGGTTGCCGCCGCCGACGACCTTCGGCTGCTGGTCCACGAGCAGCGTCTTCACGACGTCGTTGCTGTAGGTCTTGGCGACGCTGGCGGCGGACAAGAGTCCGCTGCCGATCCGCGGGTCCGAGGTGATGACCTTGCCGCGCCACTTCGGGTCGAGGAGGTCGCGCACGCTGCTGATCTCGCCGTCCTTCACTACGCGGGTGTCGACGGCGTAGGCGTGCTGGACCTGGTACTCCCACGCGAAGGAGAACTGCGCTTTGGCATCGATGAAGCGACTCCCGAAGCCGTCGCGCCAGGCGGTGTCGTCGGTGACGTCGGAGCGGAAGAGGAGCGGGCGGACGGGCGCCCAGAAGCCATCTTTCAAGCCCTGGGTGATCGCGGGTTCGGCCTGCACGAACGCGAGGTCGAGGGTGTAACGGCCGCCCTTGCGCTCGGAGCGGACGCGTTCGAGCCACGTGGTGGCGCTGGCCTCCGTGAAGACCTGCACGTCGATGCCGGGGAAGGTGGTCTGGAACTCATTGGTCGCCCGGCGGTAGCCGGCTTGCCCGCGGACGAGGATGAACAGGGTGCCCTCGCGCTTGGCCTCGGTGAAGAGTGCGTCCCAGTCCTGGCGGACGGCGGTGTTGCCGGCGAAGGGGGTGGGGACGATCCTAGGGCCGGTGGCGGGTGGAAGTTGATCGCCGCCGAAGAAGCGGTCACGGCCGAAGGCGACACCGGCTGCTCCGGTGACGGAGGCGCCGGCGAGTCCGATGAACGCGCGCCGTCCGAGTCGCATCCCGAGGCCCTCGCTTGCGGTCTCGATCACAGCCTAGCGCGAAGGGGTTACCGCTGGAGGATGGTCCCCGCCTCGCAGAGGGTGGCGATCTCAGCGGCGGAAAAGCCGGCTTCGACGAGCAGCTCGGCAGAATGCTCACCGAGGGCGGGCGCGGCGCGCTGGACGGTGGTGGGGGTCTTCGACATGAGGACAGCGGGGCCGACGACCCGCTGCGGGCCGGTCACCGAGTGGTCCATCTCCCACATCATGTGCTCGGCGACGACCTGGACGTCGTCCGCCATCACCTCAGGCATACGCACCGCGGAGACTGGCACTCCGGCCGCGTCGAAGTCGCGTACCCAGTCGTCAGCGGTGCGCTCGAGGAAGCGCTTGCGGAAGCGGCGCTTCCAGTCGAGGGTGCGCTCGACGTTTTCGGGGAGCAGGGCGTCGTAGTCCGGGCTATCGCTGTCCTCCTCGGGGAAGCCGAGGACCTTGCGCATGCCGTCGCGGTTCGGCTTCGTGAGCGCGCCGAGGACGACAGCGCCCTCGCGGGCTCGGTAGCCGCCGTAGTAAAGGCGGAAGGCGGCACGCGCGGTCTGGCGGGCCTTGCGGACGTCCAGCATCGCGTCGTAGGGCTCGCCCGCGGCGAGGGCGGCCTCAGCAGCCTCAAGAAGTGGGTTGCGGAGGATGGCGTCGCTGACGGGTTCGTGCATGACGGCGCCAGCCTGGATGAAGAGCGCGGTGCGCAGGAGCGAGGTGCTGAGGTACTGGCCCTCGCCGGTCCTCGCGCGGTGGAAGAGAGCCATGCCGACGCCCATCGCCGCCGCGAAGCCCGAGACGATGTCCGCAATCGGGATCGAGATCAGGTCGGGCGCGCCGTCCTCATCGACTTTCGCGTCCGTGACCATGAGGCCGGAGTAGGCCTGGGCGACGATGTCGGAGCCAGCGCGTTTCGCCTCGACACCCTGCTCGCCGAAGCCGGTGTTCTGCCAGTAGATGAGATCGGGCCGGAGCGCCTTCAGCGCGTCGTAGCCGAGGCCGAGGCGTTCCGCCACGCCGAGGCGGTAGTTGATGAGGACCACATCCGTCTGGGGGATGAGGCGGCGGATGAGCTCCTGGCCTCGCGGGTCGTGGAGGTCAACGACGAGCGACCGCTTGCCTCGATTCAAGGCCTGGAAGCCTTTGCTTTCGTTGGGCACGATGGCAGCGGTCCGCCTCGTCTGTTCGCCGCCGAGTGGTTCGACTTTGACGACGTCCGCGCCGAAGTCGGAGAGGTTCACGCCGCACACGGGGGCGGCGACGATCTGCGAGAACTCCAGCACCCGGATCCCGGATAGCGCTCCGTCAGGCACGGGCCGCCACCTTTCTCGCGCTGTCCCGCGCGTGGGGCAGAAGCGTACACGAGCGGCTTGCGGCGCTCGTGCGGGCGCGCACGATCTGCTGCGAGGCTGAGCGGGACGGTGGTCGTGGGGGCCAGAGCCGGAATGGGATGAGAAAGGCCGCCTTGCGGCGGCCTTCCGGATGAACAGGCGGGCGGTCTACTTCTTCTTGCGGGTGGCGCGGGTGCGGGTGAGGAGCACCCAGGAGTTCTTGCCCTTGTTCTCCACCAGGCCTTCGCGGCGCATCGCGTAGAGCGTGGTCTGGACACTGCCTCGGGGGTTGGTGGAGCGGGGTGCTCGCCCGCTCCGGGCGAGCACTTCGAGAATGCGGCTGATGTGCAGCCCCGTCGTGTGCGAGCGCAGCGTCTCGATGATGGCCGTGCGGAGGGCACCACGGGGGAGGCGGCCTTCGTCACCGGCGGTCTGGGCGCGGGAGTTCTTCAGTGCCGCTTCGGGGCCCGTGGGGAGGCGGGATTCGAGGTGGGTCAGGGACTGCACGACTTCATCGATCTCGGCGACACGGGCACGGAGGTCGGTGATGCGCCGTTCGATGGCCGTGCGCTCCCTGGTGAGCGCAGTACGGGCGGTGCGGATGCTATCGGTCATGGGTTGGGATCCTCGTTCACTTTTCACTGTCGAGGTGGCGCTGGCGTCGGTCACCCTCGTTTATTTCTCGCGGAACAAATTAACGTTAGCGTACCTTCCTGCAACGCGCTCAACTTTCAAGGGCCATGATTAAAAATAATATTTTAGTTTTACAGAATTAATTGCTTGAATCGAGTTGACCGCGCTGATCTTGCGAATCCTGCCATCTACCATGACGTGCATGGCGATCCAGGATGTCCTCTCTGCAGCCCAGCGCCGACGCGCGGAAGCACTGCCGGCGGCTGCGCTGCTGGTCGCGCTGAGTGCGATCGCGCCGATGACCGTGGACATGTTCCTGCCCTCGCTGCCAACGATGGCCGAAGAGTTCGGTGCGAGCGAGTCCACACTGCAACTCGCCGTGACGCTGTTCATCATCTCGTTCGCGGGGTCGCAGCTCGTGTACGGGCCTGCCTCGGATCGCATCGGGCGGCGGCCGGCGCTGCTAGCCGGGCTGGTGCTCTTCATCGCGGGGTCGTTACTGGCGCTTTCCGCGCAGTCCGTGGAAGTGTTGCTCGCCGGACGCGTCGTGCAGGGACTGGGCGGCGGAGCGGGGCCGGCGATCGCGCAGGCGATCGTCCTCGATGTCTACGGGCGACAACGGGCGGCGCGGGTGCTGTCCTACATGGCGATCGCGCTTCCGCTGGCGCCCGCGATCGCGCCGATCTTCGGCGGGTTCCTGCACGACGCCTTCGGCTGGCAGTCCGTGTTCGTCACGCTCGCGACGATCGGCGTGCTGCTGGCGCTCGCGTACGGCTTCGGTCTACCGGAGACGCGTCCGCGGCGTGCCCCCGGGACGAGCGGCCTCGATGGGTTGGTCCGCGACTACCGGACGATCTTCTCCAGCCGGACGTACCTCGTGTACGCGGCGGTGATGGGACTGATGTTCGGCGGGCAACTGGTGTTCATCTCGTCTTCGTCCTTCGTCTTGCAGGAGGAGTTCGGGCTGAGCGCACAGTGGTTCGGGCTTTCGTTTGGCCTCGTGGCCCTCGGGATCATGCTGGGGGCGACGATCTCGAGCCGGTTCGTGAGCCGGTTGCCGTCGCACCGAGTGGTGCTGCTGGGGACGGGGCTCTCGGCGTCGGCGAGTGTGGTGATGCTGTTGTGGGTGCTGGCGCTCGATGCCGGTGGGGTGTGGTCAGTCCTTGTGCCGATGTTCGCGACGGCGATCGGGTTGGGGCTCACGCGTCCAGCAGCGATGGCGGGAGCATTGGTGCCGTTCCCACAGATCGCGGGGCTGGCGTCTGCGCTGCTCGGATTCTCGCAGATGCTGATCGCGTCCACGTACAACATCGTCTACGGGGCGCTCGTCCCGGTCGGCGCGCAGGCGCTCGCGACCGGCGTCGCGTGCAGCGTGGTCGCGGCCTTTGTGGCAGTCCTGGTCCTTCGCCCGCGCCCGATCGAGGCGTAACCCGATGGCACGCTCCGACTTCGGTCAACGGATCTGCGTCGTCGGCACGAGCGGCGCGGGGAAGACGTACGTCGCGCGAGTGCTCGCCGAACGCCTCGGACTGCGGTATGTCGAGACCGACTCGCTGATCTGGCGGGCGGACTGGGAGCCAGTCCCGCGGGACGAGCAGTACCTCGCTTTCGACGCCGCCACGCGTGACGGCGGGTGGACGTTCGACGGCAACCTCGGTCCGTCGCCGGAGGACCAACTGGTCCTGTCGCGTTGCGACACCCTCGTGTGGCTCGACTTGCCTCGGTGGCAGGTCATGGTCTCCGTTACGCGCCGCACGCTCTGGCGCGTCCTGACGCGCAAACGGCTCTGGCACGGCAACGTGGAGCCGTGGCGGCGGGTCTTCTCAGGCGACTCGATGATCGCGTACGCGTGGCGGACCTATCGGCGCCAGAAGCACCGCTACGCTGCCCTCTTCGAGGCCTCTGGTGGGACTCGCACGCAGATTCGATTGGCGAGCCGTGGCGCAGTGAACCGATGGTTGGCGTCGCTCTGAGTCTGCGGGGTGGGCTGCCGCGTCGTGCGCTTGCCCGCGGTTGTACGCTCCGCATCTGATCGGGTGCGTGGCGACCGGAGGGTGCTTTGCCGTACGAGAACCTGCTGTTCGACAAGCAAGACCACATCGGCCTAGTCACGCTCAACCGGCCGGAGCGGCTGAACGCGTTGAGCCGAGGGCTCCACCTCGACACCCTCGCCGTGCTCGATGAGATCCGGCACGACGACGACGTGCGGACGGTGGTGATCACCGGCGCTGGTCGAGGCTTCTGCTCTGGCGCAGACCTTCAGCCACCTCAAGGCCCGGACGGACGGCCGCTCCCGCGCGTCGCCGCAGCGCAGACGCAAGAAGACCTGTTGGACGAGTTCCACTGGATCGGCGATCAAGCCCGCACGTTCCACGGCTTCGACAAGCCCATCATCGCGGCCATGAACGGTGTCTGTGTGGGCGCGGGGATGAGTCTGGCGCTCGCCTGCGACCTGCGCGTCGGCTCGGAGTACGCGCGGTTCAAGACGGTGTTCCTGGAGCGGAACCTCTCGCCTGACTCCGGGATGTCGTGGTTCCTGCCTCGGATCATCGGCCACAGCCGCGCGATGGACCTGATCCTGACAAGCCGCGAGGTTGGTGCCGACGAGGCCTACCGCATCGGCCTGCTCGACCGCCTCGTCCCGCACGCGCGCCTGCTCGATGAAGCATGTGACCTCGCGCGCTCGATCATGCAGTGGCCGCCGATCGCCACTCGTGCGGCGAAGCGCGTTGTCCAGCAGAACATGACCCTCCGTCTGGACGACGCCCTCCGCAACGAGATCGTCCACCTCGGCTACGGCCGCAAAGCCACGAACGACGCCGCCGAGTCCCGCGCGTCCTTCCTTGAAAAGCGCCCGCCGAAGTTCACCGGGACCTAGCCAGCAGCGCCAGTCCGGCATTCGGGTTCGCTGCCGGGCTCGTCTATACCGGTCTTCAGGAGGTGCGTGATGTCCGTTCTTTTTCATCGCACCCGGATCGCGGATGGCGTCGTGCAGGGCTGGCCGTGCGACGGGCCTATTACTTCGGTGTTCGGTGCGCGCGACATGGAGGCGCACTCCGGGGTCGATATCGGCGCAGCGGAAGGCGTGTCGGTCTGCGCACCGGCGTCCGGCGTTGTGCGTGACGTGTTCACCGATGCCCGTCGAGGCACGCCGTGGGACGCGTTCAAAGATATCTTCGGGAACGCTGTCATCCTGGATCACGTGGAGGCGGGGTACGTGACGCTGTACGGGCACCTGCGGGACGCGCCGCTGGTGATCGAGGGCCAAATCGTCGCGGCGGGCGCGCTGCTCGGAGTGGTCGGGAGCACCGGGACGTCGACGGGGCCGCACCTGCACTGGGGGATGGCGCCCCGGCTGGACGGTGGTGCGCCCTCGTACCTGCCGCGATCCGCCGTGGTCGATCCCACAGAGTTCGGCGGGTCCGGGACGATCGAGACCGCGGCGACCGAGATCGAGGTGCTCGCGGGACGGCTCGATGCGTTGGCCGCCGAGGCGACGGCGATCGCGGCGGCGTTGCGAATGCGGTAGTGGGCTGCGTCGGTCTGCCCGCCACTTGCCGTGGGAGGCCTCGCAGGTTCCAATGCCGGAAATCGTTGTCAGCAACAGCAGGAGGCCGATGTGCCGGACGTGATCGTGGTGGGTGCCGGGAACGCGGCGATTTGTGCGGCGCTGGCGGCGCGCGAGGCGTGCGCGGATGTGCTCGTGCTGGAGAAGGCGGACGAGGGCGAGCGCGGGGGCCACCTTCTTCACCGGCGGCGGCTTCCGCTTCCCTTACAACGGCCTGGATGACATCCGTGGTCTCATCCCCGACCTGAGCGATGCTGAAGTCGACCGGATCGAAGTCGGCTCGTACCCGGCCTCGGCGATGCGGGACGACCTCTACCGAGTGACCGAGGGCCACGCCGATTCGACGCTTGTCGACCCCCTGATCGAGAACGCATACCCGACGGCGCAGTGGATGCGCGAGTACGGCGGGATGCGCTGGGTGCTGATGTACAGCCGCCAGGCGTACGAGGTGGACGGCAAACTGCGCTTCTGGGGCGGCATGATCACGGAAGCGGTCGGCGGTGGCGCGGGCCTCTCTGACTCGCTGTTCACCTCGATGGAGCGTCGCGGGATCGCGGTGCGCTACGGCGCAAAGGCGCACGGGCTGGTGACGGACAACACCGGACGTGTCACGGGCGTCCGCGTGAAGACAGTCGCGGGCCACGAGACGATCGAGGCGGGGGCGGTGGTCCTGGCGGCCGGTGGGTTCGAGGCGAACGTCGAGATGCGGACGCGCTACCTCGGCACCGGGTGGGAGATGGCGAAGGTGCGGGGGACGCGTCACAACACGGGTGACGCGATCAAGGCGGCGTTGGACATCGGCGCGCAGTCGTACGGCCATTGGTCGTCCGCGCACGCGGTGGCGTGGGACCTCAACGCGCCGCCCACGGGCAACCGCCGGATCGGCGACCTGTACCAGAAGCACTCGTACCCGCTGGGTCTGATCGTGAACGCCTACGGCGAGCGCTTCGTCGATGAGGGTGCCGACCTGCGCAACTACACCTACGCGAAGTACGGCCGCGAGATTCTGAAGCAACCCCACAGCGTCGCCTTCCAGATCTTCGACCAGCAGACCGTGGCGCGACTGCGCGATGAGTACCGCTTCAAGGAAATCACGAAGTCCGAGGCGATGACTCTCCACGAACTCGCGGCGGACATGGGCGTGGACGTCGGCGGCTTCGTTCGCACGATCGAGGCGTACAACGCCGCCACTCGCGAGGGTACGTACGACCCGTCCCGCCTCGACGGGCTGGGGACGGTGGGGATCGACCCGCCGAAGTCGAACTGGGCGCTGCCGCTCGACCAGCCGCCATACGTGGCGTTCGCGGTGACGTGTGGGATCACGTTCACGTTCGGAGGCCTGCGGATCGAGGCGAAGACCGCGCAGGTCATCGACACGGAGGATCGTCCGATTCCGGGGCTCTACGCGGCGGGGGAACTCGTTGGCGGGCTATTCTACCACAACTACCCGGGCGGTACGGGGCTCATGGCCGGCGCTGTCTTCGGGCGCACGGCTGGTGGCGCGGCCGCGCGGTCACTCCAGGGCGCATAGCCCCGCTCATCTCCTGCGTCCCGAGGTGATCGGGTTGGCCTCGCAGCCCCAGCGCCGGTTGCTGCTGTGTGTACGCTCGATGTAACGGACCAGTGAGGTAGCACGATGGCGATGGGCGGCGGCGGCGGCGGTGGCGGTGGTGGACGGCGAGTGCCGGCGGGGCGTCCCGAGGGCGACCGCTCGATGTTGCTGCGTCGCACCGCCGGGATGTTCCGGCCGTATGCGTGGGCGATGGGGGCGCTGGTCCTGCTGCTGCTGACGACGACGGCGCTCGACCTGATCGGGGTGCGAGTGCTGGGGCGGATGGTGGACCGGATGGCCGGCGGGGGGAACCTCGCGAGTCTCGACCGGCTGCTGGTGGTGTACCTCGGCACGGTCGTGGGGTCTTCGCTCCTGGGGGTGGTGCAGTCGTTCGTGAACCAGGCGATCGGGCAGGGGGTGATGCACCGTCTGCGGATGCGACTGCACGACCACCTGTTACGGCTGTCGGTACGGTTCTACACGGCGACACGGACGGGGGAGATCCTGTCGCGGCTCTCGACCGACGTGAACGCGGTACAGCAGGCGGTGACGGGGACGTTCACTGAGTTCCTCGGCAACTCGTTCACGCTCATCATCGCGTTCGGGATGATGTTCTCGCTGAACTGGCGGCTGGCGTTGGCGACGCTGGTGGTGCTGCCGTTCTGGGTGTACCCCACGCTGCGCGTGGGACGGCACATGCGCGCGCTGATGGGCGAATGGCACGAAGAGTCCGCGCGGATGTCGAGTCACCTCGAAGAGACGCTCTCGGTGTCGGGCGCGATGCTCACGAAGACCTTCGGACGGCAGGCGCACGAAGCGGCGCGGTTCGGCCAGTCGAACGACGCGCTGCGGACGCTCTCGATCAGGCGGATGATGGCGGGCCGCTGGTTCAACATGGGTACCTCGCTGTTTGGGGCGCTGATTCCGGGCGCGATCTACTGGTGGGGTGGACGCGCGGTGGTGGGCGGCGACCTGTCGGTGGGGACGGTGGTCACGTTCGCGATGCTGGCGACGCGCGTCTTCGGGCCGTTCGCGGGCATCGCGCGGCTGAACACGACGCTGCTGTCGTCGCTCGCAGTGGTCGAACGAATTTTCGAGTACCTCGACCTGCCGGTGGAGGTCGAGGACCGGCCAGACTCGGTACGCCTCACCCAGCCGCGTGGCGCCGTCGCGTTCGAGGGCGTGCGGTTCGCATACCGCGAGCCGGCGGCGGCGCTCGAGGACGTGACGTTCGAGATCCCGGCGGGGCGGATGGTGGCGCTCGTCGGGCCGTCTGGGGCCGGGAAGACCACCGTGACCTACCTGCTCCAGCGGTACTACGACCCGACCGAGGGCCGGATCACGCTCGATGGTCACGACCTGCGCGACGTCACGCTCGACTCGATCAGCGCGACGATCGGGACAGTGATGCAGGAGACCTACCTGTTCCATACGTCGCTGATGGACAACATTCGCTACGGGCGCTTCACGGCGAGCGACGAGGAGTGCCAGGCAGCGGCTGTGGCGGCAGGCCTCGGCGCCCTGGTAGCGCGACTGCCCGAGGGGCTGGAGACGAAAGTCGGCGAGCGCGGCTATCGCCTCAGTGGCGGTGAGAAGCAGCGAGTGGCGATTGCGCGGGCGATCCTGAAGGACCCGCCGATCCTCATCTTCGACGAGGCGACGTCATCCCTCGACTCCCGGTTGGAGCGTGAGATCCGCGAGGCGACGGCGATGCTGGCGCGTGGACGCACCACGATCGTGATCGCGCACCGCCTGTCCACGGTGGTGGCGGCGGACGAGATCCTCGTGTTCGACCGCGGGCAGATTGTCGAGCGCGGGCGGCACGAGGCGCTGCTGGCACAAGGCGGGCTGTACGCCTCGCTGTACCGAGAGCAGTTCGCGGATGCTGACGCCGCAGACACACAGACGCTCGCGGGGGTCGCGGGCGCCTGACGCGGTGCTGCCATGCTGAGCCCCGAGAGCTACGTGCGCCGATCTCATGCCTCGATGCCGGTGATATAACAGCGCCGCGCCGTGCCTCGAGCATGCGGGCGCGCGGAGGTGTGCGATGGACTGGCAGGCCGAGTACCAGCGGAAGTTACGGACGCCCTCGCAGGCGGCGGAACTGATCCCGGACCACTCACTGATCGTGCAGGGGAGCGCCATTGGTGAGCCACCGGCGATGCTGCAGGCGGTCGCCGACCGCGCGCGTGCCGGGGGGCTGACCGATGTGCGGATGACGGCGCTGCTGCCCCTCGGTGCCAGCGCGCGCAGCACGCTGCAGCCCGACCTGCGCGACCGCATCCACTGGGAGTCGCTGTTCGCCAGCGGTGTTGACCGTGGGATGATCGAGGCGGGCCAGGCGCATCTAGTGCCCGCGTTCTTCCACCAGATCCCTCGACTGATCGAGGAATACCTCGATGTCGGAGTAGCGATGGTGACGGTGTCGCGGATGGACCGCCACGGGTACATGAGCCTCGGCGTGAACGTGGACACGAACAAGGCTGCGATCGCTCGGGCGAACGTGGTGATCGCGGAGGTGAACAACAACATGCCGCGTGTCCACGGGAACTCGTGGGTGCACCTGTCTGAGGTCTCGGCGGTCATCGAGAACCACGTGCCGCTGGCGGAGCTGCCGATCCCGCCGGAGAAGGCAGAGGACACCGAGATGGGACGGATCATCTCTGAGATGATCCCAAACGGGGCCACGATCCAACTCGGGATCGGCGGGGTGCCGAACGCAGTCGCGAAGAACCTGATGGCGCACCGCGACCTCGGCATCCACACGGAGATGTTCGTCGAGTCGATGGTGGACCTCGTCGAGTCGGGGGTGGCGAACGGGACGAAGAAGACGTTCCATCCGGGCAAGGCGATCTACACGTTCGCGGCGGGCACGCGCCGGATGTACGAGTTCCTGGACGACAATCCGTACATCGAGGCGCACCCGGTGTCCTACACGAACCACCCGTCGAACATCGCGAAGAACGACACGCTGATCTCGGTGAACTCAACGATCGAGGTTGACCTGACCGGGCAGTGCTGTTCCGAGTCGATGGGGACGACGCAGTACAGCGGTACGGGTGGGCAGCACGACTACGCACGCGGTGCCTTCGAGGCTCGCGACGGGAAGTCGATCATCGCGTTCTATTCGACGGCGAAGAGCGGCAGCGTGTCGCGGGTGGTGCCGACGCTGCGTCCGGGTGCTGTCGTCACTACGCCACGCACCGAGGTGCACTGGCTGGTGTCGGAGTACGGCGCGGTGTGCCTGAAGGGGAAGTCCACGCGCGAGCGCGCGAAGGGGATCATTGGCCTCGCCCACCCGAAGTTCCGCGAGGAACTGACTGCGAGCGCGAAGGAGTTGGGCTACCTCGCCTAATCGCTACGAGGTGGCGGGTGGCGGCGTCCCCGCGCGGGCCTCGGCTTCGGCGAGGCGATTGCGGAGGTCACGGAGTTCCGTGAAGGCCTCGGAGGCGTCGCGGATGACAGCGACAGCGATCGGGCCGTAGGTGGGGTGCTCGATGGGCAGCAGGGTGAACTCGACGGAGACGCGAGTGCCATCCTTGCGCAGGGCGGGCACCTTCAGCATGTCGCGGCGGCCGTAGCGCGAGGGCTCACCCTGCACCATGACGCGTTTGTAGCCTTCCCAGTGCCGGGCTCGCAGGTTCTCCGGGATGATCATGTCCATCCGCTGACCCACGGCCTCCTCGGCGGTGTGGCCGAAGAGTTCGGTCGCGCCTCGGTTCCAGAAGCGGACGATGCCTTCACGGTCGGCGAAGACGACGGCCTCCGGCGACTCTTCGAGGATGGTGCGGAAGATCGTGTTTTCCGAGGCATTGTCGTTCGTCATGGCAGATACGATACGCCGCGCGCAGGGGGACTGATGCGAGATCGATTGCCTTTCGAGCGTCCACGATGAGCGGCCCGCTCGAGGGGCTGCGCGTCATCGATCTCGCGGGGGAGTCCGGGGTGTTCGCGGGACGGATGCTCGCGGAACTCGGGGCGGACGTGATCCGCGTCGAGCCACCGGGTGGTGATGGTATCCCGCGGCGGCCGCCGTTTCTCGATGATCCCGATCACCCGGAGAGCCTGCACCACCTTCACTTCAACGCCGGGAAGCGTGGGATCACGCTCAATGCCCACACGCCGCGCGGCGTCGAGGTACTGCGCCGTCTCGCGGTGATCGCCGACATCTGGCTGGAGACGGAAGCGCCGGGTGTGATGGACGCACTCGGCCTCAGCCCTGTCGCGCTCGCCGAGCTGAACCCGGGGCTGGTGTACGCGAGCCTCACACCGTTCGGCGGCGAGGGGCCGATGGCGCAGTACCGCGCGGACGACCTGGTGAGCGTTGCAATGAGTGGGCTGATGTACCTCAACGGGTTCCCGGAGGATCCGCCGATCGCGCCGGGCGCGGAGCAGGCCTACCACATCGCCTCGGCTGCGCTGGTGGCGACGACGCTCATCGCGCTCGCGGGACGTGCGCGCGATTCGGAGCGGCGGGGGCGGCACATCGAGGTCTCCGTGCAGGACGCGATGGCGATGGCGACGGTGCAGACAGCGAACGCGAACTTCTACACATGGCACGGCCGCGTACCGAAGCGCGTCGGATTCTCCGCACCTCCTGCCCTGCGCAACCTCTTCACCTGCGCCGACGGCCTGTGGGTCTCGTTCGTCATCCCTGTTGGCGTCGGCCCCGGCTGGTTTCCGTTCGTCGAGTGGGTCCGTGACGAAGGCATCGATACGCCCGTGCTCGATGGGGCGTACGAGGACGCCGCCTTCCGTGCCTCCCACACCGACGAGGTCGAGGCGGCGGTCCAGGCCATCGCGTCGCGCTATCCCCGCGAGCAGTTGTTCCATGAGGGACAGCGACGGCGGATCCTCGTCATGCCGGTGAACGACATCAAGGACCTCCACGAGGATCCGCAACTGCGGTCGCGCGGGTTCTGGCGACCGCTCGCGCACCCCTTAATGGGGCGAGAGATCGAGGTGCCGGCTGCGCCGTACCAGTACAGCAAGACGCCGGCAGCCCTCGAACGCTGCGCGCCCGGCGTCGGCGAGCACAACCGCGAGGTGTACCTCGGGCTACTGGGGATGAGCGAGGGCGAACTCGTAGTGCTCGTGACGGAGGGCGTCGTATGAGCAGCGACAGTCGACCGTTGCCACTCGAAGGGGTGCGAGTCGCGGACTTCTCGTGGCTGATCGCGGGGCCGGCGACGACGCGGATGCTTGCGGACTTCGGCGCCGAGGTGATCAAGATCGAGTCGCACGCACGCCTCGACACCATCCGCCTGACGGGGGTGCATCCGACGGCGGAGCAGACGGTGGACTCGAACGGCGTGTTCAACGACTGCAACACGAACAAGTAGTCGGTGCTGTTGAACCTCGGGACGCCTCGCGGGATCGAACTGGCCAAGGAGATCGTGCGGCACTCGGACATCGTCGCGAACAACTTCACGGGCGACCGGATGGACCGATGGGGGCTGGGGTACGAGGACCTGCGGGCGGTGAAGCCGGACAGCATCATGCTGACGATGCCGGTCATGGGGACGACCGGGCCGTACATCCGCTATGGCTCGTACGGGAATGGTGTCATCGGCTACGGAGGGATGCGCACCAACATGGGCTTCCCCGGCCGTCCGCCAGTCGGGATGGCGCCGCTGTACTCCGACTTCTCGACGCCGTACTTCGCGGTGAGCGCACTGATAGCGGCACTCATCCATCGAGACCGCACGGGTGAGGGTCAGTTCATCGATCTCGCACAGATGGAGGCGACCGTCGCGCTGCTGGGTCCAGCGATGCTCGACTACACCGCGAACGGACATATCGAGTCGCCTCGGGGGAACCGGGCCGCGGACGCGGCGCCGCACGGGGCGTACCCCTGCGCGGTGGACGACCGGTGGTGCGTCATCGCTGTCCGTACCGAGGAGGAGTGGCAGGCCCTCTGTGAGGCCATGGGACGGCCCGATCTGGCCTCGGACGGGCGGTTCGCGACGCTGGCGGCGCGGCAGGCGAACGAGGACGCCCTGGATGCCGAGGTAGGAGCGTGGACGGCCGGCCTCGACGCGTGGGAACTGACGCATCTCCTCCAAGCTCGAGGGGTCATGGCGGGGGTCGTCGAAGACCTCGAAGACATGGTGAGCCGCGACCCGCACCTCTCTACGAGGCACTTCGAGGGTGTTTCACGGGACGGTGGGCCGGTGTTCACCACGCACCGGCAGCCGGGACGGCTGGACGGGGAGTCGCCCCCGCTGCGGCTGGCGCCTCGGATGGGGGAGCACAACGAGGCGGTGTATCGAGGGCTGCTGGGGCTGTCTGAGGACGAGGTTTTCCGGCTGATGGCTGAGGGTGTGATTCACTAGCGCCCGCCTGCGGTTCGGCGGGCTGGCGAGGGGTGTCGGATGCCGGTGACGAAGTTGTTGGTGGCCAACCGTGGCGAGATCGCGATCCGGGTGATCCGGGCGGCGACAGGCCTCGGAATCCGCTCGGTGGCGATCTACTCGGAGGACGAGGATCGAGCGCTGCACGTCCGCGCGGCGGACGAGGCGCACGCGCTGACCGGCTCCGGCGTGATGGCGTACCTCGACATCGAACAGGTGGTCGCGGCTGCGGTCGCCAACGGGTGCGACGCGGTGCATCCGGGGTACGGCTTCCTGAGCGAGAACGCTGGCTTCGCGAAGCGCTGCGCGGAGCGCGGGCTCACCTTCGTCGGGCCGAGCGTGGAAGCCCTCGCACTGTTCGGCGACAAGATCCGGGCACGCGCGCTCGCGGAGGCCGAGGGCGTGCCGGTGCTACCGGGGACACTGGCCGAGGTGGACGCCGAGGCGGCACGGGCCTTCATGGCGTCCCTCAATGGCGCGCCAGTGATCGTGAAGGCAGTCGCGGGCGGCGGCGGACGCGGGATGCGCGTGGTGCGCGACGCGAGCGAGATCGAGGACGCGGTGAAGCGCGCGCAGTCGGAGGCGAAGGCATCCTTCGGCAACGGCGCGGTCTACATCGAGCGGCTCGTGGAGCGTGCGCGACACATCGAGGTGCAGGTGGTGGGCGACCACACGGGCGCCGTGATCCACCTCGGCGAGCGCGACTGCTCGATCCAGCGGCGGCACCAGAAGTTGGTGGAGATCGCGCCGAGCCCGGGGTTGCC
>CANFFZ010000022.1 GCA_947446155.1 Chloroflexota bacterium | reverse complement strand
GAGTTCATCGAGGTGTTCTACAATCGCCGACGCCTGCACTCCACGCTCGGCTACTGTTCGCCGGTGGAGTACGAGGCAAGAATGGTCCCACGAGCAAGGAGCGCCTCGGCGGCCTAAGCAATCTGTCCGTCAAACCGGAGCAACCCCACCTCGCGCGCCTCGGGCCGGCGGTCGAGCGGGCCTTCGCGGAGCGCGAGTTGCGGATCGAGAAGGCCGAGGTCGAGGCTCGGCTCACCTACGTCACCAACTATGACGAAGTGACCGGACTGCTGAAGCGGTGGTTGCTCCAGGATCGACTGGCGCGGATGTTCCCGATTCTCCGGCCGGACGAGCGACTCGCGGTGCACTTTCTCGACCTCGATGCGTTCAAGGACGTGAACGACACGATGGGGCACGCGGCGGGCAACGAGGTCTTGCAATGGGTCGCACGCCGGCTCGAATTAGCCATGGGCCGGGAGGAGTCGATTTCGCGCCTCTCCGGAGGAAAGTTCGCGGTGCTTCAACGGCGAGCCTCCGGCCTGGGCCCCATCGTCAGCCTTGCTGATCGCCTCGTCGAATCCTTCCGAGTACCGTTCGAAGTCGACGGGCGCAACGTCTTCGTCACAGCGTCCAGCGGTGTGGCCGTGTACCCCGAGGATGGGCGTGACGTCGAGACACTGTTTCGGGCTGCGGATATCGCGATGTATGCGGCGAAGGATCGCGGCCGGAACCGCTTCGAGTTCTTCCGCGCTGAGTTCGCCGAGTTGGCCCGGATCCGTGTCGACCTGACGCGTGATTTTCGCCAGGCGATCGCCGACAAGGCAATCGGCGTGGCGTTTCAGCCGATCGTTCGAGCGGCGGATGGTGTCGTCGTGGAAGTCGAGGCACTCGCCCGCCTCACGACGCCGAGGCGGGGGGGGGGGCCGTGGGCCCGGCGGAATTCATTCCGATCGCAGAGTCCGCCGGCCTGATCGCGGACATCGGGCACCAGGTGCGCGAGATCTCCTTCACCTGGCTGCGGCAGTGGCTGGATGCCGGCCACAACATCACGGTGAGCCTGAACATCTCGCCGCTGGCGTTCAGGCGATCGGGGCTTCTTGAACAGCTCACCAGGCAAGCGAGGGCATTCGGGATTCCCGCTTCGAATGTGACGGTCGAGATCACCGAGAGCGCGATCATCGGGGAGACCGAGGGAGCGCTCGCGCTGCTGGGTGGCCTCCGGGCCGAAGGGTACGGCGTCGCCGTCGATGACTTCGGGACGGGATATTCCATGCTCACGTCGGTCCATCAGTTTCCGCTGACCTCGATCAAGATCGACAAGGAGTTCGTCGACGATCTGCAGTCGGACGACCGCAGCCGCGTGATCGCCAAGATGGCGACCGACCTCGGACACGGCCTCGGCCTGACCGTCGTCGCCGAAGGGGTCGAAACCGCCGAGCAGCGCGACATCCTGCTGGCGCTCGGCGTGGACGAGTTCCAAGGCTACTTCTTCGCACGCCCGATGCCGGGCGAGGAGATCGGTGCCTACCTCGAGGCACACCGTGCCGCGGCACCCCTCGATACGCGCGCAGGCAAGACTCGATTACGAGGCGGCCGGAGCCCCCTCAGAGACGGACCGTCCGGATGCGTATGAAGACCTGGCTGACGGCGATGCCCACGCTCGCGACGGTGGGGGTCGTGCTGTTCCTCGTGCTGGCGGTGAGCAGCGGGCTCCTGATGTGGGGCGCGAACTTTGGCAAGGCGATGGTGCATGACCAACTGGCGGAGCAGCGCATCACCTTCCCACCGGCAGGAAGCCCCGGCCTGACCCCGGCGCAGTTTCCCGGCCTGCAGCAGTACGCGGGGCAGCCCGTGGACAGCGGCCCGAAGGCGAAGGCCTACGCCGACGAGTTCATCGCCGTACACCTCGACAAGTCCGGCGGCGGCAAGACCTACTCCGAGGTGAGCGCGGCCTCGCAGGCCGCACCCGGCGACGCGGCCCTGGCAGCGCAAGTGCAGACGCAGTTCCGAGGCGAGACGCTGCGCGACCTGCTGCTCTACGCGTGGGGGTGGTCCGTTGTCGCCTCGATCGCTGGCTGGGTATCGATCGCCGCGGCGGTCGGTGCGGTCGCGGTGCTCGTGGGGCTGATCGCTGGCTTCGTGGCTCACGAGCGCGACGGACGTCGAGCGACCGCGCAGGTGTAAACGAGCGCGCTAGGGCGTCGTGCCTTCGACTACGACGACGCCCTGCGAGGTGACGGCTTCCCAGATCGACTCGGCCACGAAGGGGCCGGGGGCGATCGCGTGGTCACCGCTCGCGAGCAGCGACATCACCACACACCACACACCGAAGCCAACGAGGTTCGCCGCCAGGACGTCTCGACTCGGCCGGCCCGCGACCCGTGCGAGGGCGGCCTGTGTCGCCGCCACCCACCCACCGATCGCGAGGATGCCGACGCCGAAGGAAATCGCAGGGATCGCCATGCCCAGCGCGAGGAACAACGGCCAGCACGCCAACCCCGCCTCGCGGAGCAGCCGGTCGACCGGCACCATCGTGCGGCCAAGGCGCTGGACCACCGCGATCGAGATCACCAGCCAGGCGATCCAGAGCGCGAAGGAGAACGGCACGCCGACGGTCAGTGTTGTGGTCAGCGTTGTCCGTGGGTCACCGAGGCCGGAGGTCAACCACCAGAGCCAGCCGCCGAACGCCAGCGCCACCATGCCCGCGAGCGCGAACACGAGGGCGAACGGCATCGGCACCAACGCATCGACGTTGGCGATCCGGCGGCGACGGCGTGACGGCGGGGCAGGCGTTGCCTGATCGCCCTCGACGGGTGCAGGGCGCGCCGTGTCTGCGGCGTCCGGTTCGGGGTAGCGCATCGGCCGTTCCTCCGCACGAGGTGGCCGGGGAGTGCGCCGATTGTACCAGCACCGGCTGTCGAGGGCGGTGGGCCGCTACAGCGGTTCGCGTGACGGGATCCCCGCCCGCCTCGGGTAGCGCCCATCCAGGCGGCCCGTCCGCCGGATGACGATGACGCGCTGCGGCGGGACGCCCTCGGGCAGCGGCAGGTCGAGGGTGTCCCGCAGGTCACCGCCGAGGGCCTTGAGCGCTCCACCGGAAGCGGCGAGTTCGTCGCCGGCGCGGCTGCCCTTCGGAGCGACGAGCAGGCCGCCATCCTTCAACAACGGGAGGGCGTACTCGATCAGCACGGGCAACGGTGCGAGCGCGCGCGCGGTCACGAGATCGAAGGTGGCGCGCAGCATCGGCCCCCGCCCGGCGTCCTCCGCGCGTGCCCCGACGACTTGCGCGTGTTCCAGCGCGAGCGCCTCAACGACGGTGCGAAGGAACTCGGCGCGGCGTCCGTGCGACTCCACCAGGACGAGGTTGAGCCCGGTCTCCGCGATTGCCATCGGGACACCGGGGAAGCCGCCGCCGGCCCCGAGGTCGGCGATGCGCTGCCTCGATCCCTCGGGGACGATGCCGGCGCTGCGCAGGGCGGCAAGCAGCGCGAGCGGCTCCGCGAAGTGGCGGAGCTGGATCTCCTCGCGGTCGGTCAGGCTGGTGATGCCGGCGCGTTCGTTCCACTCCTCGATCAGGTCGAGGTAGCGAACGAAGCGCTCTCGCGCGGGCTCGTCGAGGTGGACGCCCAGGCGTGCGGCCTCGGCGGTGAGGGGGGCGAGGGGATCGGCGGTCATGGGTTGGCCTCCCGGGCCGGTGGGGTGGGCTGCGGGCCGGGCGAGCGGCGGGATGCCATAACGCGTTGACAGGCCATCCCCGTCATCTTCTAGACTCTACTCATGAGGTTCCAGCCGTTGTTCTGGAAGTCGTCGCATTCCCGAACGCGGCGACCGCGCCCGAGATGACCCGAAGCACCCTGCCCGCCCCTGCTAGGCGAGGCGATTGAGCGCGAGCGGAGACCCCCGTGGCGGAGAGCGTGACGGCGTCTGAGGCCCTGGAGCACTTTGCTGGCTCCCTGGCGAACGAACCGGAGAAGGCGGAAGTGGAACTTCCCGTCGTCCGGGCCTTTGTCGCGTTCTTTGGCCTCACCCGCTCGATGGCGGAGCTGCGGGGCGGGGATGTCACCACGTACGTGAAGACGAAGACGGACGGCGAGCCGGCGACTATCGAGCCGCTGCGCGCCTTCCTCGCCTACTGCTCACGCCTCGCGTTCACCCCGGAGAACCTCGTACCCGCGCTCGGCATCGGGCTGACCGGCGGCGGCGCTCGAGGCGGCCAGGGTGCGAACGCCGAACTCGGTGGGGCGGCCTTCTACGTGACCCTCGACGGCCTCCGGCACATCGAGGAGCAACTCGCGATGGAGAAGGGCAAGCGCCCGATGATCGCGCAGAAGTTGCATGACGCGATGGCGGACAAGGACTTCCGTGAGAACGCGCCCCTCGATGCTGCCCGCGACGAACAGGGCCAGCTCGAAGCGCGCATCCGTGACCTCGAAAGCCGTCTGCGCAACGCGGTGATCATCGACGAGCAGGCGAAGCGCGGGCGTGCAAACGTTGGCTCGGTCGTCAAGCTCGTGAACCTCGAGACGAAGCGCGAGCAGACGTTCAAGCTGGTGAGTGCGATCGAGGTCGATCCGTCGCAGGGCAAGATCTCGATCCAGTCACCGGTGGGCGTTGCCGTGATGAACCGTGGCACGGGCGACGAAGTCACCGTGAACGCGCCGTCCGGGCCGGTCGTGTTCAAGATCCTCGAAATTCAGGGCTAATCCTCGTTTCGTGTCGCGAGCCCCTGCGGGGGTTCGCGGGTATCCTCCGGACATGGACGCGCAAACGGCATCAACACTCGTGATCGAGGCGCACGGCCTCGTGAAGCGCTACGGTGACGTGACGGCGCTCGCGGGCGTGTCCGCCGAGGTGCAGCGCGGCGAGATCTTCGGCATCCTCGGTCCCAATGGCGCGGGCAAGACCACGCTGGTCGAGATCCTCGAGGGGTTGACGCGCCCCACGGAGGGCACGGCACGTGTCCTCGGCGTCGAGGTCACCCAGGACCCGGTCGCCGTGAAGGCACGCATCGGTGTGCAGCTGCAGGCCGCCTCGTACCACCAGTTCCTGACGCTGCGCGAAATCCTCGAGCTGTTTGGCTCGTTCTACCCGCAGCGGATCCCCGCGATGGACTTGCTGGAGCGTGTCCACCTTGCGGAGCGTGCCGGTGCGCGGATCGGGACGCTGTCCGGGGGCATGAAGCAGCGGTTCAGCATCGTGGCGGCGCTGGTGAACGATCCGGAACTCGTCTTCTTCGACGAGCCGACGGCTGGCCTCGACCCGGACGCACGCCTCGACCTGTGGGAGATCGTGCGCGAGGTGCGTGACGCGGGCGCGACCGTGGTGCTCACCACGCACTACATGGAGGAAGCGCAGGCGCTCTGTGACCGCGTCGCCTTTATGAACGCTGGCAGGATGGTCGCGCTCGACACCCCCGCGGGCCTCATCCGCTCCCTACACGCCCCCTATCGAGTCATGGCCACCAGTGCGACCCCGCTGTCCGAGGCGGGCGTCCGCGCCCTCCCCGGTGCCGCCGAGGTGGAGGTGGCCCTCGGTGCGGACGGCCACATCGTGCGGCTGCGCGCGCAGGACGCGCCGGCGGTCACGGCGGCGCTCACCGCGCTCGCTGACCGCGAGGGTGTGCGGCTGGTCGACCTCGCGGTGCAGCCGGCCTCATTGGAGGATGTGTTCATGAACGTCACCGGACGGAAGTTGAGCGGATGACCCGGATCCTCTTCTCGTCCTCGTTGAAGATGCTGACGCGCGACAAGCAGGCGTTGTTCTGGGCGTTGATCTTCCCGTTGATCTTCCTGGGCGTGTTCAAGCTCTTCTCCGGTGATTCCGCCGGCACCACCCGCCTCATCGTCTCCGTCGACATCACGAGCGAGCGTGGACGTTCGCTGGTGGATGCGCTCTCACAGGTGGGCTTCCTCGAGGTGGAGGTGCGCCCCGGCCTCGACGAGGACGCCGCGCGCGCCCTCGTGCTGGACGACGAAGGCGATGCGGCCCTCGTGGTGGACCCGGCAGCGCCGAATACCCCAGCCAACGCCGTGCTGCTGATCGGTGTCAGCGACCCGATCGGACGGCAGGTCACCTCGGCTGCGATCGCCTCTGTGGTCGACCGCGTGAACCTCGTCCTGACGAAGGTACTCGTCCCGATCTCGATGACCACGCGACCGGTCGAATCGAAGACCACGTCGTTCTTTCAGTTCGTCGCGCCGGGCATCCTCGGCATGGGCCTGATGAGTTTCGCGATCATTGGGCTTGCCGGATCACTGTCGCGCTACCGCGAGGAGGGTGTGCTGCGTCGTATCCGCGCGACGCCGCTGGCGCCGTGGCGGTTCTTCAGCAGCGTGCTGGCGGCCCACCTCGTGATCACCGGTGTGCAGGTCGTATTCCTGACGCTGATCGCGCAGATGCTGGGTGCGGACCTGTTCTCCGGCGGTATCTGGGCGCCGCTCATCGCGATCTTCGGGACGATCTCGTTCCTGAATATCGCCGTCATCCTCGCAGGACGGGTGACTGGCCGCGGGGCGGTCGAGGGCGCGGCGAACGCTATCACCCTCCCGATGATGTTTCTCTCGGGCTCGTTCTTCCCGGTCAGCTCGCTGCCTGAGGCGATGCAGACGGTCGTGAAGGTGCTGCCGCTGACGCACATGCTCGACGCGCTGCGAGGCGTGACGATCGAGAGCGAGTCGATCACCGAGCAGTGGCCGTCGCTGCTGGTGTTGCTGGCGTGGGCACTCGTGTCGTTCGCGGTGGCGCGCGTCTCGTTCCGCTTCGAGGACGCATAGCCCTCGAGGGCTGACGGCGGGTTAGCCGAGCAGCATCCGGTCCGCCACCATCGCCGCGAACAGCAGCGCGAGGTAGGACGTGGAGTAGCGGAACATCGCGCGGGTGCCCTCGATGCCCTGTCCGCGCATGATCCGCCACGACATTACCACGAACCCAACCCCGCCGATGGCCGCGACGGCGAAGTAGATGCCGCCCATGCGGGCAACGGTTCCGAAGATCAGCGTGATGAGCAGCGTCAGGGCGCTGTATAGCAGCGTCTGCCGCTTGGTCTCGCGTTCGCCCATCACCACCGGCATCATCGGCACGTTGACCGCGCGGTAGTCGTCCGCGAGGCCGAGTGCGAGCGCCCAGAAGTGCGGCGGCTGCCAGAAGAACACGATGGCGAAGAGCAGCGCACCCTCGATGGTGACGGAGTTCGTGATCGCCGCCCAGCCGATCAGCGGCGGGAGCGCGCCCGCGATGCCGCCGACAACTGTGTTCTGCACAGTGCGGCGCTTGAGGAACATCGAGTACACGAAGACGTAGAAGGCGAACGCACCGAGGGCCAGGCCAGCGGCCCACTCGTTGACCGTGAACATCAGCCACGGCCCCGAGGCCATCCCGAGCGTCCAGCCGAAGATCGCGGCGTGTTTCGCGGGCACGCGTCCGCTGGGGATCGGTCGCCTCCGCGTCCGCGTCATCAGGCCGTCGATGTCGCGGTCGATGTACATGTTGACGGCGCCAGCGCCGCCCGCGGCCAGCATGCCGCCGAACAGCGTCGCGAGGACGAGCCCCCAGCCCGGCCAGCCGTCATCTGCCAGCACCATTGCGGGCACCGTGGTGATCAGCAGCAGCAGCATGATCGAGGGCTTCGTGAGGACGAAGTAGTCACGCGCCGTCTGCTTCCACGCGGGCACAGCCGGTGCCACCTCCGCGCGGCCCGCGCTACTCATCGACCAGCGCCGGTGCGAGGCGGCGTACCCGTCGCCTCGGCTTCTTCGAGGCGGTCCTCGAGGCGTTCGACCTCGCGGCTCAGGGTGCGGATGCGGGCCTGGAGCAGGAGCAGGTAGACGAATAGGCCGGCCCAGAAGACAGCGAACCCGGCGAAGAGATATCCGAGCTGCCCGTCCATCACGCCTCCTCGCGGCGGTCGACCGCCGCACGCAGCCCCAGCAGGCGCTGGCCCAACCGTTCGGTGTCAGTTCGTAAGGCGATGAGCCAGACGGTAAGGAGGAGGATCGCGATCGTCGAGATCAGAAGGACGAGCCCCATTGATCCGGGCAACTGCGGGTCCAGACGTGCCACGATCGGCTGTGGGTGCAGCGTTCGCCACCAGCGTACCGACATCATGATCAGTGGCACATCGAGGCTACCCACGATGGCATACACGGCGGAGTAACGAGCCGATTGCTCGTCGTCGGGGTCGGATACGGTACGAGCGAGGAGGTAGGCGATGAGAATGAGAAAGAGCACCAGAGTCGAGGTTAGGCGCGCGTCCCATTGCCAATAGACGCCCCACGTTGGCTTACCCCATAGGGAACCCGTGGCGAGGGCGAAGCCGGAGAATAAAACACCGACGCCCGCAGCACCCCGTGCAGCGGCGTCCCAGCGCATGTCACGCTTCCACAGCACCATGATCGAAGCGGCGAACAGCACAGCTACAGCGAGGTACATGGCGAAAGCGCTCGGGATGTGGATGTACATCAGCCGTTGCACATCGCCCTCGACTAGCTCGCGCGGTGCTGCGACGACCGCGCCCACGAGCATCGCGAGGATGCCGATGCCGGTCAGTGGCGGTAGAACGACCCAGCGAAGCCGGTAGAGACGCTGTGCGGCGCTCATCGTTCGACCGCCAGCGGAAAAAGGATGACCGCGGTCAGCGTGCTCCACAGCGCGAACACTCCGAGGAGCATCACCCACGGCGCTTCGCCACCGAAGAGGCCGAGCGTGTCTCCGGTGGCCCGTACGGCGGCGATCAACATTGGGACGAGGAGGGGCAGGGCCATTACTGGGAGGAGGACGGCACGCGTGCGGGGCCCGCTCCCCAGCGTCCCCAGTAGCGTGGTCAGTGAGACGTATCCGGCCGTCCCCAGCATCACAATCGCCACCAGTTCAGGGGTCAAAAGCGGTTCATCGAACAGGATAGTCGCGGCAATCAGCAGGGCAAACTCGATCACCACGAGCGCGATCAGGTTCGAGAGCAGTTTGCCGAGGAATACCACCGTCGGACTCACTGGCGAGAGCAGCAGCGCGTCGAACGTGCCCTCCTCCGCCTCCCGCTGGAATCCAGCGCCCGAGGCGAACACACCCGCGAAGAGGAAGGTCGTCCACAGGACGCCCGGGAGCAGCGGGCGCACATCGGTGGTCGAGAGGTCGAATGCGAAGGAATAGACGAGGACGGAGATCGCGGCGAAGGCGGCAGCGGTCAGCCACCCGGCCCGGTCGCGCCACGCGAGCCGCAGGTCCTTCCCCAGCACCGCCAGGACGGCGCTCACGCGCGTACCTCACTCACGACGGGACTGACGGTGTCTTCCGCCACTCGTCCGCGGTCGAGGCGCACGAGGCCGTCCGCCCACGTCTCTATGCGGTCGACGCGATGCGTGGCGGCGAGCACGGTCACGCCCGGCGCGCGCAGCATCACCTCGTCCAGCAGCACGATGCCTTCCGGGTCGAGCCCCGTCTCCGGCTCGTCGATCAGCAGTACCGAGGGCCGGTGGATCAGTGCTCGCGCGATCGCCAGCCGCTGGTGCGTCCCGCGCGAGAGGATCGAGGTCGACTCGTGGCGACGCCGCCAGAGTCCGAGCAGGCGCAACAACTCTTCGATGCGCGATGGAGCGTCCGGCACGTCGTACAGCCGCGCGAAGAACTCGAGGTTCTCCAGCGGCGTTAGCGCCTCGTACAGCATCGGACTGTGGCGGAGGACGCCGAGCGAGCGGCGCAGCGGCGCGCTCTTGCCTCGCAGGTCGTGACCCGCGATCGAGGCCTCGCCGCTCGTCGGGTGGACGAGGGTGGCGAGGAGCGACAGCAGTGTCGTCTTCCCCGCGCCGTTCGAACCGACGAGCGCGACCTTCCGTCCGACCGGGACGCGGATCGACACCTTGTGTACGACATCGACGCCCGCGTAGCGCCGCGTCAGCGCGCGCGTCTCGATGGCGGACGGGGCGACCTCGCTGGCGGTCACGCGGGGACGGCTCGGCGTCGCCAGATCAGCGCGCCCGCAGCCGCGATGGCGACCGTCACGGCGACCGCGGCGATCGAGGCGCCGGGTTGTTCCGTCAGCGGATGGTGCTGGATCGTCCCGCCCACTCCGTCGATGTCGACGAGCAGCGACTGGCCAGCCTCGATGGACGCGGGAGTACGGACGACATGGAGCACCGTGCGGGCATCGTCCTTCAGCACTTGGTCGTCCACCTGCTCCGCCGGAGCGACCGCCCGGATCCCCCGCGTGAACTCGCGAGGCACGCGCGCGACCACGGACTGCGCGGGGATCGGCACCGTCACGCGCAGCCGGTAGCGGTCGCGCGCCGGATCGTACTTCACGAGGTAGGACGTGATGATCGAGGTGGCCTCGCCCGGTCGGATCGGCGTGGTGACTGACAGGACGCCGTTGGCGAACGTCGCACTGCCCTCTTCCTCGGTCGCCTCCGTGGCGCCCTCCGGTGCCGGCAAGCGCAGTGTGACTCCCGAGGCGCCGCCGGTGTACGTGCGGTCGCCCGTGACGGCGACGACGTCCTCGCGCAGCACGCCCATCTCGCCCGTCCCTCGGTCGAGGCCCACGACCGTGACGATGGTCTGGATCAGTGTGAGCACGCTGGCCTGGTCCGTGGTCGCATGGATCGTGAAATCGCGTGTCGCCGCACGCTCGGTGTCCGTGAATCGCACCGGGTCGCCGAAGTAATTCACCCGCTGGTACGTCACACGCGGCACATAGGTTCGAGTCGCGCTCGCCGGCACGCTGACCTCGTACTTGCCATTCATGACGGGCGTTTTCACGCTTCCTCTCGCCTGCGACCCCTCGATGATGATCAGTTCCACTTCGAGGGCGCCCTCGAAGGTTGCTCCGGCACTTGCCATCGTCACGCTGCCGCTCACGACCCCCTCGTCCGCCGGTTGCTGCGCGAGCGCGCGCGGGGCAAGCACTGCTGACCCGCCGACCAGCAGCGCCACCACGACAGCGGCGAGGCTCACGCGGCGGCTCACGCGAAGTCCCCATCGATGGCACGCAAGGCCTCGGTCACCTCGCGCAGGCGGGGGCCGAGGGCGCGCCGGCCCTCAAGGCGGTCAGCCGCGCTGATCCGGCCCGCGGAGGCGTCCTCGTCCAGTTCGCGCAGCGCGAGCAGCAGGTTGTCGCGCTCGCCAATGAGTTCGCCAGCCTCGCTGTCGGTGTGGGCATCGAGGGCGTCGCCGCGGCGTGGCCACACGATGAAGCCGCTGGCAGCGATCGCGAACAACGCGAGGACAGCCCACTCGGTCACTGGCGGGCCTCCGGAGATCTGTCGTCGGCATCCGCGATCTGCGCGTCGAGCCATGCGTCGTCGGCGCTCTCGGCGCCCGAGGGGGTTGAGGACGGTACGAGCGACTTCGGACGGCGCGCGTTCAGCAGGAACCACCCGCCTGCGACGCCGACGAGCAGCAGGGACATGCCGACCCAGCCGAACAGCACCAGGTTGAACCCCTCTCGCGGGAGGTCGGCACGGACGCGGGCTCCGTAGCGCTGCTCGAAGTAGAGGATGATGTCGTCCGCGCTCGACCCCGCAACCAGCCGCTCGCGGATGATCCGCTTCATGTCCGCGCAGATCGCCGTCGCGCACACATCGAGGCGCTCGTTCGTGCAGATCGGGCAGAGCAGTTGGCGCTCGATCGCCTGCGCCTGCGCTTCGAGGCGCGGGTCGACCGCCGGGGGCACCTGAGCCGCGGCCGGTGACGCCTCGAGCATCGCGCCCGCGAGGACTGCGACGGCCAGCAACAGGGCGAGGCGCCTCATACGGCTTCGCCGGTCTCAGTCGTGGCCGAGAGGGCAGGCGCCGTCGCCCGCTGGCGCGCCCTCGATGGGCCGTAGGCGAGCAGTCCTCCGGCGGTGTAGATACCGCCGCCGATCCACAGCCACATGATCAGCGGGTTCACGAAGGCGTGGACCTCGGCGACCCCGTCATGGTTCCACCCCTGCACGAACAGGTAGAGGTCTCGCGTCAGGCTCTCATCGAGGGCCACGATGCCCGTCGGCTGCTCCGGGAAGTTCGAGAAGAACCGTCGCCCCGGCCGCATCAGCGCGACCTCGTCGCCGTCCTTCGTCACGCGGACATCTGCATACACTTCGAGTTCGATCCCGTTTACCCGAGGCTCGCTGGAGGTCAGGCGTTCGTAGGTGAAGGTGTACCCGCGCGCCTCGAACGACTCGCCGGGCGCGAGGACGGCGCGTGCCTGCTCTCGGTAGATCGTCGAGCCCACCACCGCGACCGCCATCACCGCGACGCCGATGTGGACGAGGTACCCCCCGTACCGCCTCGAATCTCGCCCGAACAGCGAGGGCGTTGCGCGCACAGGCGAAGTGCCCCGGGCCCGGCCAAGGGCGCGCGCGCCGGCCACGAACTCGCGCAGCGTGACGAGGGCGACCGCCACCGCCGCGCTCGTCGTCGCGAGGGCGCGCAGGTCGCGCATCCCGAGGGCGAAGAGTGCGACTGCCACGACCGCGGTTGCCGCGAGCGGCACGAGCGCCCGCCGCCGGAGCATCCCCGGAGCGCCTCGACGCCACGGGAGCAGGGTGCTGAAAGTGATCAGCGCGAGCATCGCGATCAGCAGCGGGCCCATCACTTCGTTGAAGAACGGCGGGCCGACGGTGATACGCGCGTCACGGACGAGTTCGGAGAACACCGGGAACAGCGTCCCGCCGAGGATGACAAGGGCCATCGCGATCATTAGGTAGGAGTTGAGGATCAACCCGGTCTCGCGCGAGGCGAGCGAGTCGATCTCGCTCACCGCGTAGAGCCTCGGCAGCCGCCACACGATCAGCATCAGGCTCGAACCGATCGTCGCGCCGAGTAGCACGAGGAAGTACGGGCCGACCTCGGACTGTGCGAACGAGTGGACCGAGGCCACGAGGCCTGAACGCACGTTGAACGTGCCGAAGACCGCGAGGCAGAACGCCGCGAGCACGAGGACGACGTTCCACGTCTTCAGCATGCCTCGACGTTCCTGCACGATCAGCGCGTGCAGGAAGGCGATGATCGGCAGCAGCGGCAGGATCGCGGAGTTCTCCACCGGGTCCCAGCCCCAGTAGCCGCCCCACCCAAGCACCGTGTACGCCCACCACCCACCGAGGAAGTTCCCGATGCTCAGCACCAGGAACGAGGTCAGCGCCCACCCTCGAGCGTGCCGCACCCACGCGCCGTCCAGCCGCCCGGAGAGCAGTGCGGCGGCACCGAGGGTGAACGGGATGACCGTGGAGACGAGGCCTGAGAGCAGGAACGGCGGGTGTACCAGCATTCCCGGGTCGACGAGCAGCGGGTTGAGTCCCTGTCCGTCGGCCGGCGTCACCGGGCTGACTCGGAACGGCGAGGCGAAGAAGACGAGGGCGAACAGGAATGTCGCGATCACGACGCCGAGGGTCGCCACGGCGTGCGGCGCCCCCCACGGGATCCTCGGCACCGTAATGAGGACGAAGGCCGCCATGAACAGCGACATCGACCACGTCCAGAACAGCAGGGAACCCGGCTGTCCGCTGTAGAGCGACGCCCATTTCATCGCCGTCTGCATCTCCGAGGACGACACCGAGGCCACGTGCGCGATCGAGAAGTCGTTGGTGAGCAGCGCGTACCCAAGCGTGACCGTCGCTATCGTCGTGAGGAGCGCCACCGCGAGGATGGCGCGCCGCCCAGCGAGCACGAGCGCGCGATGGCCGAGGCGGTGCCCGACGATCGAGGCGCCAGCCGCAAAGAGGGATGCCCCCAGCGCCGTCAGCAGCGCAGAGGCACCGACCGTCGCGACAACGTTCACGCTACCGGCCGGCAGGGGCGGGGGTGGGCGACGCCAACCCCTTCAGGATGTCGGAGGAGATCGAGCCGGGGACCGCGGTGCCGGCCATGAACTCGTTCTCGTGCTTGATCACGACGGAGGAGGCATCCAGATGCCCCGCGCGGTCGGATTTGCCCTCGATCACCACGAACGCATACGGGCCGAAGAGGTTGGGGACGACGCCGGTGTAGGTGATCGACATCCGCTCGTCGTGCTCCCCGGCAATGTCGAAGGCAACGGATTTGCCGTCCTGGACGATCGTCTCGGGGACCACGCGCCCGCCGACGCGCCAGCGGGCATCCGTCTGCTTCCCGATCTGCTGGGCGAACTCCTCGGGGGTGACGTAATACGAGACGGAGGAGGAGGCCGCCTTGAAGGCGAGGAACCCGATGGCCGCCGTGGCGACGACGAGCAGTAAGACGAGACGGGCACGGCGGCTGGTGAGCATCACGACTTCCCGCCTGGCGCGATCTCGTCCAGGAGCCCTCGGAGGGTGCGCTCGTCCATCGGGCCGCTGTACTTGGTGCGCACCGCACCGCCTGGTGCGACGAAGAAGGCGGTCGGCAGCCCCTGCACGCCGTACTCAACGTACACGGCACGTGCCTCGTCCGCGACGACGGGGAAAGTGAGGCGGTACTGGCTCACGAACTGCCTCGCGTCTTCCGGCTGGTCCCACATGTTCACACCAAGAAAGACATAACCACGGTCGCGGTACTCGCGCCAGAGGGACTCGATGATCGGCGCCTCGGTCTGGCAGGGGACGCACCAAGAGGCCCAGAAGTACACGAACACCGGCTGCTGGTTCTCGCGGGCGAAGTCGAACGTCTCGCCATCGAACCGCGTGAGCGTGAAGGGGGGTGCCGAGGTCAGGGCGCCGTCCTCGCGTCCAGTCGCCGTGCCGCCCACGCCTCGCTGGAGTGCCACGCCGAGGGCGGCGACCAGAAGCAGGATCCCCGTGCCCGCGACGAGTGTGATGAGGAGGGCGGGCCGCGGGCGAAGCATCAGGAGTACGAGGCTAGGTGTCCGCGTGGCATGACTTCAACCGGTGACGGTTGTCGCCGCCGCGGCGGGTGCGCGCGGATTCGTTCCGGGCGCCTTCTGGATTCGCGATCGGGGCTCGATCGAGGGCTTCGCGCTTGACCCTTCAGCGGGTGGCGGCCATCATGGGTGGGCTGCGGGGGTGTCCCGGGCTCATCGTGCGCGCGTCGCGCTGTGATGGAGCCGCGAGAGCGCGGTCGAGACAGGTACGGGGGGACGCTGTGGGCAGGTCTGGACCCGGTCGGATCATCGCGATCGCCTTCTCGAGCGTCGTAGTCGGCGTTATTTCTTGGCTCTGTTACCTCGCTTTCGTCGACTCTGCGGACACGCCGCAGAGCACCTGGCGTCCGATGTCGGATAACACGCACAACATCCACACGGTCTACGAGTTCGTCTTCTGGCTCGCTGCCGTCGTGTTCGTCTTCATCCTCATTCTGACCCTCGCTTTCACGCTGATGTTCCGCGAGAAGGAGGGCGCCACCACCCAGCAATTCCACGGCAACTCGAAGCTCGAGGCCGTCCTGCTGGTTGTCCCGGTGCTCATCGTGGTCGCGATGATGGTGCCCTCGTTCAGGGCCATCGCTCAGAACACCGCCGACCCGCCCGAGGGCGCCCTCGAAGTCATCGCCATCGGCCACCAGTGGTGGTTCGAATTCCAGTACCCGGAACTCGGCATCACGACGGCCAACGAACTGCACGTACCGGTTGACCGAGCGGTCAGCATCAAACTGAAGTCCAACGACGTCATCCACTCGTTCTGGGTGCCGCAGTTGGTCGGCAAGGTTGACATGATGCCGGGCCACGAGAACCACCTCTGGTTCACCCCGGACACCGCCCGGGCTGACGCCTACCTCGCGCAGTGCGCCGAGTTCTGTGGCGCTTCCCACGCCAATATGCGCTTCCGCGTCTTCGTGGACACCGAGGCGAACTTCGACACCTGGGCGAAGGCGACAGTGGCCGACGCCGCCAAGTCCACGACGGACATCGCGAAGGCCGGCGAACAGCAGTTCACCCTGTCGGGCTGCGTCGGTTGCCACACAGTGCAGGGGAATGCGATTGCCGTAGGCAAGCTCGGGCCGAACCTGACGCACATCGGCTCGCGTACGACGATCGCCTCCGGCGTGCTGGCGAATACCCCGGACGGCCTGCACAAGTGGCTGAGTGACCCACCGGCCGTGAAGCCGGGTTCGAAGATGCCCAACTTGGGCCTGAGCGAAGACCAGATCCAGAAACTGACGGCGTATCTGGGCAGCCTGAAGTAGGGATGGGCCCTGCACCTGATGCGCCCACTGGCGCACGCGATGAGCATCTGGCGGCCGACGGCGTGCCGCATGGTTGGAGGACGGTAGATGGCGACTGCTGTCGGGACCCTCGGCCACACGCGCGAGGAGAGCACGGTCTGGAAGTGGATGACTACGGTCGACCACAAGAAGATCGGCGCCCTCTACCTCATCACGGGCTTCACGTTCTTCCTAGTCGGTGGCATCGAGGCCGTCCTCGTGCGCAGCCAGCTCGCCGTCCCGAACGGCACTGTGGTGGAAGCCGCCCTCTACAACCAGCTTTTCACCATGCATGCCCTGACCATGATCTTCTTAGCGATCATGCCCATGGGTGCCGCGTTCTTTAACTACTTCATCCCGCTGCACATTGGCGCGCGCGACGTCGCGTTCCCCCGCCTGAACGCGCTCTCGTACTGGGTGCTGCTGTCCGGCGGCCTCATCCTGACTTCATCGTTCTTCTTCGGTGAGGCTCCGTCAGCCGGCTGGTTCGCATACGCCCCGCTGACTGAGAAGGAATTCGCCCCGGACAAGGGCATGGACTTCTACACCGTCGGCCTGTTCATCGCCGGCCTCGCGTCGTTGATGTCCTCGCTGAACTTCGCAGTGACGATCATCAACATGCGCGCGCCCGGTATGACGATGATGCGGCTCCCGGTCTACATGTGGATGACCCTCGTGGTCGCCTTCCTGCTGATCCTGTCGCTGCCGGTCATCACCGTCGCCTTGGTTCAGCTCTACTTCGACCGCAACTTCGGCACCAACTTCTTCACCCCCGACGCCGGAGGTGACCCGATCCTCTGGCAGCACCTCTTCTGGGTCTTCGGCCACCCAGAGGTGTACGTCCTGATCCTGCCGTCCATGGGCATCGTCTCCGAGGTCCTCCCGGTGATGTCCCGCAAGCCGCTGTTCGGCTACACGGCCATCGTGATGGCGGGCGCGTCCATCGGCGTCCTCGGCTTCGGCGTGTGGAGCCACCACATGTTCACCACGGGCCTCGGCACCGTGCCGCAGTACGTCTTCTCAGCGAGCACGATGGCGATCGGCGTCCCGACCGGTATCAAGGTGTTCAACTGGCTGGGCACCATGTACGGCGGCAACATCAAGATGACCGTGGCGACGTACTACTCGATCGCCTTCGTTGCGCTGTTCACCATTGGCGGTATCTCCGGTGTGATGCACGCGTCGCCCTCGGTCGACGGCCAGCACCAGGACTCCTACTTCGTTGTCGCGCACATCCACTACGTGCTGTTCGGCGGCGCGATCATGGGCATCTTCTCGGGCCTCTACTACTGGTTCCCGAAGATGACCGGACGGCTGCTGGACGAAACGCTGGGCAAGGTCGGCTTCTGGTTCATCTTCATCGGCATGAACCTGACCTTCTTCCCGATGCACTTCCTCGGGCTCGCGGGCATGCCGCGACGTATCTACACATACGACGCTGGCCTAGGCTGGGAGACGTGGAACTTCGTGGCGACGATCGGGTCGTACACCATCGCCGTGGGTGTGTTCCTGTTCCTCGTGAACGTCTTCAAGACCTTCCGTAAGCCACCCGACGCTGGCAACGACCCGTGGGGTGGCGCAACTCTCGAGTGGGCCACGACCTCACCGCCGCCGGAGCACAACTTCGATGTCGTGCCGGTCGTCCGTGACCGCGATCCGGTCTGGTACAACCGTGACCATGGCATCGTGACGCCGGAGAAGCCCGCGCACATGCACATCCACATGCCGCCGCCGTCCTACATGCCGCTCATCCTGGGCATCGGCATCCTGCTGATCGGCGTCGGCGCGCTGTCGAGCCTGGCGATCACCGCCCTCGGCGTCGTCGTCGCCTACTACGCAGTGTGGGGCTGGGCACTGGAGCCCACGGAGTAGCGAGCGCCTTCAATCAGCGCGACGCACGAGGAGCAGACGATGGCCGCAGCCCACGCAGAATCCCAGCACCACACCACCACCGGGATCGACAACCGGAAGATGTTGATGTGGATTTTCCTCGCGTCTGAGTGTCTCTTCTTCGGCTCGCTGATCTCCACCTATCTCATCTTCAGGGGCGACTCGATCGTGGGGCCGCTGCCGGCTGACGTCCTCGACATCCCGCTGACGTCGACCTCGACGTTCGTGCTTCTCATGTCGAGTCTCACGATGGTGCTGGCGGTGTTCGGCGCGCAGCACAACCGCCTCGGCCTGATGAAGGGGATGCTCCTCGCGACCATCCTGCTCGGCCTCGCCTTCCTCGGCTTCCAGGTCTACGAGTTCCGCCACTTCGCCCACCTCGGTCTGAACCTCGGCACCAACCAGTTCGGCGCGACATTCTTCGTCCTGACTGGCCTGCACGGCACGCACGTTGGTGTCGGCGTCCTCTACCTGGCCTCGCTGCTGGTAGCCTCTGGCCGCCGGAATGGGCTGGGCAAGGAAGTCGCCCTGCACGTCGACATCGCGGGGCTGTACTGGCACTTCGTCGACATTGTCTGGATCGTCATCTTCACGCTGATCTACCTCATCCCGTAAACCGGGACCGCACGGCTCGAGGATCGGAGACACCGATGGCGATGGAACACGAGATTCACCACGGCGACGAGCACCCGTCGTCGACGATCCGTCAGTATGTGATGACTGGCCTGCTCCTGACCGTGATCACGGCCGTGGAGCTCTTCCTCTCCTACTCTTCCCTTCCGCACGGGCTCATGATCACGCTGCTGATCGGGCTGTCGGCCGTGAAGTTCGCCATCGTCATCGCGATCTTCATGCACCTGAAGTTCGAGAACCGCCTGCTCACGCGGCTGTTCCTCTTCGGCCTCGTCCTCGCGACCTGCATCATGATTGCCCTGCTCGCGCTCTTCTGGAACGACAGCACCGATGCCGTCGGCGGCATCCCCGAGGGCCAGCAGACCGCCCCCCAGCACTAGCTACCTTCCGAGGCGCACACAAGCAGAAGGCCCGTCACGCGACGGGCCTTCTGCTTGTGTGTCCGGTGCCTAGCCCTCGGCGGGTGGGGCGTCCTCGGCCTGGAACCATCCGAGGAAGATCGCGCCCGCCGCCCCCAGCATGATGATCGTGCCCGGGATCCACATCACGAGGCCCCCGATCTGCTGGTCCCGCAGCGGCGTCCACGCCGTGACGATCCGCGCGATGTGCCCGTACTCCTGGTACAGCGGCAGCGAGGCGAACACGATGAACGCCGCCGCCCCGTCCTTCAGTGCCCCCACCACGAGCAGGTAGAGCACCCGAGGCATCGCCTCCAGCCGAGGTCGGTGCGGGGCAGCCTCGATCACATTCCACCAGAACAGCGTCGCAGCGAAGGCGAACGAGGCGTGCTGGAACACGTGCAGCGACGGCTGCTGGAACGCCGCGTCGTACCACCCGGGCACGAGGTGCCACGCCCATACCGTGCCGATGAAGACGACGGCGGCAGCGCCCGGGTTCGTGAGCCCTCGGTAGGCGCTGCTACCGAGGCGGCTCGCGGCGACCCGCCGGACGACGCCCTGGCGCAACCACTGAGGCATCCCCCGCAGCAGGGGCGTGGCGGGCGCACCCAGCAGGATCGCCGGGACCGCGATCATCATCACGATCTCGTGCTGGACCATGTGAAACGTCAGATGGTGTGCCGCCAGCCGGTCGAGTGGCGACTCCTGCGCGAGCGCGAGCAGGGCGACCCCGGCGAGGAACATTCCCGTCCGCCAGCGTGGGTGTGGCCTCGACCGCTCGGGCCACTCCCGCAGGCCGCGCAGGTACCACCAGGCCAGCAGCGCCACCGGTATCAAGAACGTGGGGTCGAGGCGCCAGACCTGCCACCAGATGCGCCCATCGGGGGCCACCTCGTGGGCGACACGCAGCGCGTCGGTTGCGCCCGGGGGCAGCAGCAGCATCGTTAGCCGGTGCTGCCTGCAGCGGTTCGCGATGCCGCCTGCGAGGCGGCGAGGGCGTCCTCGGCGGCCTCCTTCGCGAGCTGCTCGTCGTTCCCACGCTTGAACCAGAAGCCCAGAATGATGCCCGCCGTGATCAGGTTCAGCAGTTCACCGAACGGCACCCACATCAGCAGCCCCGCGAGTTGCTGGTCCTCCAGCGGCGAGCCGGGCAGGAAGCGGTACACGCGCTCGTAGGTGGGGTAGAACGGCTCGTCCGCAAAGACGATGAACGCCGACAGGATGTGCTTCGGGATCATCGCGCCGTAGAAGTACAGGATCCGCGCGAGCGGCGGGATGCGCGAGTGCAGTGGCTTCGGATCGATGATGTTCCACCAGAAGATCATCGACACCAGCAGGAACGAGGCGTGCTGGAGGTTATGCAGCCAATCCTCGTTCAGCGCTCGGTCGTACAGGCCGGGGTAGAGGTGCCATCCCCACTGCGACATCGCGAACAGCGCCATCGCCACGATCGGGAACGTCACCACTCGATATACCGCGCGCGCGACGGCGTTCCCCGCCACCGGCCGCACGACGCCCTGCCGCAGCCATCGAGGTATTCCGCGCAGCATCGGTGTCGTGGGTGCGCCGAGGAGGATGAGCGGCGGCACGAACATCATCACCACGTTGTGCTGGATCATGTGCATCGAGAACTGGTGCTCGCCCAGCCGGTCGAGGGGTGACTCGAACGCCAGTACCAGCACGATTAGCCCGGCGTAGTAGGACGACACCCGCCACGACGAGTGCTCGCGTGAGCGCTCCGGCCAGCGGCGCAACCCTCGGGCGTACCAGAAGCCGACCAGTACGATCGGGATCAGGAACTGCGGGTCGAAGTTCCAGGCCGTCCACCACTTGGCGCTTTCGTTGATCACATCGTGCGCCGCCCACTCGAGGCCGGTGGGGGCGAAGTCGGGGCTGGCCATGGCGTCCTCCTAGTGGGTGCCCCCTAGTCTCGGGCACGCCCGTTCGAGGCGCACGCGAGCGGAGGGGGCCGTAAGATTCGCCGACCCTCGCGCGCTTCCCTTCGTTGACGCCCCTCCGCCCGCCGTCTAGCATCGATTCCGGGTACTTTGCGTAGTAAGTACGCAATCACCTCCGGCCACCGGGCCGCCCCCGCCGAAAGGCACTCCGATGCAGACGCTTCGCGTGGCGCTCGCCCAACTGAATACGACCGTCGGGGACCTCGAGGGCAACCGCTCGAAGATCCTCGACGCCGCCCGCCGGGCCGCCGCCCAGGATGCTGATGTCGTCGCGTTCACCGAACTCGCCATCACCGGCTACCCGCCGGAGGACCAACTCCTCCGTTCCGCCTTCATCGAGGAGGCCGCGCGCAGCCTCCAGGCGCTCGCCGCGGAGGCGAAGGGGCTACCGCCGCTCATCGTCGGCTGCGTCGAGTTCGACCAACACCTCTACAACGCCGCCGCAGTCGTCCACGACGGGCGCGTCGTCGCCACCTACCGCAAGCAGAAGCTGCCGAACTACGGCGTCTTCGACGAGGAGCGCTACTTCCAGCCCGGCGCGGAGACCCTCGTCGTCACGATCGCCGGCGTGCCCGTCGGCATCACGATCTGCGAGGACGCCTGGTACCCCGGCGGCCCGATTACGGACCTCGCGATCGCCGGCGCGGCGGTCATCGTCAATATCAATGCCTCGCCCTTCCACTCCGGTAAGGCCCGCGCCCGCGAACGCATGCTGGCAACGAGGGCTGCCGACAACACGGTCGCGCTGGTCTACGTGAACCAGGTCGGCGGCCAAGACGAACTCGTCTTTGATGGCAACTCGGTCGTGTTCGGCGCCTCCGGCGAGATCATCGCGCGCGGTGCCTCGATGGAAGACGACCTGCTGATCGCGGACATCCTTGTGGAGGAAGTCCTCCAGCGGCAGTTGCACGACTCGCGTCTCCGCAGCCTCCGAGGCGTCGCCGCGCCCTCGATCCCCGTCCGTCGCATCGAGGTCACCCCACAGGCCGAGTCCGGCCGCGCGCCACGCCGGAACGCCGTCGCCCCGCTCGCCAACACCGTGGCGGAGACCTACCGCGCGCTCGTCGTCGGCACGCGCGACTACGTGCAGAAGATCGGCTTCGAGCACGCCTTCATCGCGCTCTCCGGCGGCATCGACTCCGCCATCGTCGGCGCGATCGCTGTCGACGCCTTGGGCGCGGATCGCGTCACCGGTGTGTCGATGCCCTCGCGCTACTCCTCGGAAGGCTCGATCTCCGACGCCGTCGATCTGGCGCAACGGCTGGGGATCCGGCTTGTCTCCCTCCCGATCGAGGCCGTCCACCAGGCCGCCCTCGACACGCTGGAGCGCGAGTTCGGCGCCGATGACCTCGGTGTCGCCGGGGAAAACGTGCAGAGTCGCGCGCGTGGCATGCTGGTGATGGCGATGTCCAACCACCGGCCGAAGTCGCTCGTGCTGACCACCGGCAACAAGTCCGAGTACGCCTGCGGCTACGCCACGATGTACGGCGACATGGTCGGCGGCTTCGCTGTGATCAAGGATGTGCCGAAGACGCTCGTCTGGGAACTCGCGCGCCACCGCAACACCCTCGGCGCCGTCATCCCGGAGAACTCCATCGAGAAGCCCCCCAGCGCCGAACTGCGCCCCAACCAGTTGGACTCCGACTCGCTC
>CANFFZ010000021.1 GCA_947446155.1 Chloroflexota bacterium | reverse complement strand
GCCGCGCGCGCAGGCTTCGAGGCTGTCGACCCGGAACTCGAGGCGATCGCACGCACCCTCGGAGCGTCGCGCGCGCACGTCTTTCGGCGTATCACGATCCCGCTGGCGCGTGGTCCGCTGCTGGCGGGTGCGGTCCTGTGCTGGGCGCGTGCCCTCGGTGAGTTGGGCGCGACACTGATCTTCGCCGGCAGCCTCGCGGGCCGGACGCAGACGCTGCCGCTCGCCGTGATCGCGGCGTTCGAGGGTGGCCCGCTGGGGTTGCCCGGCGCCGTCGCGCTGTCGTTGGTGTTGCTTGCGGTCGCGCTGTTGCTGCTCGGCACCCTCCGCCTGGTCGCGAAGCGTGGCCTCGCATGACCCTCGACGCCGCGTTCACCCTGACGGCGGGCCGCTTCACCCTCGATGTCGCCATCGAAGCAGCCGACGAGATCGTGGTGCTGTTCGGCGCGTCCGGCGCGGGCAAGAGCCTGACGCTCCGCGCAATCGCGGGCCTCGTGCGTCCCGATCGTGGTCACATCACCGTCGACGGCGATGTGCTGTTCGATGCCGCGACCGGTGTCGATGTCCGCGTCGAGGCACGACAGATGGGTTATGTCGTGCAAGAACTGGCGCTGTTCCCACACCTCCCCGTCTGGGAGAACGTCGCTTTCGCCCTTGCCGGCACCCGACCAGATCGTCGGCGGCGCGCCGAGGCCGCCCTCGCCGCGCTTGGCCTCGAAGGCGTCGCTGACCGTAGTCCCGGCACGCTCTCCGGTGGCCAGCGCCAGCGCGTGGCGCTCGCCCGCGTACTCGTGCGCGACGTGCGGCTGCTGCTGCTCGACGAGCCGTTCTCCGCGCTCGACGACGCGATCCGGCGCGCGCTCCGCCTCGAACTTCGTCGGCTCCAACGCGAACTCGGCCGTGGCGCGCTCTTCGTGACGCACGACCTGCGCGAGGCGTACTTGCTCGCCGACCGGCTCGTCGTCCTCGATGCCGGCCGCGTGCTGCAGGCCGGCGCGCCCGACGAGATCTTCTCCCGCCCGCACTCGAGGCGCGTCGCGGAACTCCTCGGCGTGCGCAACCTCTACCGCGGGCGGGTGCTCGCGACGGCCCCCGACAGCATCGAGGTCGAGATCGGGCCGCTGCGCTGGCGCTGCGCCTCGTGGGAGGCTGGCCTGGCCGTGGGCGATGCTGTCGATGTCGCGGTGCGCTCGGAGCGCGTCGTCCTGCGGCGTGGCGACCGCCCGGCCGTTAACGGACTCGACGCCACCATCGAGGCGGAAGAGGCGTACGGCGCCAACCACCTGTTGCACCTGCGCCCGCAAGTGGGCGGCCCCACCATCGAGGTCGACATGCCCGCCCGGCCGTACGAGGTTCTCGGCGTTGCAACGAAGAAAGACTGGCTCGTGGAGATCCCCCCGGCCGACCTGCACGTGATGCGCGCGACCGGAGACGTGCCCGCCTAGCCCTCGCGGACCTCGAGGCGGTCGAAGGCGAAGAAGAGGAACGCTACCCAGAGCGCCTGTGCGACCACCAGGTGCAGCAGCGCCGTCGCGAGCGGTGTCAGCAGCGCGATGTGCAGCACTCCCAGCGCGACCTGCACCGTGAGCAGCCCGAGGACCGCCTGCCCCGCCCTGCTCCCCACACCGTCATCGAGGTGTCGCCACACGTACGAGGCGAGCAGCATCGCGACGCCCACGGCCACCATCGGATGCAGCACGCGCAGCCGCACGATCAGCGCGGACGAGGCGTCGAGGTCCTGTGCGAGCCCGTGCCCGAGCGACTCCGGCGCGAACAACGTGTCCGCCAGTGCCGTCGTCGCCCCCGTCGCTGCGACGAGCACGATCAGTGCCCCGAGCCCGACGAGCGTGCGCACGCCTCGTGTACGAGTGGCAGCAAGCGCGCGCCCGCCTCGAATCTGCCAGACGAGCAGCCCGAGCAGCCCCGTCAGCGCGAACGTATTGACGAGGTGCAGCGGGACTGAGATCTGGCGTGGCGTGGAGCGGTCGTCCGCGACCCATCCGTACAGCACGATCATCGCGCCGATGCCTGCCTCCGAAATCACGGAGAGCAGCGCCCACACCGCCGTCCGCCTCGCTCGATGCGCAGTCGGGAGCCCTCGCCACACCGCGACCAGGAGCCCCGCGATGAAGGCGAGGTCGAGGCCGCTTACCGCGCGATGGGTGAACTCGATGATCCGCGCGGAGTCGCTGGCGGAGGAGACGAGGAAGGCGCCGTCGCAGGAGGGCCAGGAGGCGCCGCAGCCGTCCCCGGAGGACGTGCCACGCACCACCGCGCCGAGGACAATCGTCAGCAGCGTCCAGTCGAGGGTGAACCACGCGTACGACACCAGTGGTGCCGGCCCCGCCCGCCGCTCGGTCGCCTGCAGCGTCGTATCCATTCCCTCGACTCTACCCCCGGCACCCGGTGGGTTCATCGAGCGCGCTGGGGGTCAGGCCGAGCGACGCGTCGCCGCCTGTCGCGCGCGCTTGGCGCGGTACATCCGCTGGTCGGCCGCCTCGACTGCGGCGGTGAGCGGAGTGCCTGCCGGCGCGACGGCCGCGCCCACGGCGAGTGAGGCGCGGATGGCTCCCCTGGGGATCGGCACGATGCGCGGGAGCGCCCGCTCGAGGCGTGCCGCCGTCCAACCGGTGGCGACCGCGACGAACTCGTCCCCGCCCGTGCGGTACACCTCGACCCCTTCGACCTCGCCGAGGGCAGTGGCCACCGCGAGAAGTGCTTCGTCGCCGACGCCGTGGCCGTGGTGGTCGTTGATCGACTTGAAGTCGTTGAGGTCGATGACCGCGACCGCCGTGCTCCGTTCCGCGGCTGGCGTGACGCGTTCCTCGAAGGCGCGGCGGTTGAGGGCGCCGGTCAGTGCGTCATGGCGTGCGGCAGCCACGGCAGCGTCGCGGGCGGCCACCTGTTGCGTGATGTCCTGTGCGAGGCCCACCTGGCTAGCGAAGTCGCCCTGTGCGTCCGCGAGTGTCCGCAGCGACAGGTGTACCCACCGTCCGGAACCGTCCGGCCGCAGCATCTCGAGTTCCACGGTCTCGGGTGCGCCACCCGCGCGCGCCTCGCTGTCCACGAACGCACGATGCTCGGGCGCCACCACGTCTGCGAGGGTGACGGCTTCGAGTTCCTCGATCGGGCGCTGGAGCAGCAGCCGGGCGGTCGGGTTCACCATTTCGAAGCGGTGGTCGGGCCCGGTGCTGAAGACGGCGACCGGGCTCAACTCGAACAGTTCGCGGAACAACGCGGCGTTGCGCGCGAAGGCGCCGCCGACCTGCTCCAGGCGTCCCGCGTCGAAGTACTCGACCACGGTGCCGATGATCTGGCCGTCGTACTCGTACGCCGCGCCCGAGCAGGCACACTCCCGGATCGCGCCGGTGGCTGTCACGATGCGTTGGGCGAAGTGCCGGCGGGTGCGGTCGCCTGCGCGCCGCGTCGCCACGCGTGCCTGCACCGCCTGTAAATCCTCGGGGTGGACGGTCATCGAGCGGTTGATGGCGTGCATCTGCGTGCGGGAGTACCCGAACAGTGCCGCCGCGGCCGTGTTACTCGCAAGGTTGTGCCCCTCGAGGTCCCACACCACCACCGGCGTCGCCAGCGTGTCGAGGACGGCTTCCACGTCGGAGAGTGTCGTGGTCGGCACCGCGGTCCCTTACCCGTGACGCTCGCCTCGGCATCACGTTCCCCCTGATCCTCGACAGAACGCGCGTCAGCATGAGGAGGCCGTCAGATTCGACGTCCCATCCGGTGGGTGAAAAACGGGTGAACACGGACCTCAAACGAGAGACTTATGTGCGGTTTTAGGCGTCGAGGAGGGCGGCAACCACCGCCTCGAAGGCCGCCTCCGCCTTCGCCCACATCTCGGGGTCGAGGGCGTCCTGGATCGGGTGCGGCACGAAGACACGCCGCACTTCGGGCAGCCCGAGCGCGACCGACTGCGCCGCCGCCGCGTCCACGAACTCGGTCGAGGCGAGGAAGACCGAGGGCCGGCCCTGCGTTTCGAAGTAGACGGTGTCGTGCACACTGCACGTCGTGCAGGATCCTCAGTCGGCGAGCGCCTCGATCACGTAGCCGCACTCTTCGAGAATCTTCCGCCGCAGGTCCTCGGGCGCGGGCTTCGTGAACGTCGGCTTCCGGTAGCGCCGCACCTCCACCTCGGGCAGCCGCTCGTGGAACAGCGCTTCGAGGCGGTCGAGGAAGACGTTGCCGCGCGGCTTCGAGATGTCGAGGAGGCCGACGACCCCGCGCAGATGTTCCGGCCGTGGCGTGAGATGCCGCCGGACCGGGACGCGCTCGTCAGTGGAGTCAAGGATCAGCGTCATGGCACGTCCTCTGGCGCCGAGTCTACTCCTCGATCACCCGGCTCGTGGGGATGGTGCCGCCCGCTCCAGTCGTCCATCCGGCGAAGAATGCCGACCATTTCCCGGCGTCCGCACCCGCCACCACGATGTGGATGTTCGCCGGCGTTTCGAACTTCGGCACCAGCCGCGTCCGCTGCTCGGCCGTCATTGAGGTGAGCGAGTCAGCCGAGGCGCCACCGCCGACCTCGTCGTCCGAGACCACGTCCACGAATGGACGTGCCGTCACCTCCTGCACTCGGGCGCGCAGATGCTCCTTCGTCGCGTAGCCGTCGTGCGTGAGGGTGTCGAGGTGCTCCGGGCCGACCACCAGCAACACGTCGCCGTAGCGGTGAGCCTTCGGGTGTGCCGCCGACTCCAGACCGACCCCGATGCTCCCTCCGAGGGCGCGCGCGCTCCTCGAGGTTTGATCGACGATCAGGTGCGGCGCGCCGGTCATGCCGAACGCCGTCACCACGCTCTGCTCTGCGCGGAAGCCGCGCTCCACGTGGAGCGGCGACCAGGAGCTGCGCTCCTCCCACTCCGCGAAGGCCATCGTGTACTTCATGGGCGATCCGAACGTGGAGCGCTCCGTCCCACCCGGCTTCGCCCCGCCGACGTTCCGCAGCACCAGCATCAGCGCCCGCCCGATCGTCGCGTTCGCGCGGTTCCCCTGCCCCAGCACGCCGAGGCCCATGTTCATCCCGATGCGATGCCGGATCGGGCCGTTCACCACCAGCACCGGCGCGGCGCCCATCGTCGTCGCCATGATGCCGTGTGCGTTGAACGTGTCCGTACACACCGCCTCGACGGCGGCGATGACCACCGGCAGGTACTCCGGACGGCACCCGGCCATCACCGTGTTGATCGCGATTTTCTCGATGGTCGCGGGGGCCATGTTCGGCGGCACGATCGCGACCACTTCCTGCGCGTCGCGGCGAGTCCCGCGGAGCATCCGCAGCACTCGCTCGGGTGTCGGCGGGACGACTGGCAGGCCGTCGGTCAGGCCCTGGTCGAACATGAACTCGAACTCGTCGTCCTGTGTCGCGATCTCGATCCGGCGGGCGCGCAGCGGGCTCCCACTCGCCTCCGCCTCTAGTCGCTCCGCGATCCCCGGCTCCACCGACTTCGACCCGCACCCAGGGCGCGACTCCGGGTAGGCGTCCCAGTCCACCGCAGGCGCCCGCAGCCCGGAGGTCTCCGCGAGCGATGCCACGAGGTGCCGCCAGTCGTCCCGCCCGAACCCGACGAACCGCGTGCGCTCCTCGCCTGTCGGGTCAACGAGGATCACCGTCGGCACGGTGTCGAGGTCGTACGCGAAGGAGACATGCAGCGCGGAGTCGTCGAGCATCGGCGCGGTGAGCCCGTGTCGCTCGACCAGCACCGCGTTCCCCTCGGCGTCCTGTCCCACGATCAGCACGTCCACCTCGTCGCCGAACGCGCGATGCACCTCCTCGATCAACGGCATCGAGAGCCCGCAGGTCGGGCAGTCCTCCTTGACGAAGCACAGCAGCGCCGGCCGGCCCGTGGGGAAGGCGAGCGGGCCCGATGCGGCCTCGAGGGTGAACGCTGGCAGCGGCATCAGACCTCCTACGCCAGCGCGTCCCAGCGCGTGCCCGCGCCGTCGCGCACGAACCGGCCGAGGCCGGGCGCTCGGATGTGGCTCGCGCCGACGAGTGACCCGTCCTCGACGAGGCGCTGGACGATGGCCTTGCGTGTCCGACGTGCGAGTTCGCGGTCGCCGTCAAACGTGCTGAGGAGATCCGGCAGCGCTGCATCCACCTCGGAGAACACGACATCGCCCAGAATGAACCCGCGCTCACCGGCCGAGGTGATCACCACACTCGTGTGCCCGGGGGTGTGTCCCGGCGTCGGGAGCGTGGTCATCGAGGGCGTGAGCACCCACTCGCCCTCGATCAGGTCAAGGACGCCGAGGCGTTCGAGTGGCGCGACGTCTCGCACGAAGGAGGCCGAGGCTTCGGCGCTGTAGTGGTCCCAGTCCGCGCGCGGCACCAGGTAACGAGCCCGCGGGAACATCGGTGTCCCGTTCACCCGGTCGAGGTTCCACGCCGTGTGGTCGCCGTGCAGGTGGGTGAAGATCACCGTGTCGATCTCGTCGAGGCCTACGCCGGCCTCGCGCAGTTCGTCCGGGAGCAGCCCGTGGTGCTCCGGGCCCCATCCGGTGTCGACGAGGATCGTGCGGGTGCCCTCGCGCAACAGGAACGAGGCGAAGTTCAGCGCAACGCGGCCCTCGCTGTCGAGGTAGCCGCCGAGTGGAGCGATCACCTCCGCGGCGTCCGGGTAGACCATGTTCGCGTCGTACGCCTCAACGCAATCGACGAGCGCGACGACCTCGACGTTGCCGACCCGAGCTCGCTTCATCGCGCGCTCACAGCCGAGGTGGCATGGAGCGCCTGCAGCCGTGCGGCGAGGAACGACTGGATCGTGTCGCGCGCCTCGATGCCCACGCCGGCGTGCAGTCCGGGCGTGGACTGCAGTTGCTTATCGGTGGACGCGAGCATTCCATACAACTCGAAGGCACTCTCGCGCTCGAAGCGTTCGTCGTCCCATTGCACGTGGTACATCAGCAGACAGGTGACGCGAGGTGCATCTGCCGCCAGCCGCGCCGCGATCCCGCTCCGGTCGATCGACGTACCTCGGACGCCGCACAGGCCGAGGACGGCGACGGCGATCCGTGGCTCGAACGCGACCAGTGGCAGCCCGAACATCGTCACCATCGAGAGCCCGTAGTAGCCGATGGCACCCGGGTTGAACTCGCCGAAGGCGAGCGCGGCGTCCAGGGTGGCGCGCCAGTCCTCGTTCATCTCGTCGATGACGCGGGGGTTTTTCCACATCTCGGTATAGGCGGGGTGACTGGTGTCCGTCACCGGACCGCGGTCGCCGTGCGCCGGGCCGTCGATCGCCAGCGTGGCGATGCCGTGCTGCCCGGTGAGGAAGTCGCGGGTGGCGAGGTTGTTCGCGGCGTCCTTCTTCCCGCTTCCGCCGTGCCCGACCAGCACCAGCGGCGAGCGTCCCGCACCAACCTTCGTCCACAGCAGTCCCGGCACCGGGCCGGCCCCGCGGTCGACGGTGATCGAGCGCTCCTCGATGCCGCTGTCGAGGCGGACGCGGTCACCCCAGGGGGCGTTGGAAGATGGCATGGGAACCTCCCGGGCTGCGCCGGGATGGTACGCGCCGCCGAGGCCAGTTTGTGAAGCCCCGGGCGCAGTCACCCGTGCCTGCGCGTACCCTGCGCGCAGATTGAGAGAAGGAGCCCTCGATGCTGATCCTCCATGACATGCAGGCGATCCACTGGGCCGTCGCGGGCCTCGGCATCAGCGCCGTCACGCTCGCGCTGCTCGTCATCGCGAACCGCCGTCTCGGTGTCTCCACGGGCTTCGAGGATGTATGCGCCCTTGTCCTGCGCGCGCCGTACTTCCACCGTGACTCACTCAAGTCGGAGGGCGGCTGGCGGCTCCCCCTGCTCGGGGGACTGGTGCTCGGCGGGGTGCTCTCGGCCGTGCTCGGCGGCGGCTGGTCGCCGACGTGGGACCTCGGGATGTTCGACGATCGCATCGGCTGGGGGCCGGGCGGGAAGGTGGTCTGGATGTTCGCAGGCGGGCTGCTGATCGGCTTCGGGACGCGCCTCGCCGGAGGCTGCACGAGCGGCCACGGCATCTTCGGCCTCTCGAACCTCGAACTGCCCAGCCTCGTCTCGACGATGTCGTTCATGGCGGCGGGGTTGGTCACGACTAACCTCATCTACCGCGTGATCCTGTAGGAAGAGGGCTGCGATGATCCTCGTCTATCTCGTCCTCGGTACCTTCTTCGGGTTCGTGTTGAGCCGCTCCGGTGCCGCTGACTATGACTTCATCCAGGGGATGTTCCTGCTCGAACGGTTCCAGCTGTACGGCATCATCGGCACGGCGGTGGTGGTCACAGCGCCCGCACTCTGGCTGCTCAAGCGCTACGGCAAGACGCTCACCGGGGCACCCCTGGTCGTCACGCCAAAGCCCGGACATCGAGGCAACGTGTTCGGCGGCATCCTCTTTGGCGTCGGGTGGTCGATCACGGGGATGTGCCCGGGGCCGATCCTCGTGAACATCGGCGAGGGCAAGATCTACGCGCTGGCCGCCCTCGCCGGTGCGCTCCTCGGCGCGGGTGCCTTCGGGGTGGCGTACCCACGCCTCCAGAGTGCGATGCGCCTACCGCCGCTCGCACGCGGAACGGGCGACGGCTAGCCCGTACCGGTCAACGGGAGTGCCACTTGCCCCCTCGATTTCGAGGGGGCTTCAGCCATCATGGGGTCATGCCAGACCGCACTCTGACTGCCGTCGCACCGCCGAGGACTGCCTACCGCGAGGAGCCGTGCAAGACGGCCCTCTCGCCGGTGCAGGGGATGGCGTTCGCGTGGTCTCTCAACCCGTACATGGGCTGTGCCCACCACTGCACCTTCTGCTACGTCCGCGGTTTCGAGCAGCGCGCCGATCGCCCCTCGGGCGAGGCCTATGGCCGCTCTGTCCGCGTCAAGACGAACGTCGTGGCGGTCCTCGATGCTGAGGTGCGCCGTCGCTCCTGGAAGCACGAGGGCGTGGCGATCGGCTCGGCGACCGACCCGTACCAGCCTGCCGAGGGCCAGTACCGCCTGACTCGTGGGTGCATCCGAGTGCTCGCGCGCTCCCGCACACCGTTCGACATCATCACGCGCGGCCCGCTGATTGTCCGCGACATCGATGTGCTCGCTCAGGCCTCGGCGCGGGTGGACGTGTCGGTGAACCTCTCGGTGCCCACCCTCGATGACCACGTGTGGCGGAACACCGAGCCGGGGACGGCACCGCCGAGGCAGCGCCTGCGTGCCGTGCGCATGCTGGTGGACGCGGGTATCCGTGCCGGCGTCGGCATGGCGCCGGTGCTCCCCGGCCTCTCCGACCGCCCGGAGCAACTGCTGGAGGTCGTCCGCGCCGCTCGAGATGCGGGCGCGACGCATCTGTGGACGCGCACGCTCTACCTCCAGAGCGGCACCCGCGAGCATTTCCTCGAGGGTCTCGCGCGAGTGTGGCCGGAGGAGGCGGCGCGTTACGCCTCCCTCTACCGGGGCGCGTACCTCGACTGCTCCGTAGACCAGCCGATCCGCGCGCGCGTGAAGCGCCTCGTGGCGGAGGTGGGCATCGCGGACCGTCGCACCGAACCCATCGAGGCGCCGCCGCCGGAGCGCCAGATCGCCCTGCTGTAGGCGCGGGTCAGGGCTCACTCGGGGGGTGTGCCAAACAGGACCAAGATTTCTCGTCGACATCGTTTACCTTTCTCCTCCCAGCGCGTTTTCCCTTTCCCAGCGAGGCGCCACGCTGGCCCACCCAACGAGTGAGCACCTGCAAGAGCCGCAGGAGGTGATGAGCCTCCCGGCCTTCCTGTTTCTCCTCCCAGACCCACCGAGGGGCTCTGCTCAGGGGCATCGGCCACCAGCGTTCGCCAACAGCGAGCACCAGGCACCTCGCCGAGGGCACGGCCCCGGCGGGCGTGGAAGGAGCCACAGATGCGACTGGACGAGTATTACCGCCAGGTAGTCCGGGACGGCCGGCCGGGACGCCCGTCTCACCGCGAAGCCGGCGAGGACTATCGCCGGACGGTGGGACACCGTCTCACCGCCTACCGCTTCCGGTAGGTGACCCGCAGTCAGCGGACGGAGGCCCGGGTCGCCCCGGGCCTCTGCATCGTCCGCCCAAGCATCGAGGGCAGAAGCGTGACTCGATGCTGATCTCCCCTGACAGCTTTGTCAGGCGGGACCACCAGCAGTCACCCTCTTGCACCGTCATGCGTGACGCTCCCGTGACGGATGATCAAACACCCTAGAAGTATCACCAGCCCATGAAGGACGTGCCCGTGGTTGCGCCGCTTCATCGCTCTACCGCTGCCCCGTGCGTCCTCGTCGTCGACGATGACGCACCTCGTGCGCGAGGTCGTAGTCGCGGTGCTTCGCGGCACGGGCCACGAGGTCGAGTCCGCCCGCAACGGCGCCGAGGCCCTCGACCGTGTCGCCCAGCATTCCTCGTTCGACCTCGTGCTCCTGGACGTGCAGATGCCCGTGATGGACGGCTGGTCCACCATCAGCGAGTTGCGAGCCCGCGGCTATCTGACTCCGGTGGTGATGATGAGCGGCCGCGCGAACGAGGACGAGGTGCTCCAGCACGGCGCCAAGGCGCTGCTTCCGAAGCCCTTCGACCACGCTGGTCTCGTGGATGTCGTCTCACGCTGGGCCAGCCCTACGCTCGACGCGGCCACGGGCTAGCACCGCCGAGGGGCTACGCCTCGACAGGCGCTGCGACCGCGCGCGCCGCTTCCAGGATGTCCTCCGGGATCCCCTTCGTTGCCGCGCGCTCCACGTACTCCGCGACCTTGTCGAGGTCGGCGGTGTTGTTGTACGAGTTGAGCGACAGCCGCACGGAGTCCATCTGCTTTACCGAGCGACAGACGATGCCGCCCGCTACCTGCATGTAGTACGCGAGGTGTGCGGGGTCGGTGCCCTTGAGTTTGAAGAGGAACAGCCCGCTGCGCGTCGCCTCCTGCCGCGCCCCGGTCAATTCCACCCCCGGGATCGAGGCCATCCGGCGCTCCGCCTCGAGGTTCAGCCAGCGCACGTAGTCCCAGTGTGCCTGCGGGCCGCTTTCCAGGTACTGCTCCATCGCGGCCGCCATCCCGGCTGCCGCGGGCGATGACATCGTGGAGACCTCGAACTTGAGCACGGAGTCGCGCTTCGGTTCGAACTTCCCCTCGTAGTCGTAGGACGCGGCGTAACGGCCGCTCACCTTCACAGGTTCGATGTCGGGGATGCGGTCGCGCTTCACGTAGAGCAGGCCCATGCCGCCCGGCCCACACAGCCATTTGTGACTTGGGACGGCGTACGCGTCGACGTCCATCGCGTGCATGTCGAGGGGAAGGTGCCCCGCTGTCTGCGCGCCGTCCACGACCACCGTCGCGCCGCGTGCGTGCGCCATCTCCACGATCTCCCGCACCGGCAGCAGCTGCGTGGTCGAGAAGGAGATCTCGCTCAGGATCACGAGGCGTGCGTGGTCGCCCATCGCCTCGTCGAACCGCTCCACGATGGCGCCGGGGCCGTCCTCCGCCTCGATCCGCGCGAACGCGAGTTCGGCGCCGTGCTCGCGTAGGCGGTAGGCCGGCATCAGTCCGCCGCCGTGCTCGATATTCGTGGTCACCACGCGGTCGCCAGGGCGCATCTCCACGCCGTTCACGCCGATGTTCACGCCCTCGGTCGTGTTGCCCGTGATCGCGAGTTCGTCCACGTCGCAGCCGAGCATCTTCGCGCCGGCTTCCTTCAGCCGTGTCGTGATCGCCATCCGGTCCTCGGATACCGTCCGCGTGGTCGGCCCGAGCGAGACTTCGAGGTCGAAGCGGTCGCGGAAGGCCTTCGCGACGAAGTTGGACATCGGGCCGATGAAGCCCGCGTTCAGGTAGGTGGTGCGCTCCATAGCCGGCACCTGCGAGCGCAGGTAGGCCCAGCGGGCGGCGTTGGAGATCTCGTTGGCGTCTGGCATGGGGCGTGACCTCTCAGCGGCGGATCGAGCGTGATCGCTGCGCGCGCGTGGGCGGCATGGTAAACCCGGCACATATCGCACAGGTTGCAGGAGGCGCAGGCGTGACGAACGAGGCGGTCAGTCGCGGCAACTGGGACCCCGGCCAGTACGGGCGCTTCCGCGACGAGCGCAGCCGCCCCTTCTACGACCTCGCTGCGCTCGTCCAGCCGAGGCCCGGTATGCGCGTGGCGGACCTCGGCTGCGGGCCGGGCGACCTCACCGCATGGCTCCACGGTGAACTCCAGGCCGCCGAGACGATCGGCGTGGACTCTTCGGACGCGATGCTGGAGAAGGCCACCCCCTACGCCGGTGCCGGCCTCACCTTCGTGCGCGAAGACATCCGCGCGACGCCCGAGCGCTACCCCGAGGGTTTCGACCTCGTGTTCTCGAACGCGGCCCTGCAGTGGGTCACAGGGCACGAGACCCTCTTCGCGGAACTGGTGAAACTCGTGCGGCCGGGCGGGCAGCTGGCCGTGCAGATCCCCGCCAACCAGGGCATCCCCCACCGCCTCACCGCCGAGATCGCGCAGCAGGAGCCCTTCGCCACCGCCCTCGAGGGCTGGGTGCGCGAAGATCCCGTCCGTGACGCGGTGTTCTACTCGCGGCTGCTGAGCGACCTCGGCTTCGTGGAGCAGCACGTCCGGCTACAGATCTACCCCCACGTGATGGAGTCCACCCACGGCGCGGTCGAGTGGCTGAAGGGCAGCCTGCTCACCGCCTACCAGGCGCGGCTGCCCGCCGACCTCTGGCCGCGCTACCTCGAGACCTACGAGGCCGCCCTGCTCGCCATCGAGGGCGACCGCCGGCCGTACTTCTTCCCGTTCCCGCGTGTCCTGCTGTGGGGCCGGCGAGGCTGATCGAGCCAACCGACGAATCGTCGCAGAGATACATCACAGAGCGCTTTCCGTTGACTGATATGTCACTGCCCAGACCGGACGCTGATCTCGCACCCCATGACGAGGGGTGCAGGAGGCGATCAGTTGCCGCGACACCACTCGAGACCGCATCTCATGGCTTTCGCGATGCTCCTCGCTGTCCTGGTCGGACTGCCCCTCGGGCACGCAGCCGCGTCCTACATTACCGCCCCTGCCGTCGCCGTCCGCATTGGCGCATCGCTGCAGAATCGGCCCCTGGACGTCGTGTGCGTGGGGACCGGTACTCAGACGGTACTCAGACGGTGCTCATCGTGGGCGGCATGCACACTGGGCCGGAGGTCATTACCTCGACGCTGGCGCAGGAGATCGCCCTGGCGACGCAGACCGGGGACCTCTCGGTACCCGCAGCACTCCGGCTCTGCGTGCTACCCACGTTGAATATGGATGGTCTGGCGCTGGGCCAACGCACCAACGGGAACGATGTCGACCTGAACCGCAACTGGCCGACGGCGAGCTGGCAGGCGGAGGCCTTCCACAGCGGCCCCGTTGGGGCCGGGACACAACCACTCTCTGAACCCGAGACGCGTGCGCTCTACGACTACGCCCTGGGTACCCACCCCGATGTCGTCCTGATGCTGCATTGCTGCGGGGGGCTGGTTGAAGCGAACGAAGCGCCAGGAGCCGCCCAGTTCGCCGCGGTGTATGCCACGGGCGCCAGCCTCGGATATATCGAGGAGTGGAAGGCGTACCCCGTCACGGGCCAGTTCATTGACTCGATGGAACAGCACGGCATCACGGCGATGGACATCGAGATGGTGGGACGAGACGACACCGACTTCGCCGCGCATCGGGCGGGGGTGGTCGCACTCATGTACTACATCGCGACGCATCCGCCGGTCGATGCCGCCGCCGGGGCCTCGACGACGCTCCCGTAGGCTCGAACAGCCCCGTCTGAGGGCGCCCGAGACTCACCCCGAGCCGCGCGCTACCATCCGAGCGACCTCAACCGCCCGCGACTCGGCCCAGTCGCCAGCGCGCAGCAGGAGACCGCCGTGCCCGACCACGCCCTTGAACCGATCTTCCACCCACGCGGGATCGCCCTCGTCGGCGTGCCCAGCAGTGACGGCGTGCCCGGCGCCGGTGGCGGGTCGAGCGGATTCCTTTCCTCGCTGATCGAGCAGGGGTTCGGGGAGAAGGGCGGCCTGTACCCCGTCAACCCGAAGGCGACGGAGATCCGCGGCCTCAAGTGCTACCCGACGCTCCTCGACACGCCGGACCCGGTCGACCACGTGATCTCGCTGATCCCCGCGCGCGCCGTCCCCATGCTCGTCGAGCAGGCGATCCAGAAGAAAGTGCGCTCGATCCACTTCTTCACCGCCGGCTTTTCCGAGACCGGCGATCTCGAGATGGCGAAGATGGAGCAGGAAGTCATCGCCAAACTGAAGACGGCTGGCATCCGTGCCGTGGGCCCCAACTGCATGGGGCTGTACGTGCCGTCCGAGCGGATTGCGTTCATGAACGGGTTCCCGAAGGAGCCCGGCAACGTGATGATGATCTCCCAGTCCGGCGCGAACGCCGGCGATGTGGTCCACGGCCTCGGACGGCGCGGCGTGCGCTTCTCGAAGGTCGTCTCCTTCGGCAACGGCATCGACATCCGCGCCCACGACCTCTTCGACTACGCCGCTGCTGACCCGCAGACCGAGGTGATCACGGCCTACATCGAGGGCGTCCAGGACGGCCGCAAGATGTTCGAGGCGGTGAAGGCCGCCGCGCGCGTGAAGCCCGTCATCCTGCTGAAGGGTGGCCTCACCAGCGCGGGCGCCCGCGCCGCCCACTCTCACACCGGCTCGCTCGCGGGTTCCATCGACATTTTCGAGGCGCTCTGCCGCCAGACCGGCGCGATGCGCGCCGAGACCATGGACGACCTGCATGACCTCGTCGTCGCGGTGAACACCTCGGTGAAGCGCGTGCGCGGCCGGGGCGTTGCCCTGATCGTCGGTGGTGGTGGCTTCGCGGTCCTCTCCTCCGACGCGATCGCGACCGCTGGCCTCGAGGTCACGCCCACACCGGACGAGACCAAGCGCCTGCTGAACGAGTTCATCCCCGTCGCCGGCACAAGTGTGAACAACCCGATCGACACGAACATGGGGACGCCCGACGTCGCCCTGAAGACGCTCCGGATCGTCGCGGCCGCGCCGACCAACGACGTGGTGATCGCCGCACCGAACATCGGCCAGCGCGCGGTGCAGGGCGCCCCAGACCCGGACACCGAGGAACGCGAACGGCAGATTCGGGAGCAGATCAAGACGTCGATCGAGACGTACAAGCAGACGCAGGACGAGACCGGCATCCCGATCGTCGTGCTGCTGCGCGACCGGTCCGCGCGCCCGGAGATGCTCGACCTCTTCCAGCAGGAGGCCTACGCCGCCGGCATCGCGGCCTACCCCACCGTCGCGCGCGCCGCTCGGGCCATCGCGCTCATGCTGAAGTGGCGCGAGCGCCGCGAGGGCCTTCCGCCCGTCCTCTAGCGTCCTGTCCCGTGCTCCTCGTCGGTCAGTCGCTGCAGTTCCGCCGCAGCGCGCTCGCCGGTGCCTTTGCGCGGGACGACCGCGCGCTGGTCGCCGAGTCAGTGCGGGCGCAGGTCGAGGCGGGCGCACAGGCACTCGACCTCAACTTCGGTATCGACCCGCCGCCGGACGAGATCCCGTGGGCCATCGCCGCAGCACGCAGCGCGGCCCCCGGTGTCCCGCTCTGGATCGACGCCGGTCGCCCCGCCGCGATCACCGCCGCCCTTGAGGTATGCGCGCGTGACGGTGTGCCCGGGCCGCTGGTCGCCAACTCGCTCCCTGCAGGCACCGGCAGCAGTCCCGCCGACGAGGTGCTCGTCGCTGCTGCTGCGGCAGCCGGCGCGAGCCTCGTGGTCTCGCCGCGCCGCGTCGACCGTGACGGCATCGCCAACGGCGAGGTCGAGTGGGTGATGCACGAGGCATCCCTGGCGGCCGACCGCGCGCTCGCCCTCGGCGTCACGCCGCCGCTGTTCTTCGACGCGCTCGCGTACCCCGCGCTGCTCAACCCGCAGGGCGTGCGCCGTTCGCTCGCGCTCCTGCGCGTGTACGGACGGCGCGAGGACGTGGTGCCCCTCGCGGCGGTCGGGAACGTCGCCTACGGGGCGCCTCGGTCCGTCGCCGTGCCGCTGCGGGTGGTCTATGCCGCCGCGGCCACCGGTGCCAGGGCGCGCGCGCTGATCCTGCAGGTGGAGGACGCCGCCTGCGTCCGCGCCGTCCGCCACGCCCTCGGCGCGGTCGAACCCGCCGACGCTGGTGAGGTGTGGTTGCGCGCCGTCGCCGCGTGGACGCGCGACAACGAGGTCCTGCCGCCGGCGCCGGAGGAGTACCGCGAGGCTGCGCGCCTGATCTTCTTCGCGGATCGGCCGCTGAACACGCCGGGCGTGCTGTAGCCCTAACGCCGTCCGAACGACCGCTCGAGCGACGCGCGGCTGAGGTGGAGCATCGTAGGCCGCCCGTGCGGGCAGGTGTGTGGCGTGTCGCAGCGCGCGAGCGCGTCGAGCAGCGCTCGTTGTTGCGTGGCATCCAGCCGGTCGCCCGCCATCACCGCCGCCCGACAGGCGAGTGTCGCCGCCGCGCTGTCCGGCCCGGACAGCCGCTCTTCCGCGTCCAACCGGTCGAGGTAGTCCGTGAGCGCGCGTGCCACGTCGCGTCCCGCGAGTGCCGCCGGTACCGCGCGCACGATCACTGCTGCGCCGTCCGCCGCCTCGACCTCCCAGCCGATCGCCTCGAGGTCGCTCGCGCCGCCAGCGAGCAGCGCCGCTTGCGGCGCAGACAGCGTCGCGAGCACCGACTGCAGCAGCGGCTGGCTCGGTCGCTCCCCCGCTGCGAGGCGCGCCCGCACCTGCTCGTACAGCACGCGTTCGTGCGCGGCGTGCTGATCAACCAGCACCATCCCGTCCGACGACTCGGCCACGATGTACGTGTCCTCGATCTGTCCCATCGGCCGGAGTAGCGGCACACCTCCGTCGAGGCGTGGCGGTGACGTTTCCCGCTCCACCATCGAGGCGACGCGTGCCCCCTCGATCACGTCGCGGCCCGTCAGGCCCTCGACGTCTGAGGGTGCGCTTGCAGGGGTCGTCCCGAAGTCGAAGCCTGACCACGAGCGCGACTCGGTCTCCGGCGCGAGCGGCCTCGACGCGAACGCGGGCATCGAGGCCAGTTCGGGCGAGTCAGGCACGAGGTGCGGTGCCCCCGCGAGAGCGGAGCGCACGGCCGCCTGCACGGCGGCGAACACGAGGCGCTCGTGGCGGAAGCGCACCTCGGCCTTCTGGGGATGCACGTTCACGTCCACCTGGTCGGGTGGCACGGTGATGCGGATCAGCGCGACCGGATGGCGCCCACCCGGTAGCAGGCCCTCGTAGCCGAGTTCCACCGCCGGCAGCAGCGCACGCGCCACGACCGCGCGGCCGTTCGCCACCACGTGGATCGCCGCGCGACTGGCGCGGTGGAGTGAGGGCGGACCGACCAGCCCGCCGACCTCGCAGCGGGCTGGCTCCACCTCTCCCTCGATCGCCACGGCACGCAACGCGTATGCGGGCAGCAGCGCGGCAGCGACCTCGGCACCGTGGACCGAGGCGACGGCGTCGCGTGGGTCGCCCGAGCCCGGTGCCGCGAGCGCATTACGGCCGTCCGCCGTGAGCCGGAAGGCGACCTCCGGGTAGGCGAGGGCATAGTCCGCGATCACGCGCGCGACCGCCTGCGTCTCGCTGCGGGTCGCGCGCAGGAAGCGGCGTCGCGCGGGGAGCGAGGCGAACAGCTCGCGCACCTCGATGCTCGTCCCCGGCGCGGCAGCCGCGCTCCCCTGACGCTCGGTACGACCGTTGCGCAGCCGCAGCGTCGCACCTGCCGTCTGCGCCGCCGGGCGGCTGACGAGGTCGACGTCCGCGGCTGCCGCGATCGCCGCGAGCGCTTCGCCACGGAAGCCGAGCGTGCGCACCGCGTACAGGTCGTGCTCCGAGCGCAGTTTCGAGGTCGCGTGCCGCTCGAAGGCGTCCGCGACTTGCTCCGGCGGGATGCCGTGGCCGTCGTCGCTCACACGGATGCGGTCCGCGCCGCCACCTTCGATCTCGACCTCGATGCGCGTGGCGCCGGCGTCGAGGGCATTTTCGACCAATTCTTTGACCACAGAGGCGGGCCGCTCGATCACCTCGCCGGCGGCGATGCGCGCGGCGACCTCTGGCGCCAGGACGCGGATCGGCGGGCGGTCGTTCATGACGAGGTGCCTACGCACAGAATCGGGGCTGTGCGTCGAATCTGGTTGCCGCGTGATCGGGCGCTCCGTAGCATGGCGCAGGCGGCAGCACACCGAAGGAACGGATGCACCTCCCCCGACTGACACGTCCCCTCGCAACCGCCGCCGTCGCGCTCCTCGTCGGCCTGGCGCTGCTCTCTGTGCGCGATATTCCTGCGCGCGGCGTCTCCATGCGTCCCACCGAATTGCGCCCACTGCCCGCGACCGCTTCGCACCTCGCGCTCCAACCGCGTGCCGGACTCGATGCCCGGGTGCTGGTCACCGCGCTCGCCCGCATGCACCTCGAGGCACGCGCGACCGGCGGGCCGGACGACCCGGTACAGGTGCGCGTCCCGACCGGCACGGACTCGCGCGACCTCGCGCAGCGGATCGCAGCGACCGGCCTCGCCGCTAGCGTGGAGGAGGACGCGCTCGTCCACGCGACGGGCGTGCCGTCCGCCCCGCGCTATGCGAGCGGTCAGCAACGCGTTTTCGAGGCGCTGCAGCTGCCTGCCGTGTGGTCGCCCGACGGTGGCCAGGGCATCGTGGTGGCCGTCGTGGACTCCGGCGTGGACTGGGATCACCCCGCCCTCGTCTCGCGCATCGCCGTCAACCTGGCCGACGCGAACTTCGACGGGCGCGACGACGACGGCAGCGGCTGCGCGGACGACATCGCTGGCTGTTCCTTCGTCTCGCCGGAGACGGCCGACCCCTCGTGTGGCCCGTTGTTCGCCGCGCCCCACTGGCGTGCAAACGATGACGAGGGCCACGGGACCTTCGTCGCCGGCCTGATCGCGGCGGCGGGTCCGGGTGCGGAGGTGGCCGGGATCGCGCCGGGCGCGCGCATCCTGCCGGTGAAGGTGCTGGACTGCACGGGCACGGGCCGGATCGCAGAAGCCGCCGCCGGCGTGCGCTACGCCGCACGCATGGGCGCGAAGGTGATCAACCTCTCCTTCGGCACCCGCACGGACTCCCCCGCGTTGCGCGCAGCCGTCGAGGACGCCCAGCAGCGCGGCGCGATCATCGTCGCCTCCGCCGGGAACGACGGCCGGCGTGGCGTCACCTACCCCGCCGCCTACGCGGGGGTGCTCTCGGTCGCGGCGAGCGGGGTCGTGGCGAACGGCACGATCGACTACACGCGCGTGGCACCGTTCGCCGACTTCGGCAGCGGTGTCGGCTTGCTTGCGCCCGGGGTCGACCTGCTGTCCGCGCTCCCGGCGAAGCGCTGCGGCCTCGATGGCTGGATCTGTGAGGGCGGCCCGTACGCGCGCGGCGACGGGTCGTCGTTCGCGACACCGATCGTTGCGGCCGCGGTCGCCCTCGTCTGGTCCCGTCACCCCGAACTGTCGCCGGCGTTCGTCGTGGGGGTCGTTGGTGCGGCCCACCGCCCAGCGGCGCCCGGGGAGGCGGGACTGATCGACATCGCCCTCGCCGTCCAGGCACGGCTGTTCGAGGTGGGCGTACCGGGGACGAGCCGCGCGCCGGATGCCACCTTTGGCCGTCCCGGCCCCGCGACCGGCCCGTGAGTCACCGCGTGGGCAAGGCCGCACGCTAACCCTCGGCACCGAGGCGTGCGCGGGCCTGCGCCCGCAGGTCGTACAGCCGCTGCAGCGCCTCGAGCGGGCTGAGCGCGTCGGGTTCGAGCGCGGCGAGTTCGCGCAGTAGCGCTTCCTGCTCCGCCGCCGCGAGGCTCAACTGTGCCCCTCGCTCTGTGGTGCCCGGCGTCGCCGCCGAAGGCACCCCGGCATCGAGTGCGCTCGCCTCCAGCGCCGCGAGGATCTCGCGTGCCCGCGCCACCACTGAGCGCGGCAGTCCTGCGAGCGCGGCCACATGGACGCCGTACGAGCGGTCCGCGCCGCCCTCCACGATGCGGTGGAGGAACACCACCTCGCCGCCTTCCTCGCGCACGGCGACGGAGCGGTTCGTGACCCGCGGCAGTGTGCGCGCGAGCGCCGTGAGCTCGTGGTAGTGCGTGGCGAAGATCGTGCGCGGCGTCCCGCCCGGGCGGTGGTGCAGGTGCTCCACGATCGCCCGCGCGATCGCCAGGCCGTCCCACGTCGACGTCCCGCGCCCGACCTCGTCGAGGATCACCAGCGAGCGTTCGGTCGCGTTGTGCAGGATGGTCGCCGTCTCCAGCATCTCCACCATGAACGTCGACTGTCCGGAGGCGATGTCATCCTGTGCGCCGACGCGGCTGAAGATGCGGTCCACCATCGCGATCCGGGCGCGCGTCGCCGGGACGAACGAGCCGCACTGCGCGAGCAGCACGACTAGCGCGACCTGCCGCAGGTAGGTGGACTTCCCCGCCATGTTCGGACCCGTGAGGAGCACGAGGTCGGCGTGCGCACCGCCGAGGTGTGCGTCGTTCGGGACGAATTGGCCGGCCGGTAGCCGCCGCTCCACCACCGGATGCCGCCCGCCCTCAATCTCGATCGCGCCGCCCTCGGCCAGCACCGGGCGCACGTACCCACCGTCCGCCGCCAGCGCTGCGAGCCCGGAGGCGACATCGAGGCGTGCGACGGCGTCGGCCGCACGCTCTACGGCAGGCCCGGCGGCGGCGACCTGCGCCAGCACGCGCTCCAGCACCCCGCGTTCGGCGGCCGTGAGGGCGTCCTTTGCGCCGAGGATCTCGGACTCCAGTGCGGCGAGCGGCGCGTAGAAGAAGCGCTGCGCGTTGGAAAGCGTCTGGCGCGGCTCGTAGTCCGCTGGCGCCCGGTCCGCCTGCGCGCGCGGACACTCGAGGTAGTACCCGAAGACGCGGTGGTACCCCACCTTGAGCGACGTGATCCCGCTGCGCGCGCGCTCGCGGCTCTCCAGCGCGGCGAGCGCGCTCCGAGCATCCGTCGCGAGTCCGCGCAGCCGGTCCACCTCGGCATCGAACCCCGCGCGCACGGTGGGCGCCTCGCCGACCTCGGCGGGCGGGTCGTCGTCGAGTGCGGCCGCGATCACCGCGGCCGCCTTCTCCGCGCCGGCGAGGCCCGTGGCCATCGCCTCACCAGCCAGGCCCGCCGCGAGCGCTGCCGTCCGCGCGGCTGGCAGCCGTTCGAGTGCCTGCCGTACCTGCACTACGTGCTTGGCGTGCGCCGTGCCGGCCCGCACCCGCCCGAGCAGTCGTTCGAGGTCAGGCATGCCCCGCAGTGCCCGCCGCAGCGCCTCCCGGGGGAGCATCGAGATGAACGCTTCCACCTCGTCCAGCCGCGCCTCCGCCTCCGCTACGCGGCGCAGCGGCCGTCCCAGGCGCAGCCGGAACAGCCGTGCCCCCATCGGCGTGAGCGTGCGGTCGAGCGCGTCCACGAGCGAGGAGCCCTCACCTCGGGTGGTCGCGAACAGTTCGAGGTTCCGCCGCGTCTGGGCGTCCAGCGTCACGATGTCCGAGGCACGCACCGCGCGCGGCGGGCGGAGGTTCGTGAGCGCCTGCGGCCATGACTCTTCGAGGTAGGCGACGAGCGCCCCGGCCGCCCCTACGGCGGCGTCCAGGCCCTCCAGCCCGAACCCGCCGAGGCTCCCCACGCGAAGCCGTTCGCACAGACGCTCGCGTGCCCGATCAATTCCAAATTGACGCGACGGGCGTCGCGTCAATCGGGCACTGGATGGCAGCGCGGACGGGAGTTCACCGCCCTCGGGCACCAGCACCTCGTGCGGCGTGAGCCGGGCCCACTCCCCCGCCAGCGCCTCTCCGGCCACCACCATCACCTCGATCTCGCCGGTTGTGACGTCGCACGCCGCCAGCCCCCAGCGGGCCTCCCCCGGCGCCGGTGCGAGTGCCACCAGCCAGTTGTGGGCGCGCTCGGAGAGCAGATCACCCGCGTCTACCGTGCCCGGGGTGACCACGCGCACCACACGACGCTCCACAAGCCCCGGGGCGCCCCCTTTGGAGGGCGGCAGGCTCACCTGGTCACCGATGGCCACCCGGTGCCCCGCAGCGACCAGCAGGTCGAGGTAGCGGTCGAGCTGGTGGTAGGGGATCCCCGCGAGCGGCATCCGTCCCTCGTCCTTGCCCATCGGCCGTGAGGTCAACGCGATGCCGAGGACGCGCGCCGCCGTCTCTGCGTCGTCCTCGAAGGTCTCGTAGAAGTCGCCCATGCGGAAGAAGAGCACCGCGTCGGGGTGCTGCGCTTTCAGATCCAGCCACTGCTGGCGGGCCGGGGTGGCCATGCGGCGTGCCGCCTGTGCGCGGGGAGGCGCGGGGTGGATTGTCGGTAGGATCGAGTCTACTCGCCCGGTCGCGACCCCCGCCAGCACGTGCGTCATCCCATTTGGGACAGTTCTGCAAGGACGCTCTCGGTGTCGGGCAGCCCTCCAGCGTAGTGTTTTAAGTATACCTTCCCGCATCCGGCGTGATCATTCCCGGTCTCGTCGTGCGACAGGGCGTCCGATGTTTGAGCACGGCGGGCTGAGAGTCCCCTATGTCCTCAGGAAAACAGGTGTGGATGGTCGCGGGGGTCAGCGTCCTGGCCGCGCTGATCGTTGGCGCGGGGTTCGCGTTTACCGCCGCAAATACTGTTCCCGCCTCGAAGGCCGGTGAAGGCGTGGTGCCGGGGAGCGGTAGCCGAGCGAGCTGTGCGGGCGGATGCGGTTGTACTCGTTTCGCCACGCCTCGATCAGGACCTGCGCCTCGAACAGGGTGTCGAAGCGTTCACCGTTGAGGTACTCGTCGCGTAGCCGGCCGTTGAAGGACTCGATGTAGCCGTTCTCCCAGGGGCT
>CANFFZ010000020.1 GCA_947446155.1 Chloroflexota bacterium | reverse complement strand
TGCAAGTCCAACGAGGTCTGCAACTACCTCGGCATGGACACGATCACCGCCGGCACGACGATCGCATGGGCGATGGAGTGCTACGAAAAGGGCATCCTCACCGCCGAGGACACCGACGGGGTGAAGTTGCAGTTCAGCAACGGTGACGCCGTCATCGAGATGCTGAACAAGATCGCGTACCGGGATGGCTTCGGTGACCTGCTCGCCGAGGGCTCCCAGTGCGCCTCAGCAAAGATTGCGCAGGGTTCTGAGGCCTTCCTCACGACGGTGAAGGGCATGGAGATGGCCATGCACGACCCGCGTCACATGGAGCCGATGCGCACGAGTTACCTCCTGGCCCCCACGGGCGGCGATCACATGCGCCAGACCGGCGACAAGAACGGGCTGCGCAATCAGGTCGGCATGTGCCACTTCCTCGCCTATGACGATGGCCAGACCGCCGAGATCATCAACGCCGTCACCGGCTGGGGTGTCGACCAGGCGGAGATGGTGGCCACGGCGCATCGTGGTCTGACCCTGGCGCGTCTGTTCAACATGCGCGAAGGCATGACCCGCGCGGACGACCGCCTGCCGAAGCGGTTCTCGGAGGACCTGCCGAAGCACAAGGGCCTGACTGACGAGGCGATGGGCGAGGTCGTCACGGCCTACTACCTCGAGCAGGGCTGGGATCCCGAAACGGGCCGGCCCACGGCCGAGACCGTCCGCACCCTTGGCCTGGAGGTGGACGCCGTCGGCCTCGTCTAGCCCGGTGGCCGCGATGCCGCCGGCACCACTGCGTGACGAGGGGGAATCTTGCGTGATCTAACAGGCAGCGTGGCGTGGATCACCGGTGCGGGGAGCGGCATCGGGGAGTCCGCGGCCTTGAAAATGGCTGAGGCAGGCGCGACCGTCGTCCTCTCTGGCCGACGCCGGGACGCCCTCGAGGCTGTCTCCAAGCAGATCGAGGCAGCAGGTGGGACGGCATCGATCGAGCCGCTCGACGTGGCCGACAAGCACGCGGTGCTTGACGTCGTTGTCCGGATCCAGGCGCGCCACGGTCGGATCGATATTGGCGTGTTCAGCGCGGGCGTGAACGTCACTGACCGGAACTGGTCGACGGTCTCTACGGACGGCTGGGATCAGGTGATCGGGATCGACCTCGACGGTGTCTTCTACTGCTGCCACGCCGTCGTGCCGCTGATGCGGGCCCAGGGTGGCGGTGTGATCATCAACGCCATCATCGATGACCGGGAAGGCTGTGAGTCCGCTCACCGGCCCAGCCTACGGCGCCGCGAAGCACGCCCTCAACGCGTTGACCACGAGCCTGCTGATCGAGGAGCGCAACAATGGCATCCGCGCGACCGCGATCTGCCTCGGCGAGGTTGCCACGCCCATCCTCGAATTGCGCCCGGTGAAGGTGAGCGACGAGGACAAGGCGCGCATGCTCCAGGCGGAGGACGTCGGTGACCTCATCCGCTACGTGGCGCAACTCCCGGCGCACGTCACACTGAACGAGGTTCTCATCACGCCGACGTGGAACTGCTTCGCCACGCGATAGCGCGTCGCTGACTTCGCTACTGAAGGTTGCGCATCCGCGGCACGAACGCCGTGATGAACGCGAGCGCCACGAGCATCGCTGCCGCGAGGCCGCCGATCGCGAGCTGTGGCCCGAGCACTTCGGCAAGAATGCCGACAACGAACGTCCCGACCTGGACGAGGCTGAACTGCATGAACCAGACGGCCGAGACGCGGCTGCGGTACTCGTTTGCCGAGTAGGACTGGATGAGCACCTGGCCCAGCGATATCCGCGTCGCCTGGGCGGCGCCGAGGATCAACATGATCGGCATCGTCAGGTAGTAGTTCGTCGACGCTGCGAACGCGATTAGCGCGACGCCGCCCACGGTCGCGACCATCAGGAGCACCCGCCCTCGGTCCCGTTCGGTGAGCGAGGCCACAACGACCGACCCTTCGAGCGCTCCGACGCCTGTGATCGTCATCAGGATGCGCTGCTCGGCCGGGCCCTTCTGCAGCACCTCGCGTACGAAGCCGGGCAACATCATTTGGTACGGCATCGTGGCGAGCACCATGATGAAGTTCACGATGATGAGCGTGCGGATCGGCGGATTCTTGGCGACGGAGCGTGCGCCCTCGAAGATGTCGCGTAGGCCACCGCGACGTGGCCCTCGCGCGCCCTCGTATGAGAAGGTGGGCCGTTTCGGGAGGCGCATCGTGAAGGTGACGGCGCCGGCGTACATCCCTGCCATCACCCCGAACACCCATGCGGGGCTGAGGAGCGCGAGCAGCAGGCCGCCGAGCGCCGGACCGAGCAGCTGCATCAGGTTCTGCCCGGACGTGTTCATACCGATCGCGTTCATCAGGTTCTCGCGGCCCACGAGGTCCGAGATGATCGACTGTCGCGACGGCATCATCAGGGAGTTGACTGCGCCCTGGAGGACGGCGCTGATCATGAGGTACTCGATGCGCATCAGCCCCGTGGCAGCGAGGACCGCGAGGACGGCGGCGTTCAGCACGTTGTAAGCCTAGGCGGACTGGATCACGAGCTTCTTCGGCGCGCGGTCTGCGAGCACACCTCCGATGGGGGCGAAGATCAGGCCAGGGACGGCGTTCGCCATCGATACGAGGCCCAGCGCAGCGAACGAGCCCGTCAACTGGAAGACGAGGACGCCCCGCACCAGCTGCTGCATCTGCATGGAGCCGAACTGCAGCAGGTTCCCGATGAACAGCAGTCGGAAGTAGGGGTTCGTCATTGCCTCGAAGCGGCCGAGGATGAATCCACTGGGCCGCCGGCCTGGAACTACTAGTGACGGAGCAATATCCTCGGCGGAGGGCATCGCAGATTCCCTAGGAGGAGGTAACGGAGGTTCCGAAGCTCTAACGTGAACGTTAAGAAAAGTATACCCCTGGCGTCCTTACGGGAAATCCGACCTGCCCGGCTAACCGCCTGCACACCCTCCAGAGCGCCCGACGAAGATCTAAGCTATGTCGATGAGCCACGAACCACCGATCCTCGAGCCTTCCGATCGCTCCAATCCCTGCGTGCCCATGCGTACCCAGTGAGCATGCTCGGTCACGCTGCGCGCCCAGTCCGCTCCGCCGAGGGCGCGCGCAACCGTGCGAGGTCGCCGGAACAGGGGATTGTGCTCGCCGGTCGCGGCTCTTCGATCGCCATCGGGCTCCCCTGTGCGAGGAGTGCTAGAGCGCGTACCGCATCGCGCGATGGTCGATCCCGGCTTCGAGGTACACGGGCCCATCGCCCACGTACCCGAGGCGCTCGTAGAACGGGATTGCCTGTACCTGTGCCGAGATCTCGATCGTGCGGTACCCGCGCGCCCGCGCCTCGGCGTGGAGTCGTTCCATGAGCACGTTGCCCACGCCGTGACGCCGCCATTCCTGCAGGACAGCGACCCGCCCGAGGTGGACCGCCCCGCCAGGCGGCGCATCCAGCAGCAAGCGGGCCGCACCCACCGTCACGCGTCCGGCCCTTGCGAGGATGTGCAGCGCCTCAGCGTCGGGTGCGCCCGTCGGACTCGCGTCGTACCGGTCGATCTCCTCCTCAGCCGGAACCCCTTGCTCGTCCACGAACACGTGCAAGCGGACGGCGAGTGCTTCGCGCAATTCGTCCATCGAGGTCACCGGGAGCACATTGATCGTGGGCATGGGGGCCTCCGTCCGGATCGTAAGCGATCGCGGGCGGCTATCCTCGAACCCATGGCCGCCATACGCAGGATCGACTGGCCCGCCCTCCACGTTGAGGTGCTCGCCGTCTTGCGGGACTACCTCCGCATCGACACCTCGAACCCGCCCGGGAATGAGGCACCGGCTGCGCGCTTCCTCGGGCGCCTGCTGGCATCCGAGGGGATCGAGTGCGAGTTCATAGAGACGGCCCCCGGCCGCGAGGCCGTCGTCGCGCGGTTGCATGGGGACGGAACACGCGAGGGCGCGCTGATGCTTGCGAACCACCTCGACACCGTGCCCGCGGAGGCCGACGGGTGGACGGCGCCGCCGTTTGCTGCGGAGGTGCGAGACGGTCGTGTCTATGGGCGCGGTGCGGTCGACATGAAGGGCACCGGAGTTATGCACCTCTTCGCGATGATCCTCGCGAAGCGGCAGGCACTGGCCTTGTGCCGCGACCTGGTGTTCCTCGCCGCCCCGGACGAGGAGTTGGGGTCCTCCTTCGGCGTCGCCTGGCTCATTCGGGAGCGGGCAGACCTCTTCGATGGCGTTGCCTTCGCGCTCAACGAAGGCGCGAGCGGGGTGCCCGAGTTCGCCGGTCGCCCCGCCCACCTCTTCGAGGTAGCCGTGACCGAGAAGCAACTGGCTCCGCTGCGGATCGTGGCGACCGGGACGCCCGGCCATGGCAGTAAGCCGGCGCGAGACAGCGCGACGGTCCGACTGCTGGACGCCTTGGACCGCCTCAGGCGCTGGCAGCGAGGCATCACGTATACGCCCGAGACCCGCGCGTACCTGGCACGCCTCCACGCTGCGGGTTTGATCGACGGCGTCGATGACGCTGCAACGGTCGAGGCGGCGATCGGTGCGAGCCCCGACACCGTCGCCGCGTTCACGAACACCCTGAACGTGACGGTGCTTCGCGCCGGAACACAGTCGAATGTGATCCCCGGCCGGGCCGAGGCCCTGGTGGACTGCCGCTTGCTCCCTGGCCAGGACCGCGACGCGTGGGCGGCGGAGGCCGCTGCGATTGTGGATGACCCGCTCGTGCAGGTCACCCTCGAATATCCCACCTCGGCACCCGTCGTCGCGTCGCCGTGGGACACGGAAGTTTCGCGCGTGATCACCGATGTGCTGACGGAAACGTTTGAAGATGCCGTGGTCCTCCCGTCGTCCTCGATCGTCGGGACCGACAACCGTTTCATGCGGCCGCTGGGCATCCCGTCCTATGGCTTCATTCCCTGCCTGCTCTCGCAGGAGGAACGCGATGGCTTCCACGCGCACGATGAGTTCCTCACGCTGGAGAACCTCAACCTCGGCGTGGAGGTGATGTATGAAGTCGTGCGGAGGCTCGTGGCGGTCAAGGAATAACGGGCGCGTCTACTCGAGGCGCGAGACAAACCGGTCGATCATCGCGACAACCTGATCAGGCGCTTCCAACTGGATGAAATGCCCGCTGAGAGCCGCCTGGGCGAACTCGGCATGGGGTACCAGCGCTTGAAGCATCGCCGCAGTACGTGGATTGCCTCGGCTTGCTGCGATGTAGAGGAAGGGCTGCCGCACATGCTTCCCCATCGCTGGGACGTCGGCGGTCAGCGTGGCGCGAAGCGATCCGATGGCGGCATGTCGAGGTGTGCGCCCTGCATTCTCGATTATTCGCGCGCCGAGCCCGGCGTCTCGGGCGCCCGGGAACAAGTTGCGGTACAGCGCGCGTACTCCGTCTGGGTGCTCGCGGTCGGCAAACGCTCTATACGTCCGATCGGCCAGTAGCGCTGTCGCCGTCGCGTAGTGCGTCAGCGAGCCGTCCACGCTGATGACGGCGCGTACGAGGTGCGGACTCCGTCCCGCGAGGGCCATCGCGACCGTGCTGCCCATCGAGTGGCCGAAGAGGATGGCAGGACGAGAGCCCCCGTGCGCCTCGACGAGCGCACCGAGGTCGGCTGCGAAGCCATTGATGGTGTAGCCGCTCGAGGGTGCATCTGAACGTCCGTGGCCCCGGAGGTCGACGGCGAGCACACGCCCGTGCTCGGCCAGCCGTTCGCGCACCTCGCCCCAGTGATCGAGGTTGGAACACAGGCCGTGGACGAGGATGAAGGTTGGGCACCGGCCACCCGCACGGCCGGCGACCTCGTAGTAGAAACGCGTGCCATCTGCGGTGCGGTGGTACGGCACCCTATGCCCGTCCGATCGCCTCGACGTTCACGTAGAAGAAGAATGCCTGCGGCTCGCGCGCCCACCGCCGCCAGCCGTCAGCAATGGTTTCGAGGTCGCCCTGGGTCGCCATGCCGTACTCGATGGCCTGAGTGGCCAGGGCGGAGTGTGTGACTCGCTCAGCCCACGAGAGGCCCCAGTTCTCGACCGCCGCGCGTTCATGGAAGAGGACGGTCGTGGCGCTCACGGTGACGTCCTGGAACCCGGCATCCACCAGCCAGCCGGGGAGGTGCCGCCCCGCGTCAGCCTCTGCCTCGTTCCGTGTGGCGACGGCGTGGTAGAGAGCGAGCCAGCGATCGATCTCCGGCGTGTGCGGCAACGCGGTCATCGTGGCGTAGTCCGCGTCGCGGACGGCGGCGAGCCCACCCGGCCGGAGGACGCGCCGCATCTCGCGTGCGGCATCGACGGGCTTTGTGAGGTGCTGGAGGACTTGGTGCGCGTAGCAGACGTCGAACGAGGCGTCGGGGAAGCCGAGCGCGTACACGCTGCCTTCCTCGAAGCGTACATTCGGCGTCCCTTCGTTCGCCTCCCGCGCTTGCTCGAGGACGGCGGGCACCACGTCGATTCCCACTACCTCCCCGGGGGCGACCACGCGGGCGAGGCCCGTCGTGATCGTGCCGGGCCCGCAGCCGACATCGAGCAGGCGCATGCCTGGACTCAAGTGAGGAAGCAGGAAGGCAGCCTCCACCTCGGCCGTACGCCGGGCGTGCTGCCCGACGACCGAGGCGTGGTGCCCGTGGGTGTAGCGGTCGGAGTTCGTGGTCATAGGCGGACGATAGCCGACGGCACCCCTGCCGGGAGGGCCGGGCTGCGTGCTACAGCATCCCCAGCCGCTTCATCGCGCCGCCCACCAACATCGTGTGGAGTTCTGCGCGACGGGATTCGTGCTGGTCGTACTGGCCCATCTCGATCAGGATCGGCGTGCAGCCGTCGACCCAGCGAGCAAAGCCGAGCGATGACGAGCCGCCCGCCAGTTGTGGCGTGACCGAACCGGTGAGCGCCGTTGAGGTCGGAGTCGCCGTCGGGCGTGGTGTATCGGAAGGCGGCGGTGCCTGACCCCCCTGCCCACTGGTCGTCGTCCGCAGCGTGAACTGCTCCCGGGCGGAGATCCGGACGTTCACGCTGTCCATCATCTTCTTGATAAACGGCAGCGTGTCGGCCGTGCCGCCGCTGGCAATGGTCTGTCCGATGAAGGCTGTGCCACCGCTGGCGCCGCGCTCGTTGTAGAACATCCACGACTCGTGCAGGTCGAACAGCAGGTGGGGCCGGTAGCGGTTGGCCATCTGTACGATCTCGGCGGCCATCCGAGACATCGGTACGGTGCTGTTGGGGTTGCCGGGATAACTGCGGTTGAGGTCACCGAACCCATCGCCCGTCCGCACAAACGCGTACGTCGACAGACGGTTTGCGCGCGGGACGACGATCAGACTCCCGAGGAGCGGCACCCACTCTCGGATCTGCTCCGCTGCCAGCCACCCACCCGGCTCGTTGCCGTGCACTCCACCCAGGACCAACACGCGAGGCCCCTGGCGGCCGCTGTGAATCGCGACGCCGCGCGTCTTCCATTGCGTGTCGGCCATGAGCCGGAATTCGTCGACCCCTGCCGCGAAGATCGGTTCTGGCCTCGGTGTGGGGGTCGGCGCCGGCGTTGGCGAAGCCTCGACGGTCGCAGCGCCCGCCATCCGAGGGGCGGATTCCCCGCCGCACGCAGTGACGAACGCGGCGAGTGCGGCGGTCCCTCCGGCGAGTGCGAAGAAGCCGCGCCGGTCAATCCGAGCGAAGTAGGGGGTACGTAAGGGCTCGGGCTCCATGTGAGGAGCATACGATCCGTTCGTTTCGAGCGGATGTGTGGACCAGTATGGACACCGCTCGGTCACTTCTCGTATAAGACATAACAGACAGGCTGGCAGTCGCCGTCGACTCGGGCATGGCCGGGCTCTGAGTCCTGACGATCTAGTAGGAGGAGACGTCCATCGCCGGCATCATCCCGGTGGCCGCATAGACCGTCCGCTCCGCGATGTTCGTAGCGCGGTCCCCGATCCGCTCGAGGTTGTGGGCGCACCAGAGCAGGTGTGTGGACGGCTCGATGGTGCTCGGGTCGCTCACCATGATCTGGACGAGGTCCGCGTAGATCTGGTCGTACAACTGGTCGACGATGTCGTCCATTGGACCGACGTTGTAAGCGGATTCTGGCTCGCGGTCGACGAACGAGCGCACCGCGAGGCGTAGCATTTCGCGTGCCTTGGTCGCCATGATCGGTAGGTCGATCAGCGGCTTGACCAATGGTTCGTCCTGCATCATCACCACGATCTTTGCGATGCCTTGCGCGTGGTCGCCCATCCGTTCCAGATTGTCGAGCACCGAGGTCCCCGAGACGATGACCCGAAGGTCGCCCGCCATGGGCGCTTGCAAGGAAAGCAGGGAGATGCACTGGTTTTGGAGGTGGAAGTTCAACTGGTTGATCTCAGTGTCCTGCTCCACGACCTCGCGGGCGGAGGCAGCGTCTCGCTCGACAAGCGCGGTCATGGCTCGCTCGATCGCGCGGTCGACCATCGAGCCCATCTCGATGACACCGTCCAGCAGTTGCGTGATTTGGCGGTGGAACTGTTCGCGAGGCATAGCCACATTCCCCTTGGGCGAGATCAGACCTCGCGGAACATAAGTCTACGTTCACTCCCGGGTACCCCGATCACGTCGTGTTAACGCTGGCGCTAGACCCTCCCAATATACCCAGAGACGCAATAGGACCAGCGCGAAGCTGGATTACAAGGAGGAATGGAAGGTATGGAGATCAAGATGGGAACACGCTGGAAGCGCTTGCTGCTCCTGGTGGCAGTCGCCGCGCTTGCCACCGGCCTCGTGGCCTGTGGTGCAGACGATAAGGATCCCGAGCCCACGCTCGCAGTCGTATCCGCGACCGCGGCCCCGACCGTCTCGCCCGCCCAGGCCGCCGCAGCCGCTCGTGCTGCGCTGAAGGGCGAAATCGTCGGCGACGGTTCGTCGACGGTATTCCCGGTGACGGCCGCCGCCGCGGAGGAGTTCCGCAAGCAGGCGAAGGACGTCAAGATCTCGGTCGGCATCGCCGGTACGGGTGGTGGCTTCAAGAAGTTCTGTTCCGGTGAGACCGACATCCAGAACGCGTCGCGGCCGATCTCGACCACCGAGGAAGCCGCGTGCAAGGCCAAGAACATCGAGTACATCGAGTTGCCGGTGGCCTTCGACGGCCTTGCGGTCGTTGTCTCTTCGAAGAACATGTTCCTCAGCTGCATCACCGTCGCTGAGCTGAAGAAGATGTGGGAGCCCGAGGCCCAGGGCAAGATCACGAAGTGGAACCAGGTCAACGCGAAGTGGCCGGACCAGCCGATCAAGCTGTTCGGCGCCGGCGCTGACTCAGGCACCTTCGACTACTTCACGGAAGCCGTCATGGGCAAGGCGAAGGCCAGCCGTGGTGACTTCCAGGCTTCCGAGGACGACAACGTCCTGGTCAAGGGCGTCTCTGACGACCAGTACGCGCTGGGCTACTTCGGCTTGGCGTACTACGCCGAGAACGCGTCCAAGCTCAAGCTCGTGCAGGTCGACAACAAGGCCGACGGCAAGTGCGTGGCGCCGACGAGTGCGACGGTCAAGGACGGCTCGTACCAGCCGCTCTCCCGCCCGCTCTTTATCTACATCAAGAAGACCGTTGCGACGCGCCCTGAGGTGAAGGCCTTCGTGGAGTACTTCCTGTCCAAGGAGTTCACCCCGAAGATCCAGTCGAAGGAAGTCGGCTACATCGCCCTCGAGGACAACATCTACACGGCAATCCAGAAGCGATTCGCCTCTGGCACCGTGGGGACGCTCTTCCCCAAGGGCCAAGAAGTCGGTGCAACCTTGGACCGGTACCTGAAGTAAAGTTCGGCGAGCGAATTCAATGGGTGGGCAGCCGTCCGGCTGTCCACCCATTTGCGCCTCGGGTAGCGCGTGAGCGCCTCGAGGTTGATCAGGCGGGGAAATGACCACACCGACAGCTGGGGGGCCTCCGGGCTACTTCCCGCCTCGCGACCTCGGCGCCCGGGATCGCGCTCGGGTCATCCGCGAGCGCACGATCGAAAGCACGCTCTTCTTGGCCGCTGCCATCGGCGCTCTCACTACGCTCGGGATTCTCTACTCCCTCTTCGGCGAGACGGTGAAGTTTTTTGGGCAGGTATCGATCGTCGATTTCCTGACTGACACCGAGTGGACGCCCCTGTTCTCGACCAAGCGCTTCGGAATCTGGCCGTTGGTTACGGCGACCCTGCTCACCTCGTTCATTGCCCTCTCCGTGGCCGTGCCAATCGGACTTGCGACAGCCGTGTACCTGTCGGAGTTCGCCACGTCGCGTGTGCGAGGAGTGGCGAAGCCAGCACTCGAGGTGCTCGCGGGTGTGCCGACCGTCGTCTACGGCTTTTTCGCCCTCATCACGATCACGCCATTGCTGGCGAAGTTCATCCCGGGCATGTCCACGTTCAACTCGCTGTCCGCGGGTCTCGTGATGGGTGTGATGATCATCCCGATGATCGCGTCACTCTCAGAGGACGCGATGTCGTCGGTCCCGTCCGGACTCCGCGAAGGCGCCTATGCCCTCGGGTCGACGCGACTAGAAGTGGCCCTCCGTGTCGTGTTCCCCGCGGCGCTGTCCGGCATCATCGCCTCTGTGATCCTCGGCTTCTCGAGGGCGGTTGGCGAGACGATGATCGTCGCGATCGCTGCTGGACAGCGGCCGGTGATGACGCTCGACCCTCGCGTGCCGGTGGAGACGATGACGACGTTCATCGTCCAAGTCAGCCTGGGCGACACCCCTTTCGGCTCGCTGGAATACCTCACTATCTTTGCCGTCGGTAGCTCAATCTTCGTGATGACGCTGACGCTCAATGTCATCTCCCACTTCTTAGTACGCCGGTTCCGGGAGGTCTACTCCTAATGGCGATCCTTACTCCGGGTCTGACACCTGGGACAGACAACGTGGCTCGCCAGTTCTCGCCCAACGTGCCGATGCGGCAGAGATTCGTCCGCGTCTTCATCGTGTTGGGGATCATCTGTCTCGTCTTTGCCCTCGGGACGTTGTTCTGGCTGGTGCTGGACGTGGTCCTCCGCGGCACCAATTGGCTCGACCCGCAGTTCCTGAATAGCTTCGACTCCCGCTTCCCGCGGGAGGCGGGGATCAAGGCTGCCCTCTACGGGACCGTGTGGATGATGTTCTTCACGATCGTGATGGCATTGCCGATCGGTGTTGCGGCCGCCCTCTACCTGGAGGAGTACGCGGGAGACAGTTGGCTAAAGTCGTTCATCCAGATCAATATCTCGAACCTGGCCGGTGTGCCTTCGATTATTTACGGGCTCTTGGGCCTCACGATCTTCGTGCGGTTGATTGGCCTCGAGCGAAGCGTGCTCGCCGGTTCGATGACAATGGCGCTGCTCATTCTGCCGATCATCGTGGTGGCGACTCAGGAGGCCCTCCGTGCGGTCCCCTCTAGCCTCCGTGATGCCTCGCTGGCCGTGGGTGCTAGCCGGTGGCAGACGGTCTGGCACCATGTGCTGCCGGAGGCGATGCCGGGGATCATGACGGGCAACATCCTCGCGGCGTCGAGAGCGATCGGTGAGACGGCACCGCTCATCACCATCGGCGCGCTGACGTTCGTCCCGTTCACGCCGGATGGCCCGCTGGACCGGTTTACCGTGCTGCCGATCCAGATCTTCAACTGGACTTCGCGTCCACAGGAAGCATTCCAGAACCTGGCAGCGGCGGGCATCATCGTCCTGCTGGTCGTGCTGCTGACGATGAACTCGATTGCGATCGTGCTGCGCCAGCGTGCGCGGCGTCGGTAGGGGGTTGAGATGGCCGAGAACGAGAATGTCAGCGTGATGCCCGTCCAGCCACTGGCCGTGGTGGGTGAAAACGCTCCGCGACTGTCGCCGAATGCGGCCGCCGCCGATGCCGTCGATCACGCAGTGGACGATGTCGTGATCGACATCAAGAACCTCAGTCTCTGGTACGGGAAAGCGAAGGCGATCGAGGGCGTGACCATGCTCATCCCGCGTCAGCGGGTGACGGCGCTGATCGGCCCGTCCGGCTGTGGGAAGAGCACGCTGCTCCGCTGCCTGAACCGCATGAACGAACTGATCCCAGCCGTGAAGGTCGAGGGCGAAATCACGCTCGACAGCCAGAACATCATGGCCGCCGGCATCGACCCGGTGGAAGTCCGCCGACACGTGGGGATGGTCTTCCAGAAGCCGAACCCGTTCCCGAAATCGATTTACGAGAACGTAGCGTTTGGCGCTCGGGTCAACGGCTATCAGGGTGACATGGATGAGTTGGTGCGCTTCGCCCTGGAGCGAGCCGCGCTCTGGGATGAAGTGAAGGACAAGCTGAAGCAGTCTGGCCTCGCCCTGTCTGGTGGCCAGCAGCAGCGGCTGTGCATCGCCCGGGCAATCGCGGTGAAGCCCGCAGTCGTGCTGATGGACGAGCCGTGTTCTGCGCTCGACCCCATTGCCACGCAGCGTATTGAGGACCTCATGCGCGATCTCGCGAAGGAGTACACGATCGTTATCGTCACCCACAACATGCAACAGGCGGCCCGCGTTTCAGACCGCGCTGCCTTCATGCTTGCAGGCGATGAGCGGATCGGACGGCTCGTGGAGTACCGCCAGACGGAGGAACTCTTCACGAACCCCCGCGACCAGCGCACCGAGGACTACATCACCGGTCGCTTCGGCTAGTAGGTGCGGGGGCGACATGCCACGTGAGGTCTACCACCGCGATCTGGCAGTCCTGCACGAACGGATCCTTGCCCTGGGGTCAAGCACGCGCCGTGCCGTGGAGGAAAGTATGCTCTCCCTGCGTGCCGGTGATTTCGAATGGTCTCGACGGATCGACGCAGAGGACGAAAGGATCAATCAGGAACGGCTGGCGATCGAGGAACGTTGCATCGCCGTGATCGCCACGCAGCAGCCGGTCGCCGGCGATCTCCGTCGATTAGCGAGTGCGCTGTTCGTTACTAGTGAGCTGGAGCGGATCGCTGACCATGCCGTGGGCATCGCACGGATCAACCTGATGATGGTGAAGGAACTTTCTCCGCGCCCGCTCTCCTACCTGCCATCGATGGCTGACCGCGCCCTCGCGATGTTTGACGACGCGATCAGGGCGTTCGACACCGATGATGTTGCGCTCGCGCGACAGGTCTGCCTGTCCGACGACGACCTTGACCGGCTGCAAGACCGTGTCTACGCGGACGTGATCGCGGCGATGCGGGCTGACGCGGGTGTGGTGGAGCGAAACACATACCTGCTGTGGGCAGCCCACAATCTCGAACGGATTGGCGACCGCTGCACGAACATTGGCGAGCGCGTCGTCTACACCGTCACCGGCGAGAGCACCGACACGAAGGTCTCGACGTTCTAAGCGGTCGGGGCGGCGACCATCGGGACCGTAAAGCAGATCATCGCGCCTCGCGGCTCGTCCGCTGCCCAGATCTCGCCGCCGTGGCGGTTCACGATGTGCCGCGCGATGGAGAGCCCCAGACCGCTGCCGGTCGGCTCTTTTGCAGTCCGGGCGCGGTCTGAGGTGTAGAAACGCTCGAAGATGCGTAGACGCTCGTTCGGCATAATCCCGGGGCCTTGGTCGCGCACCCAGAACCGCACGAACCCCTCGACGGCCTCTGCGCCGGTCGTGACGACGCCACCAGGTGCAGAGAACTTGATCGAGTTATCCAGCAGGTTGGTGAGGACCTCGAGTACACGTTCCTGGTCCGCAAGGATCTGGGCTGATGCCGCGGCCTCGGCGATCTCGCTCGACAGCATCACCCCGGCGCGCTCCGCCGGCGGGCTGACACGCTCCATGGCCTCGCGGATCAGACCGCCCGTGACGACCGGCGCCAGGTCGAGCTGTTCGGCACCTTGTTCGATGCGAGAGAGGCGGATGAGGCGCTCCACGATGCCCTGCATTCGGTCGACCTCGCCCGCCAACTGGCGGTGAAACCGAGCGCGGTGTGCCTCGTCAGGCACACCGTCCTCAAGAGTCTCTGCGAGGGCGCGCGCGGCAGTGATCGGTGTGCGGAGCTCGTGGGAGATGTTCGCGACGAGGTCCTGGCGTGCGCGCTCCGCGCGGCGTTGCGCGGTGCGGTCGAGGACGGTGAGAACGGTACGCCCATCGGCGAGCGCCAGGGCCGTGACACTTAAGATGAGGCCGGCATCCAGGGTGAGTTCATGCGCGATCCCGTCCGCCTCGCGGGCGACGCGGGCGAGGCCAGCCTCGCGGGTCGCGCGGATCAATGAGATGTCGAGCATCGCCTCGCGGGGATGGTCGAAGAGCGCGGCGGCGGCGACGTTCGCGAAGCGGACGGTCTGCTCCGGATCCAGGAGCAGCACCCCCTCCACGAGGCGGTCCAAGACCGGCGCAATGCCCGGGTCTAGTTCCGTGACGGCGATGACGAGTTCGGTGTTTGATGCGCGGGCGCTTGGCAGCACGAATGCGATCGCCGCAGCGATGCCCAGCGCCAGCAGGATGTCCCAGGGAGTTGGCAGCAGGATAATGCTGCCGGCGAGGACGATGAGAGCGGCCGCAACCAGAGCCATGCGGCCCGCTGCGGTCACGGGACGAACTTGTACCCGATGCTCCGCACGGTCTGGATGTGCTGCGGCTTAGCCGGCTCATCCTCGATCTTCTCGCGAAGCCAGCGAATGTGGACGTCCACCGTGCGTGTCTCACCGCGGTAGGTGATGCCCCAAACGGTCTCCAGGATCTGGTCGCGCGTGAGCACTTGTTCGGGGTGGCGCATGAGGTACTCGAGCAGCGCGAACTCACGAGGGCGGAGCGCGACGGCGACGTCGTCGCGCCGCAGTTCGTGCTTCGTCGGGTCGAGCACTAGGTGGCCCGCGGTGACCACGTGTGCGCCCTCGTCGGCCTTCGGCCCCGCTTGCCGGGAGAGGTCGTTGCGGCGCAGCATGGACCCAACGCGCGCCCGAAGTTCGCGCATGGAGAACGGCTTCGTGACGTAGTCGTCGGCGCCCAGTTCAAGCCCCTGGACACGGTCGGGTTCGGCGTCTCGCGCCGTGAGCAGCAAGATCGGGACCGGAGTCTCGGCGCGGAGGATGCGGCAGACATCCAGGCCCGACATCCGCGGCAACATCACGTCCAGGATCACGGCGTCGGGGTGGTGGCTGCGGGCCAGTTCGAGGCCACTGGCCCCGTCCGCCGCGGTCAGGACGGCATGGCCGTCCAAGCCGAGGTTGTACTCGACCGCGTCGCGGATCACCTCGTCGTCCTCGACTACGAGGATTGTGGACATCTGGCCTCCAACGGTTTTTGCCATGCCATCACACTACTTGTAGGGGAGACCGGGTACCTCAAGACAATGTTAACGCCCGCCCAGCTGGCGAATCTGACAAGCGGCAGCGCGCGCCGTTCGGTATCCTCCACGTTGCGGGCGGTTGGTGGGCCCGTGCGGCGGCGGGTAACGATGGACTGGACCCCCTTTCGTGCGGTCTTCGGGCGTCACTGGCTACACGCGGGTCGAATTGCGCCGTGGCTTCACGTTGGCCCGGCCCTGGACGGCTCTGGCTACCTCCGTCTCCGCCGCAATGGCATCACCCATGTGGTCGACCTTCGCGATGAATGCTGCGACCACCCAGACGACATGGACGGCCTAGGACTCCGCTGGCGGCGTGTGCCCGTCGCCACTGGAGAAGCCCCACCCATCGCCAATTGACCGACCTCATGCGGTGGCTCGAGGCGGAGGCGGACGAAGTCCCCTCGGCGGTGCTCTACCTCCATGGCGCGGGCGGTCGAGGCCGGACGACCACTGTCGCGGTCGCCCTCCTCATGCATCAGGACCTCCGGCTCATCGAAGCGGAGGAACTCGTAACACGGGCCTGGCGGGCGGCCACGCTGAGCCCTGCACAGCGCGCCTTTCTCGAGGACCTTGCCACCCACCTGGCGGAGACCGAAGTCGCCCAGCCCGAACTGGCGGACGTCAGCGCAGCGGGCGACGGCTAAGCCCGGCGGGCGCTCCTACACTCGATCTATGTGCGGACGGTTCACGCTCACCGAGGCAAACGCTGACTTCGTGGCCGAAGTGCTCGGCCTCGACCCTGCGCAACTCGTCGAATTTTCTGAGACGCCTCGCTGGAACATCGCGCCGACGCAGCCCCACTGGGTGATCGCCTCCGATCAGGAGGCCCGTCGCGTGCTGCCGGCGAATTGGGGCCTTGTGAACTGGTTCGAGGCGAGCCGGCGCGAGGGCGCGAAGCACATCAATGCACGGGCGGAGTCGCTGACGTCGCGCCGGCCGTATCGCGAGGCGTTCGCCACGACCCGCTGTGTTGTCCCAGCGGATGGGTTCTTCGAGTGGACGGTCGATGGCAAGCAACGCTTTCCGACCTGGTTCCACCGACCCGACCGCCGGCCCTTCGGTTTCGCCGGGCTCTACACCACCGCTCGGCTGAGCGGAGAGGCCGAGCCGGTCACGACGTTCACCATCATCACGACCACACCAAACGCGACGGTCGCGCGGGTGCACGATCGTATGCCGGTAATCCTGACCGACGACACGATGATCGACGAGTGGCTGTATGCGAAGCAGGCGCCTGATCGGCTACAGGGTCTCTTGGTCCCGGCGGCCGACGCCTTCCTCGAGGCGCGGGCAGTGAGCCAGCGGGTGAACTCCGTCGCGAACGACGACCCTGCCTGCATCGAGGAGGCCCGGCCACGGCCAGGGCAGGGCGCGCTGCTCTAGGCGCGCTTGGGGTGTCGGGTCACAACCTTGCGGATGCCAGGAGCCAGCCGGCGGACGTCGGCCAGTTCGAATCCTTCGAGGTCGGCGCGGGTCGTGAGGTGAGTCTGCACGAGCCGTCCGAGCGGCTGGGCGAGCATCACTCCGAACATGGCGGCGGTGAAGGCGTTCCCGAAGCGGTCGCGGATGCCGTTCCCACGGCCCCCTGCCAGTGTCGCCATTGTGGCTGCAGCGGTCAGTGCGCCCGTCACGGCAATGTTCGTCCCGCAGAGCGGAGACACTGCCAGTGCCGCTTCGCCTCGCTGCATGCGGGAGAGCGCCTCTTCTGCGCAGGAGCGGAGCGTGGCCTCGTCCACCCGTCCGATGATGAAGAACCCGTCCGAGGCGGCCCGCCCGGCCAGGCGTCGAGGTCCATGGCGCGCTAGCAGCACGGATACGGTGGCGTGTTCGAGTCCGTGGTTGCGTCGGATGTCGTTGATGCGACGTCGGAGCCAGCCAGTGTTCATGCTCTGGGCCACGAGGCCTCCTCACCTGCAGATCGAGTATGACCCATCGCGCGAGGTCAGGGCGCGCGGCTGGTCCCGGGTGCGCCGATCTCGAAGTCGGCTGTGACTTCGACGCGGATCGTGGCCGTGCCGCCTGTCGGCGATGTGAGCGTCACCGTGCCGCTCGCGCGTGAAGCGGGAAGCAGCGTCGGGTTCACGGTGATCGTCAGTTCGGCGCTGCAGGCGCCCGTGGCGCAGGGCATGCCGGAGCCAGCCGCAGCCCCCGCCGGTGGATCGACGATGAGGAAGTTGTGGCTCGCGGTCGCCTGCCACGTCAGGATGCCCGTGCCGCCATTGCGTACTGGCACTTTGATTGTCTGCACGGTCTGACGGTCCTTCAGGTTGACCGTGACCGACCTAGAGGTCGCCTCGAACACCGGTGCACCGATGAGGCGCGCCTGGAGGTCCGGCGCGATCGCCAGGCGCTGGACAAGGTGGGCGGGCTGCGGCGTGGGGATATCCATCGTGGAGTACGGGAAGACGAAGTTGGCGGGGCTCAGCGCCTGGAAGAACTGCGGCAACTGCAAGTCCGGGAGGGAGGCCTGGAGCGGCTCCCAGAGCGGGCGTCCGCCTCGACTCTCCGGACGGGCCATGCAGCCCCAGACGATCTCCTGGTACGGGAAGCGGTTGCGCGCCTGCGTCCCATCACAGCGCCACGCGGGGTGCGGGAACGCGCCGAATGTTGGGTCGGCGGGGTGATTGCTGATCGAGGCACCCGGCCCGGTAAACCCGTTGTACGCCCACACCGCGAAGTACCAGTTCTCGACGATCGCCGGGTCGGACTGCGTGTCTGTCCCGGCGATTGGCCGCTGGTCCGGCGCGCTATTCCATTTCTCCGCGAGGATCTGCGCACCCCGCGCGATGTTGTAGGCGAAATGCGTCGCGATGCTCGCCTGACGGGAGGTCGCCTTGTTTTCCGCGCCCAGCGGCACGGTCATCCCAGTCGTGACCTGCATCACCCCGTGCCCGCAGTCGAAGGAGACGAGGCCGTCGCCCACGCTTTCGAACCTGACGCTGGGCTGCGCCATCGTCAGGTTGGACTCGACCCAGGCGATGGTCTTCAGCAGGGTCGCGGGGATGAAGGGCGCGCCGTCCACTCGGGTGGTCCGTGTCCCGCGTTTGATGGACTGGAGCGCGAAGAAGGGGTCGTTCGGCAGCAGGGCGTTCACGGAGGCGGCCTCGATGCCCTGGAGGTACAGCGCGCGCGCCTGGTCGCCCTCGTAGGCGTATGGACGGCGCGGGTCGAACGCGCATGCCTCAGCGCTCGGCGTGCCCGGACGTACGAGGGCGCCCGTCAGACCGGCAACCGCGACGAGCACGGCCATAGCGAGGAGCGCGAGACGCCGGCGGTCAGGCACGGGTGACCCAGCCGATGAAGATCACGTCGCCCGGTGCGGTGATCGGGTAGCGGCCGCCGTCCGGTCCCAGCAGCACGATGCTCTCGTTGCCCGGGCTCGTTGCTGTGTCACCGTCGAACGAGCGGATGGCGAGGTAGGTGCCGCCGTCGCTCCACGACAACGGCACGTCGAAGCCGTGCTGCGGCGCGGGCAGCGCACGCACGTTGCTGTCATCGATCAGGGTGATCGCGCCGGACCCCGTGCGCGAGTCCTGTCCGATCGCGAGGCTGCCGCTCGGTGTCCACGCCGGGTTGAGGTGGTCAGCAGCCGCCAGCGTCTCCGCCACCTCGCGAGGCTTGCCGTCGGGGAGCCCAGCGACGTGTGTCCGGTACACCACGCGCTCACCACGTACCTCGGGCGCGAGGTACGCGAGCGACGTCCCGTCCGGCGCCATCTGCCACCCACGCGCAATGTGATCCGAGGCATGCACGATGACCTGCGCCGAGCCGTCGCGGACGCGTGCGAGGTCAGTGCCCCCCGTGGAGAGGCGCGCGATCACGAGGTTGCCCTCCGCGTCCTCACCGACCGGGAAAATGCCGAAGGCCGTCTCCTCGGTATAGGTCGCACGGCGTGAGCCGTTTCCGACATCGAGCCGGACGATCTCCTGACGCTGCCCATTGCTGCGGCGGTAGAGCACGCTGCCGTCGCGGTTCAGCACGGGCTGGATCAGCAGGTCAGCGTCCGAGGCGAGGCGTGTCCGCTGCCCGGAGTTCAGGTCGATGGTCCACACCTCGGCGGGGGTGTCGCGACCGCCGCCTTCGACCGGTGCGAGCAGGAAGACGGCGCGACCGTCTCGGGTGGTGGCTGCGGGGTTGATCCCCCACCCGGGCGCGTGCTCCAGCGTCGCGACCAGCGTCCGCTTCGAGGGATCGTCAGCGGGCGCGCTGTAGATGCGGTCGGCCAGTTCGCCGAACTCCGCGAAGACCGCCAGGGGGACACCCTCGTGCGCCTCCTCGCGGTCGAAGAACGGCAGGAGGCGCAGCGTGCCGAAGGCGAGCGCGAGGAGCGCGAGGACGATCGCGCCAGCAAGGGCAGGACGAGGGAGGTGGCGAGGTCTGAACATACGTCGCGAACCGCGGCCCCAGGGGGCAACGCCACCCGGCCCCCGCCAGGTCCCGGCGACGCGGCGCGGCTAGCCTCGCCTTTCCGTCATGCGCAACCAGCGCGATCTCGTTCGCCTCTGCAGCACGACTCCATTCACGATACGGAGGCCCCTTCGAGGGTGTCAACGAATCAGCGGCGCTGGCTGCGGAGTCTGTGCAGATTCACAGCATCGAGGCGTCTCCAGCGCTCGCGCCCTATCCTCGATCTGTGATCCTCCAGTTGCTGCCCCTCCTGTTCGACGCGCCGCTGGCGTTCGCGATCCTGGCGACGGCATTCGTGGTCTCCATGCTGACCGGCCTGATCTTCCACGAGTTCTGTCATGCCTTCGTCGCGGATCGGCTCGGCGACACGCTCCCGAGGCGGATGGGACGACTGACCCTCGATCCGCGGGCACACTACGACCCCATCGGCACCACGATGATCTTCATCGTCGGATTCGGGTGGGCGAAACCGGTGCAGGTGAACCCTCGATCACCGGGCCAGATGGCGGTCGTGGCGCTGGCGGGGCCGCTGTCGAACTTCGTGATCGCGGGGCTGGCCGCGTTGCCGCTGAAGTTGGGGCTGATCCCGTTCTGGCACCCGTTTGTCGGCAGCGAGAGCATCCGATTCTTTGCGACACAGTGGGCGAGCAGCCCGGAGGATCTCGCCGGGCTGTTCCTCGGCACGGTGGTCCTGTTGAACGTGCTGCTGGGCACCTTCAACCTGATCCCGATCCCCCCGCTCGATGGCTCACGGTTGCTCGACCTCGTCCTGCCGCCGAACCTCGTGACTGAGTGGCACCGCTGGGGCCCGGGCCTCTTGATGCTGCTGATCCTCGCGCCGTTCATCACCGGCGGCCGGTTCAGCATGCTCAGCATCACTGGCCCCTTCGTCGACCTCCTCCTCCGCGCGTTCCTCGGTGACGCGACCTCGATCCGCTTCTCCTGACCAGGCGTCGAGGCGTGTCCCTTCGCCACCTCGCCTCTCGCGCCCGCTACCGCACGCAGCAATACGCGAAGGGCATCCGTCAGCGCGTGTCCTCCGAGGAGGCGGCGACCGTCCGAGGCCTGCTCACTCCCGCCGAACTCGCACTCTTCCTTGGCATGCAGCGACGTGACCAGCACCATTCCCTCGACCTGTACCGCGCGCTGGCCGCCGAGGGCGCACCGGGCACATCGCTGGTGGCGGCCCTCGTGCATGACGTGGCGAAGAAGGAACTGCGCGACTGGCAGCGCATCCTCTTCGTCCTGCTGGAGGCGGCGCGTCCGGGCCTCGGGCGCCTGCTTGAGGCCGAGGCCGGCCCGGCCTGGCGCACCGGGCTCTGGCGGCTGCGGCACCACGCGCGCCTCAGTGCGGAGCGGCTCGCGGCCGTGGGCAGCGCCACCCGCGTCATCGAGATCGTTGCCGCGCACACGGGAGCCCCGCCGGCAGGTGATGCCGAGGTCGCTCGGTTCATCGAGTGGGACAGCCGGACGTGAACGCGCCCCCGCCGATTCCGGCTGATGCCCGGTGTTACGATGCCCTGACCACCCACCGAGCGGAGTCCCTATGACGCGCGTCGCCATCCTCGGCACCGGCCTGATCGGCACCTCGATCGCGCTCGCCCTCCGCGAGCGCGGCAAGGCTGACATGGAACTCGTGGGGCACGACAAGTACGTTGATGTCGCGCGCAAAGCGCAGCAGCGGGGTGCGTTCCACCAGGTCGCGAACACCGCGGCCGAGGCGGTGCGTGGCGCCGATCTCGTGATCCTCGCGGCGCCGCTGCTCGCCATCCAGAAACTGATCGAGGAGATCGCGCCCGCCCTCGGCCCGGACACCGTCGTCACGGACACCGGCTCCACCAAGGCCGAGGTACTGCGCTGGGCTGCTGCGACGCTCCCCCATCCCGAGCATTTCGTGGGCGGGCACCCGATGGCGGGCAAGACGAACTTTGGGCCGGACGCTGCCGATGCAGCACTCTTTGATGGCGCTCGATACGTCGTGGTGCCAGCGGTGAACTCTTCGGAGCGCGCCGTCACGACCGTCGTGAACCTCGCGGAGACCATCGGTGCGAAGCCGATGTACATGGATGCCGCCGAGCACGACGCTTACGCCGCCGCGATCTCGCACATGCCGATGATGGCCGCTGTCGCGCTGTTCTCGATGGAGCGCGCGTCCGAGGCGTGGCCGGAACTCTCCGCGATGGCTGCGGGCGGCTTCAAGGACATGACACGTCTCTCCGGCACCGACCCGGCGATGGCGTTCGACATCGCGGTCACGAACCGAGAGAACATCTCCCACTGGCTGGAGCGCTTCGCCTCGACCCTGCTCGACCTACGCGACCGCATCAACGATGTGGACAACGAGGGCGACCTGTACAAACTGCTGGCCGCGACCGAGTTCGAGCAGGTCGGCTTCCGCAACGGCATCGTCGGCCGTGAGGAGAAGGTGGGCGGGAACATGGACGAAGTGGGCGCCTTCTCCTTCTCGGACTTCCTCGCCGGTGGCTGGGTCAGCGAGAAACTGCGTGAGGTCACCAAGGACTCCGAGGCCCGCCTGAAGTCGATGGAAGAGCACGATCGCAACAAGCGGAACGTCTAGCACGCGATGCCCGAGGCTCCCCCACCCCTCGTAATCGTGCTCACCGGCCCATCAGGGGTCGGCAAAGACGCTGTCTTCGACCAGATGGTGAAGCGCCTCGTCCCGATGGCGCGGCCGGCGACGATGACCACGCGCGCGCCGCGTCCCGGGGAGGACGAGGGCGTCCACCACTACTTCGTCACCCCTGAGGCATTCGAGCGGGCATTCGCCGCCGGCGAACTCCTCGAGCGGTCCGGTGAGTACGGCAAGCAGTACGGCGTCCCTCGCCACTCGGTGCGCACCGCTCTGGCGACGGGCGACGATGTGGTCATCCGTGTCGACATCCGAGGTGCGGAGTCGCTGCGCGAACTGATTCCAGGAGCGCTCTTTGTCTGCCTGATGCCACAGCGCATCGGCGACCTCGTCCTGCGGTTGGACCAACGGGCGACGGAGGACGCCATCGAGCGTGCGTCACGGCTCGAAAAAGCCCCCGGCGAGATTGAGCGGGCGTTTCATTTCTGCTCGATGGTGGTGAACCCGCAAGGCCGTCTTGACGAGACCGTTGATGAGATCCTGCGACTGATGGACGAGGAGCGTCGACGGCCAGGCCGCGCCCCGATTTCGGTCTAGCGGTTCGTTGACACCTCGGAACCCCCGACATAACCTTCGAATGTGTCCTTTCGCGTAGAAATGACGTCAAACGGGAGTAGTACACCGCACAGCGGAGCCCAGAGAGCCGGGGCAGGTGAAAGCCGGCGCTCGCAGCCGCGGTGGAATGGACCCGGGAGTCCCGGCCCGATACCTCGAT
>CANFFZ010000019.1 GCA_947446155.1 Chloroflexota bacterium | reverse complement strand
CGATCACGATCTTCATGCTCACGCTCCCCTCGCACGGGCGCCTATACCACCTCGCTCTGTCGATGATCCTAGGCGGCGCAATCGGGAACCTGATCGACCGCGTCCGCCTCGGTGCGGTCACCGACTTCATCGACCCGACGCATTACCCCGCCTTCAACCTCGCCGACTCCTCCATCGTGTGCGGCGTCGCGCTGCTCGGCTTCCTCGCCTTCCGCGAAGGCAACGACACCCCCAAAAAGGAACAGCCGTGACCGCCGCCGCAGAACCCCACTCGGACCTCCTCCGTTTCGAGGTGGGCACAGACGACCGCCTCGACCGCGTGGTCAGCCTCGCGATGCCCTCGATGTCGCGCACGCAGGCGCGCAAGTGGGTGGAGGACGGCCACGTGCTCGTCAACGGCGCGCCCATCACCAAGGCGAGCACGTTCGTCTACGCCGGCCAGGTAGTCGAGGTCGAGACGCCGGCTGCCCCGATCATCGACCCCCGCGCGCGGGAGTTACCGCTCACGGTGCTCTACGAGGACGAGCACACGTTGATCCTCGACAAGCAGCCCGGCCTCGTCGTCCATCCTGCGCCAGGCCTCGACGACGTCACGCTCATCGAAGCGGTTGCCGCGCAGTACCCCGAGGTTCGCGAGATCGACGACAGCGACCGCGGCGGCATCGTGCACCGCCTCGACCGCGACACCAGCGGTGTGATCGCGCTCGCCAAGAGCGCAGATGCGCAGTTCATCCTCAAGGAGCAGTTCCGCCTCCGCGAGACCACGAAGGCCTACCTCGCACTCGTCGAGGGCCGCCCCGACCCCGCCGAGGGCATCATCGACGCACCGCTCGGCGCCGACCCAGCCGCGCCGTACCGCCGCGCCGTCCTCGAGGGTGGCCAGTCGGCCCGCAGCCAGTACCGGGTGATGGAGCAGTACGACGATGAAGCCGCGCTCGTCGAGGTACGCATCTTCACCGGACGCACGCACCAGATCCGCGTCCACATGGCCGCCGTCGGGCACCCTGTCCTGGGCGACGCCGTCTACGGCCACGGCTCCGAGCACATCGCGCGGCAGGCGCTGCACGCGTGGCACCTCGGCGTCACGCTCGCCTCGAACGGGGCGTGGCGCGAGTTCGTCGCGCCGGTGCCCGAGGATCTGCGCACCGCCATCCGAGCGCTGCGCGCGCGCCACCCGGTCCGCGTCGCTCCTGAGATCGGGCCGCTCGAATGACGCCGGCGCGCGTTCGCTACGCCCCGAGCCCGACCGGCGACCCGCACGTCGGCAACATCCGCACTGCCGTGTGGACGTGGCTCTACGCGCGGCACACTGGTGGCCAGTTCCTCGTACGCCTCGAAGACACCGACCAGGCGCGGGCGGTCGAGGGCTCGCTGGAACGCATCCTCGACTCGTTGCGCTGGCTCGGCCTCGACTGGGACGAAGGGCCGGACATCGGCGGCCCGTACGAGCCGTACGTGCAGTCTGAGCGGCTGCCGATGTATCAGGCGGCAGCCGAGCGCCTGATCGAGCAGGGCAACGCCTACCCCTGCTTCTGCTCCTCGGAAGAACTCGACGCCCTTCGCACGCGCCAGCAGCAGGAGAAGCGCCCCACCGGCTACGAGGGCAAATGCCGCACGATCGCGCCCGCGGAGGCCCGCGCGCGCCTCGACGCCGGCGAGCCGCACGTCATCCGCTTCGCGACCCCACGCGAGGGCACCACGACTGTGGTCGACCTGCTGCGCGGCGACGTCACTGTGGAGAACCGCACGCTGGACGACTTCGTCATCCTGAAGTCGGACGGCTTCCCCACGTACCACCTCGCGCACCCCGTCGACGACACCGCGATGGCGATCACCCACGTCACCCGCGGCGACGAGTGGCTCCCGTCCGCGCCGAGGCACGCCCTGCTGTTCGATGCCCTCGGCTACGCGCGCCCGACGTACGTCCACACGCCGATCATCCTCGCGCCTGGCGGCGGCAAACTCTCGAAGCGGCACGGCGCCAAGTTCGTCCTCGAGTACGCCGAGGAGGGCTACCTCGCGGACGCACTGCTGAACTTCCTCTGCATCACCGGCTGGGGACACGGCGACGACACCGTTTTCACGCGCGAACGGCTCATCGAGTTGTTCGACCTCGCCGACCTGTCGCTCAACCCCGCGACGTTCGACATGGACAAGCTGAACTGGCTCAACGGCGTCTACCTGCGCGACATGCCGGAGCGCGACCTCGCCGAACTGCTCGCACGCCGCCTCGAACTCTCCCTCCCACCCGAGGTGCTCCGTCCGCTCGACCGCGCGTTCGTCGAGGCGTTCACGCCGCTCGTCCGGGAGCGCATCCAGGTACTCGGCGACGTCACCGCGCTCGTCGACTTCTTCTACCTCGACGAGGTGCCCACCCCGCCGCGCGAGGAGTTCCTGCAGAAGCGGTTCAAGGACGATGCTGCCGGCGCCGCGAGTGCCCTCGAGTCCGTCGCCGACGCGCTGGAGGCGGTCACGCCGTGGGAGACCACCGCCATCGAGGCCTCCATGCGCGCGCTGGCGGAGACCAGCAGTGTGAAGGTGGGCGACCTGTTCACTCTCGTGCGGCTCGCCGTGACCGGGAAGCGCATCTCCCCGCCACTGTTCGAGTCCATCGAGTTGCTCGGCGACACGAAGGCGGTCGATTCGCTGCGTCGGGCCGTCTCGATGCTGCGGGCGTAGGGGCTCCCCCGGGGTTCACCCTGCCGGAAGCGCCGCTTATACTGCGTGGGTCGCTGGGGATTCGTCTAAAGGTAGGACAGCAGATTCTGGATCTGTCAGTCGGGGTTCGAATCCCTGATCCCCAGCCAATCGAGCATTCGGACGGCCCCCGCCTTGGGGGCCGCCTCGTGTCTAGGGCCTGTGCGCCCTCAGGAACCCGACGTGTAGACTTCGTAGGCCGCATCGGGGGACATCGGAAGAGGTACGGCCGTGGGCAAGTTGGACGGCAAGGTCGCCATCGTTACCGGAGCCAGCCGTGGCATCGGCGAGGCCATCGCGGAACTGTTCGCCAGCGAAGGCGCGCGCGTCGTGTGCGCTGCCCGCACCGTGAACGAGGGCGACCACCAACTCGAGGGATCCCTCGGACGCACCGTCCAGCGGATCAAGGACGCCAGTGGCGAAGCCCTCGCCGTCCAGGCGGACGTCTCCAAGGAAGAGGACTGCATCCGCCTCGCGGAGACCGCGAAGGAAACCTTCGGCGCCGTCGACGTCCTCGTGAACAACGCGGCACTGAACTACTACATCCCGATCGTGGACTACCCCGCCAGCCGCTGGATGCGCTCCTTCGCAGTAAACGTCCACGGGCCGTTCATGCTCGCCCGCGCCGTCTTGCCGGACATGATTGCGAGGGGCTCCGGCGCCATCGTGAACATCTCCTCGGGCGCCGCTATCGGCCCTGGCCGCGGCCCCTACCCCGGCGCGAAGGCGACCGGCGGCGTGATGTACGGCGCCTCGAAGGCCGCGCTGGAGCGGTTCACACAGGGCCTCGCACAGGAGGTCTACGAGCACGGCGTGACAGTCGCCTGCTCCTCCCCCTCGCAGGTCGTCCCCACGCCCGGCACGATCTTCCACCACCTGGTGGACGGCCTCGATGACCCACGAGGTGAGCCGCCGGCGCTGATGGCGCAGGCCGCGTTGCTCTGTGCGACGGAGCCGCTGGACAAGATCAGCGGCCGCGTCGGCTACAGCCAGCAACTCCTGCAGGAGTTTGGCTGGATCACCAACGGCAAGGGCACTGGCATCGACCGCAAGGGTTCCGGCTACTCCCAGGCCTAGCGCACGTCGAACGAGGTCCAGATGCACGAAGCCCTGCGTCCGCTGTCCGAAGTCAAACCACTCCGCGACCCGTGGCTGATCGCGGCCTTCTCCGGCTTCACCGATCAGCCTGGCGCCGCCAACCTCGCCGTGAAGACACTGGTCGAGGTCTGGGGCGCGCAGCCGTTCATCGACCTCGACCCCGAGCGGTTTTACGACTTCACCGTGCAGCGACCGCGCGTCCGCCTCGAACGAGGTGAGCGCGTCCTCGACTGGCCGGAGAACCGCATCTTCATCGCCCGTCCGGAGGGCACCTCCCGCGACATCTTGCTGATGACCGGGGTGGAGCCTCACCTGCGCTGGCGCACCTTCACGCTGGCGATCGAGGACATGCTGCGCGAGACCGCCTGCACCACCTCGGTGACGCTCGGGGCGCAGGGTTCGCCCGTGCCCCATACCCGCCCGCTGCCAGTCAACCTCTCGGCGTCCCACCCGGACTTCGAGAGCGCCTTCGGCCTGAAGGCGCCCGCGTCGAGGTACCAGGGACAGACCGGGATCGTCGGCGTCCTGAACCTCCACCTGCGCGCGCAGGGCTGGAAGAACGCCAGCCTGTGGGGCATGTCGCCGCATTACATCAACACTGGCCCGAACCCCCACGTCGCGCTCGCCCAGATCGCCCTCCTCGACCGTGCACTCGGCACCACGACCGACCTCACCGATCTACGTGAACAGGGTGAGCGCTTCGACGAGCAGGTGGCCGAGGTGCTTCGAGAGTCCGGTGGTGACGCCCAGCAGTACGTCCGCCAACTGGAAGAGCAGTACGACAACCAGCGACCGTCGCTCCCCTCGCCGGGCGGCGACGACGTCTCAGCGGAACTCCCGCCGACGGGCGACATTCTGGACGACCTAGAGCAGTTCTTACGCGACCAGCGCAAGGGCCCCGACGCGCAGTAGCGCCGCGAAGCGCGGGCTCGAACACCTCGACTACCAGTCGACTGCCAGCACTGCGAACGCCGACAGTCCGAAGAGCAGCACAGACAGCAACAGCGGCACGTCCCGCGAGATCAATTCGTCCGCGTTCTTCTCCGGCTGCTGTTCTGCGATCAACCGATAGCGGAAGACGCCATACAGCACGAGCGGCAGCGTGAGCAGCATCGAGTGGTCGGCGGGCAGGTTGTCTGCGCTGACCACGTAGAGCGCGTATGTGACGATGGTGGCTGAAGCCGCCACGGACGACATCTGTTCGAGGACGTCCAGCGTGTACTCCGCGAGCACCCCTCGATGCGCAGCGGCGTCCGCGCTCAACAGCACGAGTTCCTGCTTCCGCTTCGCGACCGCGATGAACAGCGCACCCAGCGTCGTACAGACCAACAGCCACGGCGAAATCGGCACGTCGATCACGACCGCCCCGGCCGCCGCTCGAAGTGCGAAGCCTGAGGCGATGACCACCACGTCCACAATCACTACGCGCTTCAGCCACAGGGAGTAGGTCGCGATCATCGCCGCGTACCCAGCTGCAATCATACCGAAGTTCACATCCAGCACGAAGGCCCCGATGACACCTCCGAGGACCAACACCGCCCCGCCGACATACGCGGCCGGCAGCGGCACTCTCCCCGAGGCGATCGGCCGGAAGCGCTTCCGCGGGTGCAGCCGGTCTTGCTCAAAATCGATGGCGTCATTCAGGAGGTACTCGCCAGAAGCGATGGCGTTGGACAACCAGAAGGCGCCGAACGCCGTGAGGAGCAGCGGCCGCCACGAATCCGGGTCATCGAGTGTCCACGCGGCTCGGGCCGAGAAGAGGAAGGCGGCGAACAGCAGCAAGTTCTTCTGCCACTGCATCGGACGGCACGCAACGAGGAAGTCGAGGACGAAGCCTGTTGGCGTCATCGGAGTGATCGAGGCCGTCTGCGTCGACATCGCCATCTTCGTCCTGCGCCCGCGCGCGCCATGTCCGTCGTCGAGCGCATCACGGATCGCGGCTTCGGGGCGGAGTCTAAGCGCTGCAGCTCAGCCTCGACTGGTAGGACGCCGGTCGGATGAAGGAGGCGGCGCTACCATCGAAGGCAGTCGATCGAGCGACATGGAAATGAGGCAGCCCGTGCGGATGCGCTTCACTGCCCTGCCGCTCACTGCCCGACAGTTCGCCGGGTATCTTCTGATCGGCTGGTTCACGACCTCGCTCAACGTCGCGCTCTTCGCCACGATGGTCGCCGCCTTCGGCTGGCGGAGCGGCCTGCCCGCCACCGCCGCGAGCACCGGGGCCTACATCGCGACCTCAGTCCTCGCCTACGTCCTGAACTCGAGGTTCGCGTTCCAGGCTCAGCACACCGGTGACTCCGCCGGCACGGTCACTCGTTTCGCTGCCACCTTCACGTCGAGTGCCGTCGCCTCCGCACTCGTTTTCTCCAGCGTGAACGCCCTCGCCGGCGAGTCCTCGATGGCGCTCGCCGTCGCCCAGGGAGCGAGCATCGCGATCGTCATCGTGTGGAACTTCACGCTGCTGCGCCTGTGGGTCTTCGCGACCCCGCACACCGAGGCGGCCTCGCATGCTCCGTAGGCGTCGCACCGTGAGCAGTGAGCGAGCCGCCCTCACCGGCTGGGGGCGCACCGGCGCCAGCGTCGCGCGCATCGTGCGGCCCTCGGACATCCCGGCGGCAACGACCGCTCTGCTGGGTGCGGGCCCGCGTGGCGCCACCCCTCGAGGGCTGGGCCGCGCGTACGGCGACGCGGCCCAGAACGGCGGCGGGTTGGTGCTGGACGCCACCGCGATCGACCACGTCGGGCCTATCGACACGGGGGGCTGCGTGAGCGTAGCGGGCGGCGCGAGCCTCGAGGCCGTGATCCGCACAGCGATCCCGGCTGGCTGGTTCCTCCCGGTGACCCCTGGCACCCGACACGTGACTGTCGGCGGCGCGATTGCTTCCGACGTCCACGGGAAAAACCATCACCTCGACGGCACGTTCGCGCAGCACGTCGAGTCGCTGACGCTGCTGCTGCCCTCCGGAGAGACGCGTGTCGTGACGCCCGAGTCCGACCCTGCGCTGTTCTGGGCAACGGCAGGCGGCATGGGCCTCACTGGTGTGATCCTGGAGGCACGAGTGCGCCTCATACCGGCGCCGACGCGCTTCATCACCGTCGACACGTACCGGACGAGCGACCTCGAACACACGCTGTCGTTCATGACCGAGGATGACTCGCGCACGCACTACTCCGTCGCGTGGGTCGACCTCGTCACTGCTGGTGCGAGCCTCGGACGGGGTGTCATCACTGGCGGCGATCACACACCGTTGGATGCCATCGCCGGGCGGGGCCGCGAGGACGCTCGACGTTGGAGGCCGCGCCCGGCCCCACCCGCGCCTCCGGTCTTCCCGTCGCTGATGGTGAGCCGTTTCACCGCCCGCCTGTTCAACGAATTGTGGTTCCGGAACACGCCACCCGAACGCCTCGGTGAACTGCAGCCGTTGGAGGCGTTCTTCTACCCGCTGGACATCGTCGGCCAATGGAACCGCGTGTACGGTCCGCGCGGGTTCCTGCAGTGGCAGTGCGTCGTCCCCTTCGGCGAGGAAGATCGTCTGCGCCGCCTCGTCGAGGCGTTCGTAAGCGGCCCCGTGCCTGCAACCCTCGCCGTCCTCAAGCGCTTCGGTGCCGCCGACCCCAGCCCGCTCTCCTTCCCCGCACCCGGCTGGACGCTTGCCGTCGACCTCCCGGCCGCCCGAGGTGACGCGCTGGCCGCTTTCCTCGACGACCTCGACCGCAACGTCGCGGAGGGCGGCGGGCGGATCTACCTCTCGAAGGACGCGCGCATGCGTCCCGAGTGGCTCGAGGTGATGTACCCACGCATCGATGAATGGCGAGCCGTCCAGACGCGAATCGATCCGCAGGGACGAATGACCTCGGACCTCGACCGGCGCCTTGGCCTTACGGCCCACGCCTCCGCGCGCATGCGCGGCAGAGCGAACCGCGGCAAGGGAGACACTCGATGACCGACGCCCTGGGTCGGGTGCGCTCTGCGCTGGTACTGGGAGGCGGCTCCGAGATCGCCCTCGTCACCCTTGAACGCCTCGCGGCTCGGGGCCTGCGGCGCGCGGTGCTGCTCGGCCGCCAGCCCGAGGTGATGCGCACGGCTGCTGCCTCACTCACCTCGAAAGGCGTCGAGGTCGTGGCGCTCCCCTTCGACGCGGAGGCGATCGACGCTCACGTGGCGAACATCGCGGGGGCCTTCTCGACCTATGGTGACTTCGACCTCGTGGTCGTCGCCTTTGGCACACTCGGCGATCAGACCACGTTCGAGGCCGACCCGACGACCGCCGGACACGCGGCCATCACCAACTACGCTGGCGCGGTCTCCAGCGGTCTGGCGATCGCCTCCGCCCTGCGCGACCAGGGGCACGGCACGCTGGTGATGCTCTCGTCAGTAGCCGGGCAGCGCGCACGTCGCGCCAATTATGTCTACGGATCGACGAAGGCCGGTCTGGATGCGTTCGCGCGGGGCCTGGGCGAAGCGCTCCGAGGGAGCGGCGCTCGGGTGATGATCGTCCGCCCCGGCTTCGTGAAGACGCAGATGACGGCGGGCATGAAGCCTCGACTCTTCGCACAGACGGCGGAGCAGGTCGCGACCACAATCGTTGGTGGGCTCGATCGAGGCGCCTCGGTCGTCTGGGCGCCGCCGCTCCTCCGCCCGATATTCCTCATCCTGAACGCCCTACCGCAGGCAATCTTCCGGCGACTGACGGCTTAGCCCGCCAAGGGCTGAGGAGGCGACCATGACCCACCCCCTCGTGATCTCGCATCGCACCAACATGGGCACGATGCCCGAGAACACGCTGGCGGGCATCGACGCCGCTATCGCCGAGGGCGTCGATGGCGTTGAAATCGATGTGCGCGCGACGCGCGATGGCAGGGTCGTCCTGCTGCACGACGCCACGCTGAAGCGCACGGCCGGCGACCCACGCGTCCTCGTAGATGTAAGCGCAGATGAACTGGCCGCCGTCCACACCCGGCCGATCCATGGCATCGTGGCGCAGCCCGTGCCCTCGTTGGCGGAGACGCTCGACCGCGTCGCCGGGCGCGCGATCCTCGTGATCGAGGTGAAGCAACGGGGGATTCAGGAGGCGGTCGCGGCCGAAGTACGAGCGGCCGCTGCAGCGGAGTGGTGCTGGATCTGGGCCTTCGACCCGGAGGTCGCCATCGCCTGCCGATCCGCCCTGCCGGAGGTGCCGGTGGGCCTCAACCTCTCGCGAGGCTCGCTCGAGCGGTACGGGTACACCGGGGACGCCGTCCCGCTGGCCGTCCGGCAGGGCTTCGCCGCCCTCAGCATGTCCCACGACCTCGTGGATGAGGGCAGCGTCCGCGCGATCCACCGCCGCGGCCTGGCAGCCTACACCTGGACCGTGGACGAGGCTTCCGACCTCGCCCGGGTGCGAGATGCCGGTGTGGACGCGATCTGCTCCAACTTCCCGCCTCGGGTCGACACGGCGATCGGGCGCAGCGGCGTGCGCTAAGCCTCGATGGTGGATTCATGAGTGGGGTGTTGGGGTTCCGCGAGCGGGAAGGCATTGGTACACTCGGTCACCGACGCGTAGGAGTGTAGCTCAGTTGGAAGAGCAGCGGTCTCCAAAACCGCTGGCCGGGGGTTCGAGTCCCTCCACTCCTGCCAGCGTCGTCGTTCCGGGCCCAGGTGGTGAAATAGGCAGACACGCTGTCTTGAGGGGGCAGTGTCCGTAAGGGCGTATGAGTTCAAATCTCATCCTGGGCACCAACACACTTTTGTCCGTCGCACGGACTATCCGACCTCAGCGCTGACGCCACTGATCTTTCCGGGATCAGGGCTCTGCATCTGATGATGCATCCGCTTCGTCGCGATGCGGTCGCTGTGGCCGTCGAGATCAACGCGCAACACAACCAGCGCACGTCACTCCGAGGCGACACGAGTCCTCGCGAGGCCCTGACTAGCCCGCACCGGGGGCTCTGTTAGGATTCGAACAGCGGGGCGCCGTAGCCAAGTGGCAAGGCAGAGGTCTGCAAAACCTTCACCGTGGGTTCGATTCCCACCGGCGCCTCCATCGTTCCCCTCACCCCTCACCCCTCACCCTCGCGCTTCGGCATCGCATCACGTGCGAGCCACTCATCGAGGATCCCCTGCCGCCAGGCGTCCCAGCGAGGCGCGTTCGTGCCCGCTAAGGCGCGCTGGCGATACGTCTCCGCCAGCACGATGGCAGCCGACACCGATACGTTGAACGACTCCACCATCCCCACCATCGGGATCCAGATCGCGCCGTCCGCTACCGCCGCCACCTCGTCCGAGCACCCTCGATGCTCGTTACCAAAGACGATGGCCGCGGGTCCGGTGAAGTCGACGTCCACGAGCGCCCGAGCGCCCTCGTCCCGGCGCGTGACGTACATCGGGATGCCCTCGGCGTGGAGCGCGTCGACGAGAGCCTGCGGGTCGCTGTGGCGTCGGATCTCCATCCACTGGTGGCTGGCCGCGGCCACTGTGCGCGCGATCTCCGGCGATGGTTGGTCGGTGTAGAGCAGATGCACGGTGTGGACGCCGAGGGCGTCGCAGGTGCGCAGGATCGCGGACGCGTTGTGAGGGTCGCGGATGTGCTCGATCACCACGTGCAGGTCTCGCTGACGGCGCTCGAGGACGGCACACATCCGCGCCAGGCGTTCCGGTGTCGTCATGTGGCTCCCTCGGCTGCTCTCGCAACATCGAGGCTATACCGCTCTCGTGTGTGCGCCCACCGTCAACCGCCCTCGCGAACCCCATCAAGGTACGCGTGCCCGCGAGCGCTGAGCCGGTAGCCGACCTCGAGGCTCTCCGTGAGACCCAGGGCCTTCAGGCGACGGACGTCCGTCTTGAACGGCAACGTCTCGCGCCCCAGCCGTGCAGCCAGGTCGCCCGCACGCACGCCCTCGTGCTGCGCGATCAGCCGTAGCGTCGCCCGCGTCCACACGCCCGACTTACCGCCGGCCATCCGGTCGAGGCGTCGCGTCACGTCGTCGCGCTCCGCTTCGGAGAGCGTCCCCTGCACCGCCAGCACCTTCCGCGGGTCCGGCAGGTCGCCGATGTACCGAAACGCGACGAGGTACAGCGAAGCGCCAGCCTTCGACGGCAGGTCAGCCAGCAGCGCTTCGCGCGACGCGAACCCCGCCCGCTGCGCCATCGCGGCGGTCAGCGCGGACTCGTCCGCCTCGCGCACCTCAGTGACCTCGATCGCCCCACCCGTATGCAGCCGGTAGCGCCCACCGACCTTCGCCTGCGGGCGCAGCCAGCGGCGCACGGTCAGCGTGACCGCACCGCTTCGGATCGCTTCGTGGGAGTTGGAAGTGAACAGCATCGATGGCGGAGTCTACCGCCTAGAATCACCTCGACGGCCCCATGCGGGCCTCACCGTGCCGGGGTGGCGAAATGGCAGACGCAGCGGGCTTAAACCCCGCAGCCGCAAGGCGTGTGGGTTCGAGTCCCACCCCCGGCACCAGTAGTAAACACAGGCGATTCGGGATTCTGACAGGTTGTCACGAGGCTCATAGGAATGGTCAGGGAGCCTGGTCGGGAGCCTAGGGGATCAGCGAGCGCCAAAAAGTACGTCCCCAACGCGATCCGCCGCCTCGCGGCTGACCTCTGCCACGACATGGGAATAGATGTCGGCCGTGATCTGCATCGTGCTGTGACCTAGCATTTCCTGAACGGTCTTCATCGCAACGCCTTCAGTCAGGGCGAAGGTCGCAACCCCGTGCCGCAAATCGTGGAGTCGCACCCTGCGCACCCCAACCTGGGCTAGGAGGCGCTGGAAGGTCTTGGTCACCCGCCCCTCGCTCAACGGACCGCCCTGCTCATTCGTGAACACCAGGCCTCCCCAATGCTCACCTTCCTCGCCACCCTGCGCGAGGCCGAGCAGGACAACGCTATCCGCGCGGTGGTCGTCACTGGCACCGGCAAGCATTTCTGCTCCGGCGCTGACCTCTCCGGCGAGGCGGGCCTCACCGCCGAGGGGTACCGCGCGAATTCGCAGCGTTACGACTGGATCTACGAAGTCCAGCGCATGCCGGTCCCCGTCATCGCCGCCATCGAGGGCTACGCCGCCGGTGCCGGGATGGCACTCGCGATGGCCTGCGACGTCCGAGTGATGGCGGAGGACAGCCACCTCTTCCTGGCATTCACGCAACGCGGGCTCGCGCCGGACAGCGGTGTCTCCTGGTTCCTCACCAACATCGTCGGCCCCGGCCAGGCCATGCAGTGGCTGCTGGACGCGCACCGCATCCCCGCCACCGAAGCCCTCGAAGTGCGGCTCACGCAGCACGTCGTCGCGCCGGGCCAGGCGCTCGCGCGCGCGCTCGAAATCGCCGAGAGCTGGGCGCAAGGGCCGTCGATCGCGTTCGCCCTCGCAAAGCGGCAGGTGTGGGCGTCGCTCAACGTGACGCTGCCGGAAGCACTCCGCTTCGAGCAGGACAGTCGTTTCCTCACCTACCAGACGCACGACCGCATCGAGGGCCGCACCGCCTTCCAGGAGAAGCGCCCCCCGAAGTTCGAGGGTCGCTGACCGTGCGGCTATCATGGGCCTCGGAAGTGGGGCGACACGATGGCCAAGTCTGAATCCTTCGACATCACGACCGGCTGCGACCTGCAGGAGGTCGACAACGCCGTGAACCAGGCGTTGAAGGAGATCACCGGCCGCTACGACTTCAAGGGCGTCAACGTCGAGATCGAGTACGACCGCAAGGCGAGCACGATCGAGATCCACACGACCGACGAATACAAGCTCGACGCCGCCTGGGACGTGCTCCTCGGCCGGCTGATCGCGCGCAAGATCCCGATGAAGAACGTGAAGCGGGGCAAGGCCGAGCCCGCGGGCGGCGACTCAGTGAAACAGACCGTCACCCTCGTCCAGGCGATCGACAGCGAGACCGCGAAGAAGATCACCACGTACATCCGCGACCAGAAGTTGAAGAAGGTCCAGTCGCAGATCCAGGGCGATGCCGTCCGCGTCTCCGGCCCCACGCGCGATGACCTTCAAGCCGCGATGGCCGCCCTCCGTGAGGAAGACTTCGGCGTCGAACTGACCTTCGGCAACTACCGCTAGCCCGCCGCCGCGCCCGAGGCCTCCGCCACCACGTCGATACGCCCCACCGCTTTCGCCTGAGCGATGTGCGAGGGACGCCGCTCCGCCCAGCGGACGGAGAAGAACAGCACCGCCGACGCGGCGAAACCGGCTGTGTAGAGCCAGTACGGGATCGTGTACGACCCGGTCACGTCGAAGAGGAACGCCCCGCCGATCGAGCCGGCGAGTTGCCCTGCGAACGACACCATCGCGACGCTGCCGCTGACGGCACCGAAGTGCTTCACGCCAAAGATGTGCGTGATGAACAGCGGCTCCAGCATCGGCCCGAACGCCCCGCCGATGCCCCACAGCGCTACGAAGATCACGATGCCCGGCGCGTCCGTGCTCAGCACCAGCGCGCCCACCGCGATCCCCTGCGAGATCGCGACGGCCACGCCGAGCGGGTACGGCGTCTTGTACCTCGACAGCGTCGCCCCGAGCGGCAGGCGCGCGAAGGTGCGGACGATGGAACTCGCGGCGAAGACGGCGGCACCCGCCTGCACGCCTCGGCTGTGGAAGAAGTCGATGCCGAGGTTCGTCACGGAACCCTGGCCCATGAAGAACAGCATCATCCCGAGACCCAGCAGCCAGAAGGGCAGGCTCCGCAGTGCCGCCGCCGCCGTAAAGCCCCAGTCGTCCTCGGCGGCGATCATCACGCGACCGCGGTCGCTCTTGCCGATGCTCGGCTCCAGGCCGAGGTCACTGGGGCGGTCGCGGACGAACAGCAGCGCGGTCAGGCCCTGCACCACGAGGAGCACCACCGCCAGGATCTGCATCGTCACGGGCCAACTCGTCGAGCGCTGCACGCTGTCGAGGAGCGGCAACAGCGTCGCCCCGCCCAGGCTGAAACCGATCGTGACGATGCCGATTGCGGACTGACGCTGACGGCCGTCGAACCATCGCGTCATCAGCCAGTTGAAGGGGATCGGCTGCGTGAGGCCGCGCGTCAGGCCAACCAGTGACCAACCTAGGAACAACATCCCGAGTCCGTCCGCGTACGAGGTGATGACGAGAGTCGCTGGAAGGAGCACGGAGCCAGCCAGCAGCGTCCCACGCGACCCGTGCTGGTCGATGTACCGCCCGATGAACGGCCCCACGAACGCGGAGACCGCCTGCCCGGCCATGAACGCCGTCACCACCGGCGTGCGATCGACCTCGAAGTCATCCGCCATCGCTGGAATCCACAGGCCGACGGCCCAGAACGTCGCGGTGTTGGACACGGTGTTGCAGATCACGGCGGCACACACGAGAAGCCAGCCGTAATGCACGGGCAAGCGGTGCGCGATCGCCCTCATGGCTGCCCTCCGGATCGAGGCGACTGAATGACCCCGGCCAGCGAAGCGGCACCGTAACACTCGCCTCCCGTACGAACCGGCACCGTCGGACTGATGCCCCGAATACCGCTCCTACGCTGGCGATCCTCGCTACGTGTTTGTGCAGGAATGAACTATCGAGCGTGTATTTACAGGCTACGCATACACTTTGTATGCTCCGTCCGATCAGGGACGCGCGGCGGCCGGGAGTCAGTGCGCGCGCTGGACTGGGAGGGACATCGATGGCCACCGAGACGAAGCCCGAGAAGTACATCACGACCTTCCAGCAGTTGATGGAGGAAGGCCGCAAGAACGGCTATCGCCTCGATTGGCTCTTGCCGCGCGAGACCTTCGGCGCACAGATCAACTCGAATGCCGAGGCCGGCGGCTTGCTGCTGCAGGACATCGACCGCGGCCCGTTCGCGCAGATCCCCGACTGGTCCGACAACATGACCGGGCGACCTCGAGGCGCGACCACGCGACCGAACGCCGCCCGCATCGGCAACTATTCGATCCGCACCAAGGCCGACATCTGGCTGAAGAACGCCTCGCAGCTGTACGAAGAGGCCGTCCAGCGCCAGTGGTCCTCCGCCGTCGACGTCCCGTGGGAGACGATGGAAGAACTCCCGGACGACATCGAGCGCGCCGAGTGCCAGCTCGCCACGTTCCTCACGGAGGTCGAGTTCGTCGCGGGCGACGTCCCCGGCAAGTGGATCTCCGAAACGACCCCGGACTACTACGAGCCGCGCATGTTCCTGATCTCCCAGATCATGGACGAGGCGCGCCACATGGACGTCTTCCGCAAGCGTGCCTTCGCTAACGGGGGCGGCCTCATGTCGCAGACCACGAACGTCGCCCTCTCCGGTGGCGCGATCGACTCCGCCCGTGACTTCACGGAAATGTCCGCCCGCCTCCACATCTCGGGTGAGGGCCTCGTGCTCTCGATCTTCCGGATGGGCGAGCGCATGTCCTACAACGACGCGGAGAAGGCGATCTACCGGCTCGCCGCCTCGGACGAGTCGCGCCACGTCGCCTTCGGCGTCATGCACCTGCAGTACCTCGCGCAGACCGACCCGCAGCGCAAGGAAGAGATCCACTCCTACCTCGACGAGATCGAGTTGGGCCTGGTCGCGGGGACCGGCGGGCAGAACCCCGCGCAGCGCGGCACGCCGTCGAACGCGGCGCTCGCGATCCTGCTCGGCGGCGGCTCCGACGCGGCCTCGATCGAGGAGGGTGGGCAGATCGCGCTCGCCGTCCGTCAGCGCCAGGTCAAGGAATATGTCCAGCGCATCAAGGTGGCTGGGCTGGGTGACCGCTTCGAAAACGGCCGCGCGAACGCCACACTCGCGGCGTACGTCTCGGCATAAGGCAGTCCTCGAGTCCGGCGGAGGGCGTGCTCCGGCGCCCCTCCCCGTCCGTCGCTCCCTGCACCAACGCCTAGGCGTCATCGGAGGCTCCATGGTCCAGCAGCAGACGCCCCCGACCGGCCAGCGCGACCTCGACGGCAACCCCGTCCCTGAGGCGCCTGACCTCTCGTGGATGGACAAGACACTCGGCTGGGGCATCAAGGCGCGCGTCGAGCCGTTCGGCGGCGGGATGACCATCGACGCCCTCAACGTCGGCGTGTACGCCGAGGTGCCGGACCACATCCCCTTCCGCAACCGGCTACCGCGCGGCGCCTACCCCGCGCCCGGTGCGGGCTCCATCGGTGGCTACTACCTCCAGGACAAGCACGAGCAGTGGGCCGAGTGCGCAGGCCGGCTCTACGAAGAGGGCATCTCCCGTCGCTGGTCGACAGCGACCGATGTGCCCTGGGACACCGCCTACGACCTGCCCGGTGATGTCGAACTCGCGATCTGCCAGGTGGCGACCGAACTCTCGCAGCACGCCTCTGTGGAGACCGAGGTCGTCTCCGGCTGGCTCCAGAACCTCAGCCCCGGCTACCACGAAGTGAAGCTGTACCTCTCCACGGCGACATACGACGCCGCGCGCATGTTCGAGGGCTACCGCAAGCGCGCCATGCTCAATGGCGGCGGCATGATGCTGGAGAGCCCCGGCGGTATGAACCGCACGATCATGGAGACCTATGCGGGCTGGTCTCAGACCGTCCTCGGCATGTGGTTCGTCCGCAACGCCCTGGACACCACCATCCTGCGCTACCTCGCCGTCTACGGGCCGAGCGAGGCCGACCGTGTGCTGGCGGCCCGCCTGATCCCGGACCGCATGCGCATGGCGGCCTACGCCGTCGACCACATCCGCTTCGCGATCTCGAAGAAGCCCGAACTCGTGATCGGCTTCCAGGTCTGGCTCGGCGGCGTCGAGTTCGCGCAGGCACGCGACCTCCGCGACCCCGTACTGACCGAGGCGCTCGCGATCATCTTCGGCGGCAGCGTCGCCGGGATGGACGAGGGCATGAAAGTCGTCCGCCGGATGCTCCAGGACTTCGTGAAGATGTACCTGTCGCGCTGTAAGCAGGCGAACCTCGACCGCAGCAAGTCACTGTCGGGCGCGTTCCAGGGGATGCTCTCCGGCATGGCACCCCCGCCGCGGCCGCAGGCCTAGGCGAGACACGAGGACCGCGTGCCGCTCTACTCCTACCGCTGCGAGGCCTGCGGGGCCGTCTTCGAAGCGCTCGTGCGCTCTGGGCGGGCCGAGCCGGCCGCGTGCCAGATCTGCCAGGCCGCCTCGATCAAGCGACAGCCCTCGGCGTTCGCCGTGACGCACAGCGACCTCGACGCGCTGCGCTCGATCGACCCGATGTACAAGCGGATGGTCGAAGATCAGATGGCGCGCACGCCCGAGGCCGAGCCGATGCGCCACCTGAACAAACTCACGCCGTTCAGCGCGGCGCAGGACCCCGGAACACCGATCGATTTCTAGTCTGCAGTGCCCGCGTGGCAGCACCGAAAGAGGACTGACATGGCCGACCTCCCGTTCCCATCCGTCGAGTGGTTCCAGGCACTCGCCGACATCACGAAGGAAGACCAGACCTACAAGAAGTTCGGCCGGCTCAACGCCGTCATCGTCTTCAAGGTCGGCGACAAGCACATCAGCGCCAACTTCGATGTGCTCAACATCCACGAGATCCGTGAGGTCGACGAGAACCACCGACGTGACGCCGACTTCGTCATCGACATGGAGCCGGACGTCTGGCGCGGCATGCTGGACGACATCAAGCAGCACGGCCACGCGTCCCTCGACTGGACGCTGAACACCCTCGACCTCCGCTTCGATGAGCCGATCCACCGCAACGAACTGCAGGACGGCTTCAAGGCGGACATGTTCTTCCGCTACAACCCCAGCCTGCAGGTCTTCTTCGACAACGCCTCGAAACTCACCACGAAGTTCGTCGCCCCGGTCGCGTAGCCGACGTCCGAGGGCTATCGAGCCCATCGAGTCCGCCCAACCAGCCGCCCGTAGGCGGCTGGTCTGCGTCCCCGGGGCCGGCGCAGGCTCACGCAGCGGCCGTGCCGCCTCGCCTGCCCGCCAGCGCGCATCGACCTTCACCGTGGTGCTGTCGAGCCACGCCCAGCCCTCTTCAGGCTCCAGGCGGTAGTAGCGGAACGGGCCAAGCTCGTCGGTCACCTCGACGCCGTACTTCTCGTGCTCGGCTTCGAGGATGCGCCGGATGCCCTCGCGATCGTCGACGGGCGTCACCGTCCCCGCGACCATCGCCACGTCATCGCTCGAATCGATGTGCGCGATCGCGTACGGGAGGGCTTCGAGGTTCCTCGCCTTCTGGCCGCGCGTCCCGAAGTAGAGCGCGCCATCTAGCCAGACGCCCCACACCGGCGCCGTATGCGGACGGCCATCCGGCCGCGTGGTGCAGATCCAGTAGTTCATCGACGCGGCGAGTCGATGCAACGCGCGCTCGCGTAGTTGCTCTGCCTGCTTCATCGCCTGCGGGTCATCAGCCATGCTCGCACCCTTGATCGCGCCCGATGGAGCATGGACCGAGGATACGACGGGATACCGAGGGGCGTGGCTACTGCTGCGCCTGACCGGACTGGCGGTAGTGCTCGTAGTTCTCCATCGCGCGCTGCACCATCGGACGGCGGCGCTGGCCCTCGGGCTTGCGCAGGGCGTAGTCCGGGTCGCCTTCACCGATGGACGACATCATGTGCAGGTTGAAGGCGTCGTGGATGTGGGCCGTGAAGCCCTGCGCGTCCTCCGCCTGGTTGATCGCCTTCTTCGTCATCCACAACTGGAAGGGGTCGTTCTCGGCCACGCGCCCGGCGTACGCCATCACCTCGGCATCGAGGTTCGCGCGTGGGATCACGCGGTTCACGAAGCCGAGGTCGAGGACCTCCTGCGCGGAGAGGAAGCGCGACTCGAACAGGACTTCCTTCGCTTTCCGTGAGCCGAGGTCCCACGGCACGGAGAAGTATTGGAAGTTCGCCGGCAGGAACATCGCATCGTCCGCCGCGAAGATGATGTCGCAGGCCGAGGCGATCGCCCACCCGGCGAAGATGCAGTACCCCTGCACCGCCGCGATCGTTGGCTTACGCAGGTTTCGCCAGCGCAGGTTCGCCTCGATGTTCAGGTCGTACGAACGGCCGTATCGACCGCGCAGGCCGCCCTGCTGCGGACGCGCCTCGCGATCCGCGACCTCCTGCGGGGTGCCGAGGTCGTGGCCCGCGGAGAAGTGGTCACCCTCACCCATCAGCACGACGACGCCGGTGTCCCGGTCGTCTTCCGCCGCCTGGAACGCGTCATCGAGTTCCTCGGTGAGGCGACGGCTCTGGGCGTTGCGCGCCTGTGGACGGTTGAGGATCAGGCGGCGCACCCGGCCGGCCTGCTCGGTGCGGATGTATTCGTAGTCCATCAGACAGCCCCCAGATCGACGCCGTCCGGCGGGCCCATGCCCGACACGCCGAGGCGCACCAGTTCGTCCACTTCGGCTGCGCCCATGCCCAGCAGTTCTTCCAGCACTTCGTAGGTGTGCTGCCCCTGCAGCGGCGCGTGCCGCACGATGTTCGCCGGCGTGCGGCTGAAGTGCATCGGTAACGTCGACTGCAGGCGGCGTCCTACCTCCGGATGGTCTACCTCCTGCACGACATTCCGCGCCCGCAGGTGTGCGTCTTGCGCGACCTCGAGGGCGTCCAGCACCGGCGCTGCCAGCACCCCCGCCGCAACGAGGCGTGCCGCGAGGTCATCGCGGTCGGCCTCGGCCGTCCACGCTGCAATCGCGGTCTCGAGGGCGTCCTCGTTCGCCTTGCGCGCCGTGTTCGTCGCGAAGCGCGGGTCATTGCGCCATTCGGGGTGACGGGCGACCTCGCACAGCCCCGCCCATTGCACTTCGGACTCACACGCGAGGGCCAGCCACCGCTCGACGCCGAGCGTGGCGAACACTCCGTGTGGCGCGAACGTCGTGTGGCGGTTCGCGAGGCGCGGGCGTTGCGTGCCGTTCGTCGTGAACTCGAGGGCAGCGTCACCGACCACCGAGAGGTTCGCCTCCTGCATCGAGAGGTCCACGTACTGTCCTCGGCCGGTGCGCTCGCGATGGTGCAGCGCCGCCGCGATGCCGAGGACGCCATACAGTCCGGCGATCGGATCGGGGTACATCTGGCCCGAGTTCAGCGGTGGGCCATCGGCATATCCCAGCAGCGCGGACTGCCCCGCCGTCGGCTCGATCGTGCCGCCGATGCCGGGGACGTTCGCCCACGGCCCGTCGTGCCCGTACGCAGAGAGACTCGCCACGATGATGTCCGGCTTGATCTTCGCCAGCGCGTCGTAGTCGATCCCGAGGTTGCCGAGGACGCGCGGCGAGAAGTTCTCTGCCACGAAGTCCGCGTAGACGACGAGCCGTCGGAACACCTCGACCCCCTGCGGTGTGCCGAGGTCGAGGATGATGCAGCGCTTGTTCAGGCTGACGGAGTTGTACAGCGGGTTGCAGTTCCACGTGTGTTCTGCCGTCGGGATGTCGCGGATGCCCGCCATGATCGGCGCGCTGTAGTCGCCGCGCCAGGAGTCGAGGCGCCCTCGGAACTCCACCTGGATCACGTCCGCGCCCATCATGCCGAGCAGCGCCGTACACCAGTTCCCCGCCCATGCCTGGGTCAGCACGATGCCGCGCGTCCCGTGCAGCGGCCCCGCCGTCGGTGGCGGCGTCACGAGGGCACCGCGATCTCGCGCAGCACCTCGTCGGTGTGCGCGCCGGGCGAGGGTGCAGCGTGCCGCAGGGTGAGCGGCGTATCGCCGAGTTTGAACGGCGCGCCAGGCATCTCCGGAGCAGACGCGTCGTCCGCTGGCTGCATCCAGAAGCCGCGCTCGCGCAGATGTTCGTTCGAGGCGAGTTCAGCCATCGTCAGCACCGGCCCGGCGACCACGCGACGCACGGCGAGTTCCTCGAACAGATCCGCCTTGTTCCATTGCGCCATCGCCTCGGTCACACGGTCGACGTACTCGTCCTTGTGCTGCTGGCGGTAGAACGAGGCACTCCACCGTGGATCCTCGGCGAGGTCGGGGAGCCCGAGAAGGTTCATCGCGTCGCGCCAGAAGTGCGCACGCGACAGCGTGAGCGCGAAGTGCCCGTCCTTCACCTGTACCGGCCCGCCGAGTGTGTTCGAAGCGTCACGACGCTTATGCGCATCGTTGGCATACGTGGAGCGGGCGAGCGCCGGCGCGAACATCCCCGCGAGTACCTCGACTTCCGCGACGTCGACCTCCTGGCCTTCACCAGGGTGACGATCACGATGGAACAGCGCGGCCACAATCGCGCCCGCAGCCGCGACCCCCGTACACATCGAGCCACCCCACGCCGCCGGCTTCAGCGGCTCGCGGTCGGCGTTCCCGTTGATCGAGGCCCACCCGCTGCGAGCTGCGTCCGTGAGGTCGTTGCCCGGCACCTCGGCCAGCGGCCCGTCCATCCCGTGCGGGGTGACGTGCCCCATGACGAGCGCAGGCACACCGATGTCCGCGTAGCGCAGATTTCGTTCTGCGAGTTCCGAAGGCCGATACGACGACACGAGGATGTCGACGCGCCCCGCCAACTTGCGTGCGGTCGCCTGCCCCTCGGCACTGTCGAGGTCGAGCGTGACCGACCGCTTGTCCGCGAGCCAGTAGGCGGCCGGGATGCTGGCACCGTCCGCGCTGAACGGTGCGATCGTGCGCAGCGGGTGCCCCGAGGGCGCCTCCACCAGCACGACGTCCGCGCCGAGCGCCGCGAGCATGCGCGTACACCACGCCCCCGCCGTCGTGGTGGAGATATCGAGTACGCGTGTGCCGTCGAGTGCCCCGGCCATCGTCCTGCCCCTGCCTGGCCGTTAGCCCTCGGTCGTGCCGCGCTTCGCGACCGCGAAGACGGTCGTGTGGCGCTGACGGATCAGTTCGCGACCGGCGCCATCGTACGTCGAGCAGTCGAAGATGCCGTAGTGATGGCCCTTCCGCTCGTACGTCTCGTGGAACGTCGCGGTCGTGACAAGGTCGGGCGTGCCCGCAGCGGGCGCGAGCCACTGGATATGGCTCTTCGCGTGGATCGCCGGGCCGTAGTCGTACGTGTGGTGCAGCACGCGGATCGGGCGCGCCGCCACCCATGCCGGGTGGAGACGCGCGTCCGGGCCACGGAACAGCGCGTGGTCGGCCTCCTGATGGTCCTTCACGAACTCCTCGGAGCCGCGGATACCCTCGGGCCCACCGAGGGGCGCCAACTGCCGCCCGATCGGCGCGATCTCCGGGAGGAGTGTCGGGTGGACGCGCATCTCCGCTTCGGCGGGGCGCAGCGGCGTCTGCGTCAGCGTGTCGAGCCACGGCGCGTCGCCGAGGCCGAGTTCGCCGCTAATGCGGTCGTGGCCGTCCGCCGCCGTGATCCGTAGCAGCCAATGGTCGGCCTCGGGTGTCACGGAGATCGTTAGTTCGTCGCCGGGGTACGTCGGCCGGCGGAACGCGATCTCCACCCAGCCGTGGTCCAGCCAGCCCGTCCCCAGCGCGTCGAGGATGGCCGGGGACGCCCAGCCCCAGACCGTTGCCCCACCGACGAGTGCGGCCTGGTAGCCGTACTCCTTCGCGCCATCCGTCGAATGGATCGCGTTGCCGATGTCCGGCCGGTCCGGGTTGCCGAGGAACGCGGTGATCTTCCGCTCCCCGCTCTTTCGTTCGGTGGTCATACGAACCCCCTACTCGCTCGGTGCGCCGAGCCATTCGTGCAGGACTTCGATCGTGTGCTCGCCGGGGTCCTCAGACCACGGCCGGTCAGCCTCGGCTGGCCCGCCTTCGAGGCGGAACGGGCGGCCCGGCACGCGGACGTCGAAGCCGCGCGGGCCAGGGATCGTGCGCATGAAGTCGCGCGACTCGAGTTGCGGGCACGAGAAGAGATCGTCCACGGTCTGCACGAGGGCAAACGTCAGGTGCAGCTTCTCCGCCTGCTCGAACCACTCCTGCGCCGTCTGGCGCTGGAACGGCGGCACGAACAGGTCGAGGAACTCCTGGTAGTGCTGCATGCGGCCCTCGGCCGTCTGGAAGCGATCCTCCGCGAGCCTCGGCTCATCCAGGAGTACCGCGACGCCCTTCATATCCATCGTCGCGACGGCACCCGGAGCGCAGTACACGAACCGGTCGGACGCCGGCACCATCCGCAACCCCTGCTTGACGCGCTGCTCGCGACGGAACACCTCGCCGCGGCTCACGTAACCCGAGGTTTGCGAGTAGGTGTGCCCCGCCATCGCCTCGACCATCGCCACGTCGACGCGACGGGTGACGCCGTCCTTGCGCGCGGAGCGGTTCGCCGCCAGCGCCGCCGACGCCGCCGCGATCCCCCCCGCCATCGAAGCCGCATACGGGGGCAACTGCATCGGCGGCTGGTCGTACTCGCCCGTGAGGAACATGAGCCCACTCGCCGCCTGGACCACGAGGTCGCTCGCCGCCCACGACGATCGAAACCCGCTCAAACCGAAGGGCGACACTGAGACGATCGCGCCGCGCGGCTCCAGTGTCTGGAAGAGCGCAGCGTCGAGGCCCGACTCCGCGCACCCACCAATCGAGAAGTCCCCCACCACGACGTCG
>CANFFZ010000018.1 GCA_947446155.1 Chloroflexota bacterium | reverse complement strand
GTGTTGATCTTGATGTCGTGGTACTTGTGGCCGATGGCGATGTGTTCTTCCATCATCCGCTGCCGCTCTGTCGCGGACTGCGCGTACCAGGCGCGAGTCTTCGCCATCGGGTAGACGAACAGGAACTCGTCCGTCCCGCCGTCCGTGCGCAGCCGCTCCCGCGAGGTGGCACCCTCGTGCTGCGGGTTCGTGTACAGCGACCGCATAGTCATCGACAGATACGAGCGTGGCACGTCCAGCCACGCACCCACCGAGGACGCCCGCAGCGCCTCGTGCCAGTCCATCACGACACGCAGATCGTCGTGTACCTGCCACAGCAGCACGTCCACGTCACCGCGCGTCCCCGCCGTGGTGTAGGCGCGCGTCAGCATCGCTTCGCCGGAGGCATCGAGGTGGCCGAGCAGCGTCTCCGCGACCGCGGTGCGCTCCGTCTGCGGCAACCGCCGTGCCTCGCCAGGCATCTTGAAGAACGTGAACTTCACGCTCTGTACCCCACGTGGCATCCGAGGCGCCTGGCCGTCCGTCGGTGCCGGTCGGTGGGTGGTGCTGGTCATGCCGTCACCTCGGATGCCGCCGCCACGCAGAGCGCCTCCCAGTGGTCGTACGCGTCGATGAAATAGGGGAGGCGGACCTTCTTGTACTCGGTGGTCGAGTAGAGGACCTGGTAGTCGGTGATACCCACCTCGCGGCTGATCGTCAGCGCCGTCTCCTCCACCCCCGCCACCTTCTGGTGGTGGATCATCGAGAACACGGAGTACGGCCAGTCCGGATACGTCGGCCGCTCGTAGCAGTGCGAGACGTTGCGGTAGCCCGCGACGAACCGGCCCACCTCCGGGATGCGCTCCGCGGGCACCTGCCAGACGGCCATGCCGTTCGCACGGAAGCCTGCCTGCCGGTGGTTGAGGATCGCCGCGAACCGTCGCAGGAACCCCCGCTCCGCGAGGCGTCCCGCACGCTCGAGGACGGTCGCCACGTCGCAACCGAGCGCGAGTGCGACCGGCTCGAACGGCTCCGGGATGTCCTCGAAGTCGCCTTGCGTCGCCCGGATGAACTCGATGTCCTCCGCCGTCAGCGCGCCGTCGAGGGCCTGATTGCGCCGCTCCTGCGTGTACTCGGGCTCACCACGCGCATCGACGGCACGCGTCGCGGTCATGTCGAGGGTCACGCCGATCTTGAACAGGTGGAGCGTGGGCATCTCCCGTGTGGAGTCCGCACCAGCGAGGTCGTGCAGCCGCTGGATGACCGCACTGAGGTCATGCCCTGGCGGCATCGCGACGGTGAACCAGAGGTTGAACGCGTGGTTGCGCCGGTAGTTGTGCGAGACGCCGGGGTGCGCGTTCACCACGCGGGCCGCGTGAGCGAGGTGTTCCACTGGCACCTGCATCGCGACCAGCGCGGAGGAGTACCCGAGCGCCTTCGTGTCGTAGATCCCGCAGATCTGGCGCACCACACCCGCCGCCCGTGCCTCGCGCAGCCGGTCGAGCACCTCGGCCTCCCCCATACCGAGGCTGGCACCCATCGCGGCATATGGCCGCGGGTCGAGCGGGAACGCTTCCTGCATCACATCGAGGAGTGCGCGGGTGCGCTCGTCCAGCCCGGGCTTCGCAGCGGTCGTGGTCATGGCGTCACCTCCACCGGCAATCCGTAGTTATCCGCATACAGCCGCTCGATGGCTTCGGCCTGTGCATCGAGGATCGGCAGCACGTCCGAGGCGGCCGCGAACTCTTCGAGTTGCGCGACGTCGTAGACGTTGGGAAGCGCGGAGACGACCGAAGGCGAGCGCAGCACGAAGCGCAGCGCCACCTGGCCTAACGTGCAGCCGTTTTCTTGCTCCAGGAAGCGCAGGCGCTCGACCTTCTGGACACCCTCGATCAGCCACGTGCGCGGCCGGTGGCGGCGGTGGTCGCCTTCCGGGAAGACGGTGTCGGCCGTGTAGCGGCCTTCGAGCATCCCCGAGGAGTGCGGCACACGGACAACGAGGCTCTTCCCCATCCGCTCGGCGGCCTCGATCAGCGCGCGGCCGGGATCGAGTTCGAGCGCGTTGTAGATCATCTGCACGGCGTCGATGGGCAGGGACTCGAGGGCGTACTGACCCTCCTCCGCCCACCCGATCGCCGGCCCGAGGGCGACGCCAACCGCACGGACTTTCCCGGCACGCCTCGCCCGCTCGACGAACGACCAGACGTCGTCGTCCAGCAGGTGCGCCATCCGGGGGTTGTGCATCTGGTACAGGTCGATGTGGTCGGTGCCGAGGCGACGGAGCGAAGCGTCCAACGATGCCTCCAGGAACGGCACATCGAAGCGGTGGGGCGCCTCGCGGTGCCCGGCGTCCAAGGCGTCTCGCGACTGCCAGTCGTAGCCGAACTTCGCACCGATGGTGACGCGGTCGCGCGCGCTGCCCGGGAACGCGTGCGCCAGGAGCGTCTCGCCTCGACCGTTGCCGTAGGTGTCGGCGGTGTCAAGGAAGGTGACGCCGAGGTCCACGGCGCGGTGCAGCATGGCCGCCGCTTCGTCGTCGCTGTGGTCGCCCCACCACCCGGCGGCCAGCGTCCAGACGCCGAACCCGATCTCAGAGACCCGTACGCCTGTCCCAGCGATCTCGCGCGTCTGCATCTGCGCCTCCATCCGGCGCAGCGAGCGTCCGCGCCACACCACCGAGGCACAACGCCAGAATCGCGTGCCTCCGCGCACGCTTCGACAGATTCACGCAGAAAAGTTGCCGCTCGAAGTCGCGCGACGCCGTCGAGGTATGCGCGGAAAAGCGCAGGTTCGCTACGCCCTCGCAGCCTCGACGGCAGCAAGCAGCGCAGACGCCACCTCGTCGCATCGAGTCGCGGGCGGCACCGCCACGCGCACCCACTCGGGCAACCCGAACGACGAGGCATCCCGAACAACGATGCGCCGTCCTAGGAGCGCCGTGCGCACGCGCCTCGCGTCCCCGACGCGCACCAGCAGGAAGTTCGCCACACCCGGCGCGACGGCCAGCCCAGCGGCCTCCCAGCGGGCGCGCAGCACCTCGCGTGTGTGGCGCATCGGCGCGAGCGCGGCCCGCCGCGCCTCGTGCTGCGCGGTGGCGACGATGCCCGCCGCGATCGAGGGCGAGTCGAGCGCCCACGAGTGCTGGAGGCTGGCGAGCCGCGCGATCACCGGCGGCGCCGCTACGACGTACCCGAGGCGCAGCCCCGGCACGGCATGCAGTTTCGTCATCGAGTGCACCGCCACCACGTTCGCGTTCGAGCGTGCGAGGTCCGACGCGAACGGCGCGCGGTCGGCGAATGGCTCGTACGCGGCGTCGATGACGACCGTCCCCCCGGAGACCTCGACGGCCTGCAGCACGTCGGCGCGTGTCAGGTCGCGTCCGGTCGGGTTGTCGGGGATGCAGAGGAACGTGACGGACGCGCGAGGCAATGCGGCGACATCCAGTTGGAACGCTGGCGGCGTGACGGGCACCTCGATGACGGTCGCGCCCGCGGCGCGTGCGGCGGCGGCGTACTCGCCGAAGGCTGGGGGCACGACGGCGGCGCGATCACCCGCCTTGAGCAGCGCCCGTGCGACGAGGTGGATCGCCGCCGTCCCGCCCGGCGTCGGCAGCACCGTCGCCGGGTCGAGGCCGTGGGCACGCGCAATCGCCTCGCGGAGGGGAAGCGCCTCTGCATGTGGGTAGCGGTCGAGGCGCACGGAGCGGGCGGCTTCAACCACGGCGGAGTCGGGACCGTCTGGGTGGAGGTTCGCGGAGAGGTCGAGGACATCGAGCGCGCTGAGGCCCAGCGCCGCGAGTTCGGCGTCCTGCGCACCGCCATGCTCGACGCCACTCACCTCCCACCTCGTACGGCGATGACGCCGAGGCACATCGCCGCCAGCACCAGCGAGGCCTCACGTGCCACGCTCACGGCCGCGCGAATGTCGATGGCGGCGGCCGGGCGGAACTCGGCGCCCAGTCTGTAGTGGCCTCGCTTGGTCAGGTTGACGCCGAGCGCACCGGCCATCGCCGCCATCGGGTGTCCCGCGTTCGGGCTCTCTGTCTGGCCAGCGTCGCGGCGCCACACCTCGAAAGCCGTATGGCCGCGCCCTGTCCGATGGTGCGCCGCCACGCAGATGGCGACCGCCGCCGCCCGCGCCGGTACGAGGTTCGCGAGGTCATCGAGGCGTGCGGCCGCCCAGCCGAACTCGGCGTAGCGCGCGGTGCGGTAGCCCCAGAGGGAATCGAGGGTGTTCAGCGCGCGGTATGCCCACGCGCCGCCCGACCCCGCTACCGCGAACGCGAGCCATGGCCCCGCGACGCCATCGCCGAGGTTTTCCGCGACCGACTCGATCACCGCGCCCGCCACTTCGCCCGCATTGAGATCGCGTGTATCGCGGCTGACGAGGTGGTATCCGAGCAGACGGCGCGCCTCGTCGAGATCGCCAGCGTCGAGGGCGTCAGCGACCTCGATGGCCCGCCGCATCAGCGTGCGCTGCGCACTCGCGAGCGCCAGCGCTGACGCCGCCGCCAGCACGCGTCCACCCGGACGCAACCGGCCAGTCGCCTCGAACGCTGTGGCGAGCACAGCAGCGGCGATCGGGATGCCGAGGGCACCCGCGGTGCCAGCGACCCGAGGTCGGGCAGAGCCGTGTGCAGCACCCTCAAAGGCCCGCGCGAGCAGGCCGAGTGCGCGCACGGGGTGCACGACGCTCGGCGGGTCGCCGAGGAGCGCGTCGCCACCGACGCCAAGGACAAAAGCAACCATGCGCCGCACGCGTCTCGCGGAGGAACTCATGGTGGAAGGGTACCCGCAGCGCACCGTGTGCCCTACGCAGCATCACCCCGGCTCCCGCCAAGGTCAGCAAACGATATGTGTCGTTTGCCGGGGCCCCGGCGGCCCGTCGAGTGAAGGTTGGGAAAGTCGCTGTCTGGCGACCAGCCCTGACCTAAACGTACTTCGCGAACCACGCCAGCGTGTCGGTCCAGGCCTTCGTGGCCTGCGCCTCGTTGTAGGAGCCGCCGGTGTCGTTGTGAAACGCGTGCCCGACACCCGGGTAGATCGTGATCTGGTTCACGATGCCCGCCGCAGCCATCGCGGTGCGGAGGCCCTCCGCACTCCCGGTGATGCGGGTGTCGTTCTCGGCGTACACCCCGAGCATCGCCGCCTTCATGTTCTTCACGGTTGCGAGGTCCGGCGCAGAGCCGTAGTACGGCGCGATCGCCTTCAACTCCGGGATCTGGGTCGCGGCGGCCCAGCTGATGCCGCCACCGAAGCAATACCCCGTCATCCCGATGCGCTTCGCGTCCACACCCTCGACCGTACCGAGGTATTTGAGCCCGGCGGCGAAGTCGGCGACGTGGCGGTCAGTACCCGCGCCCGTGAGCAAGCTCCCCACCTGGTCCGGGTCGCGGCTCGGCGTCCCGCCCTCGCGCGCGAGCAAATCGACGGCGAGTGCGACGTAGCCTTCTTTCGCGAAGCGGCGCGCGACGTCACGGGTGTGCACCGTCAGCCCTCGGTTCTCGTGACAGACAAGGATGGCGCGCATCCCCGCGGTCGCCTTCGCGGGCTTCGCGAGGTAGCCACCAGCCTGTGCGGCGCCAGCGGGGAACTTCACATCCGAACCGATGACAGCCGGGTCGCCGTCCGGAACCGAGAACTTGCTCTTGGCGCCCACGACCGGGACAAGGGCCGTCGCGGCGGTCGGGCTCGCGGTCGCAGCCGCCTTCGGGACTTCCGTGGTGGCGGGCGGGGCCGCCGTCGGCATCGGCTCGTCTTTCGCGGGCAACTCGTCGTTGGAGCAGCCGAGCGCGAGCATCGCCGTGGCCGTCGCAGCCATCGAGCCGGTGGCGAACGCCACCTTGCGGATGAACGTGCGCCGGTTGATTTCGCCCTCGCGCCAGTCGTCGTAGAACTCTTCGACGAGGTAACGCTCGAATTTCCCGAGGTTGGTGTTGCTGAGGTCGCTCATGGTGTGTCCTCCCTATGCGGTATCAATCCGCGGACACGGTCAAGCCTACAAGTTGTGCGACGCCCAGGTGTAAAGCAGTTATGTCCGACGCTGACCCGGGTCAGCAGTGACTACGCGTCCCACTTGAGCGTGCGCTGCACAGCACGCCCCCACCGCGCAGCCTCCCGAGCGCGGTCGACCGCCGCGATCTGCGGCTCGAACACCGTGACCCCACCGGCATCGAGGCTGGCGAACTCCTCGAGGCTGCCCCACACACCCGCCGCGATCCCGGCGAGGCCAGCCGCACCGAGGGCGGTGACTTCGAGTTCCGCCGGGCGATGGACGGGGATGCCAAGAAGGTTTGCCTGGATCTGCATCAGCAGGTCGTCTCGGCAGGCGCCGCCGTCGACGCGTAGCGCGGACAGCGGCGCACCCGCGTCGGCCGCGAGGCACTCGATGACCTCGCGGCTCTGGTGCGCGATCGCGTCGAGCCCCGCGCGTGCGATGTGGGCGCGCGAGGTGCCACGCGTCACACCGAACAGCGCGCCGCGCGCCGACTCGTCCCAGTACGGCGCCCCGAGGCCCGTAAATGCCGGCACCAGCACCACGCCGCCACTGTCCGGCACCGAAGCCGCCAGCGCCTCGACTTCCGCCGCCGTCGTGATGATGCCGAGGCCGTCGCGTAGCCACTGCACCGTGGAACCACCGGAGAAGACGCTGCCTTCGAGGGCGTAGGCAAGCGGCGCACCCTGGACGCGCGCAGCCACGGTCGTGAGCAGCCCTCGATGGCTGGGGACAGCGCGGTCACCCGTGTGCATGAGCAGGAAGCAGCCGGTGCCATAGGTGTTCTTCGCCGCACCGGGCGTGGTGCAGCGCTGTCCGAAGAGTGCCGCCTGCTGGTCCCCCGCCACTCCTCGGATCGGGATCGCCGCACCCAACCACGAGGCGTCCGCCTCGCCGAAGTCGCCGGATGACAGGCGGACGTCCGGCAACAGCGCTCGTGGGATATCGAGGGCCGCGAGCAACGTGTCGTCCCACGCCTGTGTGTGGATGTTCCACAGCATTGTGCGACTGGCGTTCGTCTCGTCCGTCGCGTGGACGCGTCCACCGGTCAACCGCCAGAGCAGCCACGAATCGACCGTGCCAAAGGCGAGTTCGCCCGCGACGGCCCGCGCTTGCGCCCCCGGCACGACATCCACGATGAAGCGCACCTTCGTCGCGCTGAAGTAGGCGTCGATCACGAGGCCGGTGCGCGCCCGCACCTCCTCGGTCAGGCCGCGCGCGCGCAGGTCATCACAGATCAAGGCGGTCTGGCGAGATTGCCACACGATGGCGGGGTAGATCGGCCGCCCGGTGGCGCGTTCCCAGACGAGCGCGGTCTCCCGTTGGTTCGTGATGCCGATGGCGGCGACCTCGGATGCCTGGATGGCCGCCCTCGCGAGGACACCGCGAGCGGCGGCCAACTGGCTCTCCCAGATCGCCTCGGGGTCGTGCTCCACCCAACCGGGGCGTGGGTAGGACTGCGGGAACTCCCGCTGGTCGACGGCGACAGCGCGGCCCTGCTCGTCGAACAGGATCGCGCGCGACGATGTGGTGCCCTGATCCAGCGCGAGGACGTACCGGCTCATGCGCGCGCGATCCCTCTGCCGGGATGCGCGATGATGCTCGCACCGGCTGGCGCGGATGATAGGAGCCCGGGATGCCCGAGGGCGACGCGAGCACGCGCGCAGACCTCGATGCTCGCGCGGGCGAGATTGAGTCCGCCGTGCGCATCCTGCGCGCCGGGGGCCTCGTCGCGATCCCCACGGAGACGGTCTACGGGCTGGCGGCGGATGCCTCCAACCCCGCCGCCATCCGACGGCTGTACGAGGTGAAAGGCCGCCCGCTCGGCCACCCCGTCATCGTGCACATCGCCAGCATCGAGTCGCTCTCGCACTGGGCCGCACGCGTGTCCGAAGACGCCCGACGGTTGGCCGAGGCGTGCTGGCCTGGGCCGCTGACACTCGTGCTGCCTCGCACCTCGGTGGCGGTCGACGAAGTCACGGGTGGCCTCGACACCGTCGGCCTGCGCGTCCCCGACCACCCGCTCGCCCTCGCCCTCCTCCGAGCGTTCGAGGGCGGGCTGGCGGCACCGTCCGCGAACCGCTTCGGTCGTGTTTCACCCACCACTGCCGAGGATGTGCGCGCCGACCTCGGCAGCGACGTAGACCTCGTGCTGGACGGCGGGCCGTGTGGCGTCGGCGTGGAGTCAACGATCGTCGACTGCAGCGAGGAGGGCGCACCGCCGGTGATCTTGCGCCCGGGAGGCCTCACGGCCGAGCGCATCGAGGCGATCCTCGGGCACCCGGCGCGCCAGACATCGGAGGGGCCGAGCCGCGCGCCCGGGATGCTGCCCGCGCACTACGCACCGCATGCGCGAGTCGTGGTGGTCGAGGACCTCGATGCCGCTCGCGCCGAGGCGACGGCACGCGCCGCCACCGGCGAACGAACGGGGCTGCTCACGGCCACCGCCGTGACGGCACCGTCGGGGGTGATGGCCCTCGTCGCGGGCGCCACGGCCGAGGCGTACGCGACCACGCTGTACGACCGGCTCCGCGAGGCTGACCGACTCGGCCTCGATGTCGTCGTGGTGGTGCCGCCTGCCGCGGTGGGCGTCGGCGTAGCGGTGCGCGACCGGCTGGCGCGGGCGGCGGCGGGCAGCGCCCGAGGCTAGACCCCGGCCTCGGCGCGGAACGCCGCGACCGTGCGCGCCATGCCGTCGGCCAGGCTTACGGTCGCCTGCCACTGCCAGAGGTCGCGCGCCTTCGAGGCGTCGAGGGCGATCCGCGGGATGTCCCCGGCACGCGGCGGCGCGGCGATCGGCAGACGCTCGTATCCCGTCTCACGCGCGAGGTGGTCGAAGATCTCGCGTGTGCTCGTCTCGCGTCCCGTGCCGACGAGGCAGAACGCGGCGACCGGTGCGGTCGCCGCGAGGATCTGCGCCTCGACGACATCGTCCACGTACACATAGTCCCGCGTGTCACCGCCCGTGCCGAAGATCGTGCAGGGCTCATCCTTCAGCATCCGCTGCGTGAAGATCGCGACCACACCGGCCTCGCCGTGCGGGTCCTGGTAAGGGCCGTAGATGTTGCCGGGCCGGAGCCCCGCGATCTCCATCCCCGTCTCCAGGCCGACGATCTCCAGATAGCGCTCCGCCGCCACTTTCGAGGCTCCGTAGATCGAGCGCGGTGCCACCGGAGTCTCCTCGCGCGCCGGGATCTCCGGCGGATCACCGAACATCGCGCCACCGGAGGAGGTGAAGACGAAGCGGCGTGCACCCGCCTCGGCGGCCGCGCGCGCGAGGGTGACGCTGGCGATGCAGTTGGTCTCGATGTCGAGGCGTGGCTCACGCATCGAGACGGAGACGGACGCCTGCGCGGCGAGATGCCATACGACCTCGGGGCGCGCCTCGGCGACCGCGCGCTGGACGGCGGCGTCGTCGCGGATGTCGACGCGGACGTCTCGCCAGCCCTCGACGCCACGGGTGGGCGCCTTCCAGTCGAAGCCGGTGACCTCGTGCCCCTCCGCGACGAGCCGCCGCACGAGGTGGGTACCAACGAAGCCAGACGTGCCAGTCACCAGAACGCGCATAGAGCCTCCCGAACGACCTCGATGCTCCGCGGGTCGCGCAGGGGGCACGATACGGGCGCCTGCCGTCACGGTCAGCCAGCGGGCGCCCGGGATGAGGCGAGCACACTCGGCTGGGCCGCACCACCACGCCTTCCGAGGGCTACGATGCCGCCGATGAAGGGCGCACGCACTGACTTTCTGAGCACCGCACCCGTAGCCGCCGCTGGCGCCGTCCTAGTGCTGCTCGCGGCGGCTGCGTGGCCCCTCGCCGCCCTGACGCGCACCGCCTTCGAGGGTGACCTGTTCACCCTGATCCGGACTGACCAGGAACTCCGACAGACGTTCCTCTGGGCAAGCGCGGTGGCAACCGCCTCGTGCGCCCTCGGCGTCTTCTTCGGGGTGGTGAGCGCGTACTGCTGGGCACGTCTGCGCTACCCCGGCCGGACGCTCCTTCGCGGGCTCGCGATCGCGCCGCTGGCGGTGCCCGCGATCGTCCTCGCGAGCGGCATCGAGGCGCTGTTTGCGCCGGGGCGGCTTGCCGCCGACCTCGCCACATTCGTCGGGATCGATCCGGCGCGACTGCGCAGCGGGACAGGTGCGGTGATCGTCGCGCACGGGCTGATCGCGACAGCAGCCGTTGGATGGTTCGCCAGCGTCGCGTGGGCCAACGTGGACGCGCGAAAGGTGGACGCCGCTCGCACGCTGGGTGCCGGCCCCCTCCGCGCCGCTCGGATTGCGGTATGGCCGGCCGTCTGGCCCTCGGCCCTCGCCGGAGCGGGCTCTGCGTTCCTGCAGGCAATCCTGTCCTACGGCGTGATCGCGATCCTGGCTGACGGCCGTGAGACGACCGAGGGCCTCGCCGTCAGGCTCGCACTCGCGGGCGACGAACGAGCGGCGGCGGTGGCGCTGCTCACCGGTGGGTACGCGCTGCTCTGGGGGATCGTCACTATCCAGTTGGTACGCTCGCCGCAGGTCGAGGCGCGCCGCACGCGAGCGCGTCAACGCGCCCGCGGCGTCGACCGGGTCGCCATCCTGATCGCGGCGGTACCGGCGCTCATGGTCCTCGGCGCGACGCTCACCCTGCTGCTTCAGGCGGTCGAAGCCGAGGACGGCCTGACCGCGCACTACGTGCGCGGACTCGTGACGGGGTCAGACGCCAGCGCCATCCGACAGGCGGCCCTGGGAAGTCTGCTGGCCGCCGTCCCGGCAGCGGCGCTGACAGCCGTGTGGGGCGGGATGGCGGGCGCGGCACTCGGGCGGATGCGCGGCTTCGGCGGGATGGTGCGAGCGGTCGCGCTGCTGTTTCCCCTGGCCGCATCACCGGCGGCGCTCGCCCTCGGCTGGCGGCTGGCAGCGCCCGACATCGACCCGCGGATCACGCTGCCGGTGGTGCAGGCGTTCGTGGCGTTCCCGTTCGTCGCCGGCACGATTGCGCGGATGCGGCCTCGGCCGCACGCGGGGATCCTGGTGGCTGCGCGGTCGCTGGGTGCCCGACGCCTGCGCGCGTGGCGCGTACTGCGAGGGCCGTCCTACGTGATCGCTGGACTGGTGGGATTCCTCGTCGCGTTTGGGATCACGCTCGGAGAGACCGGTGCCGCGACAGTGGCCCGCGTGCCAGTCGGCACGCTTCCGGTCCGCTTGCTCGAACTCCACCGCCAGGGCTCCAGCGCGGAGGCTGCTGCACTCGCCAGCGCTATCCTCGTGATCGCTGTAGCGGCGTTCACGCTCGGCGACCCGATCATCGCGCGACTCGGCCGAGGGCGGAGGTAGCCGTGGGCACTCTGGAGGTCCACTCCCTCTCGCGTATCCGTGATGGCGTCCTCCTGTTCGACGAAGTCTCCTTCTTGTGCCCGATGGACGGGTCACTGCGATCGCAGGCCCCGCGATGTCCGGGAAGACCTCGCTGCTGCGGGTGATCGCGGGCGTCGAGCGCTCGGACGGCGGAGACGTGCTGCTGGACGGCCACTCGCTGCTGCGACTGCCGACCGAGCGCCGCCACCTCGGCTTCCTGTTCGACGACCTCGCGCTGTTTGAAGACATGACCGTGCGAGACAACGTGGCGTTCGGGTTGCGCATGCAGCGACGCAAGCGCGTCGAGCGGCTGCGACGCACGGACGACGTGCTGGACGCGCTGGGCCTCGGTGGCAAGGCGCATCGCAAACCTCGTGACCTGTCGCCGGGCGAGCGGAAGCGCCTTGCGTTCGCGCGAGCCGTCGCCCCGGAACCCTCATTGTTGCTGCTCGACGAGCCGACGGCTGGCGTGGAGGAAGTGGGCCGCGAGGCGTGGCGACAGGAACTCGCACAGGCACTACGTGCCCTCCAGGTGACGACCGTGATCGCGACGACTGACCTGCGCGACGCCGTCGTGCTGGCGGACGAGCTCGTCCTGATGGCGGAAGGTCAGGTGCTCCAGACCGGCAGCGTCTCTCGCGTACTGCAAGGGCCTGCCTCCATTGAGGCGGCGACGCTCGCGGGCTACGTCCCACTCGTGCGCGACGACGTCTTCGAGGGCCATGTGATCGAGCAGGGTGTCGGCGCAGTGGCCTTCCCCGCTGGCTTCCCGCTGCGACAACAGGCGGCCGTCATGGCGCACCCCACGGCACTCTTCGGGGTACCCGGCGGCTCAGGCCTCGGCAGCGGCGTGTCGGGCGCGCTGTTGCGGGCGCGGCCGGACGGACCTGCCTACGTGGTGGAGGTCCAACTGAACGACCGCTCAGTAGCACTGCGGTGGGAATGGGACCTGACGCCACCGGAACCTGGCGCGGCGGTCGAGATCGCAGTGCGGCCAGGCACGTTGCGCTTCTTCAACGACTCCCCAGCCCCTCGCGTCCGCTCCACCGAGTCGGCCACCGTCGCCCCGGAGCGCTTTGCCGTGCTGGCGCCTCGAGTGGTGGCGGGCGCCGATGCACCCGGCCCACGCGCCTCACAACCGCCGCCTCCTGACGAGCCGCTCGACCCCGCGCCGCCACCACCGGCGCCGGCACCCACCAGCACGACGGACGAGGACGACGAAGACTCGTCACCGCCGCCCCCAGATGCTCCCGCACCAGAGCCGACCTGGGAGCGTCCCCGTGTGCAGGACATCGGACCGCTGACGCCTCGTCCCGATGCCCGCAGCGAGGCCGCTGACCCGGTCCGGGTACGCCCCAACCGCCCGACTCCCCCGCCCGCCGAGCCAGTCGAGCCCGTCGAGCCCGTCGAGCCGATCGAGGCAGTCGAGCCAGTCGAAGAGCACTCGACCTCCGACGAGCTGACGCCCGCCGGGGCGCCTCCACCGAAGGCGGACAAGCGGCACAGCGGGATGCCGCTCGACTGACCGCTGGGAGGCCTCGATGGCACGCGCGACGAGCAAGCAGGCGGAACAACGACGCTCGCGGCTGGTCGCGATCTGCGAGGCGCTCCCCGAGGTCGAAACCACCGGCGACCAGCACCTCGCCTTCCGCGTGCGCGGCAAACTCGTCGCCACCTACCTCGATGACCACCACGAAGACGGGATGATCGTGGTCTCGGTGAAGACGACGCCTGCGCTGCAGGCGATGTTGGTCGAGGACGACCCCGCGCGCTTCTCGCTCACGCCATACATGGCACATCGCGGGTGGGTGTCGCTGCGCATCGACGGGCGCTCGGTGGACTGGGGCGAGGTCGCCGCGCTCGTGCGGGCGTCCTACCGCCTCGTCGCGCCCAAACGGCTCGCCGCGCAGATATTCGAGGCGTAGTCACGGATTCGACGCCTCCCGCGGGCCGCGCGTACGCTTGGCAGATGCCAGAGAAACCGCCTCAGGCAACCCCCGTGGACGCGCGGATCGAGCACGACCCGGAGCGGCGAGCGCTCGCCGCCCTCGCCGAGCGTCTGCCGCCGCTTTCCGATCGGCACACACCAGACCAGTCGCTACAGATTGTGGTGGACCTCGCGCGTGACCTCACCGGCGCCCGGTACGGCGCGCTCGCTGTCACGGACCGCGCTGACCGCGTGGAGGGGTTCATGGTGTCGGGACTCGAGTCGTCAGAACTGATGCGGCTGCGGACACCGCCACAGGGGCATGGGCCCCTCGGCTCATTGCGCGACGACGGCCGTCCCGTCCGCTTCGAGGACGTACAGCAGCACGCGAAGGCCTTCGGGTTCCCGAGCCACCACCCGGAGATGAGCGCGCTGGTCGGCGTCGCCATCTGGGTGAACGGCGAGGTCCGCGGCGCGCTATACGTCACCGACCGGCAGGACGGCCAGCCATTCGACCGCGACGACGAGCGGCTGCTGACCACGCTCGCCTCGCACGCCGCAACGATCATCGAGACCGAGTGGTACTAGCGGACGACGATCGGGACGGCCTGGACCACCTCGAGTACCTCGTCGAGCGCCTGCCGCAGGCCCGGACTGACGCCCTCATTCAGACAACGAGCGCAGTTCGGTTGATCGGGCGCGCCGGTGTCGTGCAGCGTCACCACCACGCCACCCTCGGCGAGCGCGATGCCGCAAATCGTGTCCACGCTGCTCGCCCAGAAGGCGCGGTCGCCTCGAGGTTCTGCGTCGTGCAGGACGACCCAGTGCCAGTCGTCGCCGAAGTCCTCGAGGGCCTTCGCGACGATGCGCTTCTCTGCCATCGACCGTCCTCGATCTGGCGTCCCGCCTAGGACGCCACGTACTTGCCGAACCACGCGAGCGACTTCGTCCACGAGTCCGCCGCGGAGGCCAGGTGGAACGATGGCTTCGTGTCGTTGAAGAAGGAGTGGCCGGCGCCGTCGTACAGGGTGACGTCGTTCGGCACGCCGGCCTTCGTGAGGGCGTCGCGGAGGCGGTCGACCTGCTCCTTGGGGATGCCAGTATCAGTGGCGCCGTAGGAGCCGAGGACGGGCACCTCGATCGCGGCGAGTTGCTCGTCCGCTGGCATGCCACCGCCGTAGTACACGTGTGCCGCATCCACCTTGGAGGTCGGGCGCATCGCGGTGGCGAGGGTCAGGCCACCGCCCATGCAGTAGCCGACGCAGCCGACCTTCGCGACACCTCGGACGTCCTTCATCCAGGCGATGCCGGCGTCGATCTCGCGGGCGGCGAGGTCGCGTTCGAGCGCCATGACGAACTTGCGCGCCTCGTCCGGTTCGCTCGCGACCTGACCGTGATAGAGGTCCGGCGCGAACGCCAGGTAGCCCTCGGCGGCGTAGCGGTCGGCGATGACACGGATGTCGTCCGTGAGGCCCCACCACTCCTGGATGACGATGACACCACCTTTCGGCGTGCCAGCGGGCTCCGCGAGGTAGCCCATCACCTTCATCCCGTTGTGGTCGACGGTCGTGTTGATCATGTCAGTCCCCTCCGCATCTGGAATCCGGGCGCGAGTATATCGGGCGGACCGGACGCCCTCGGCTACGGCTTGAGCAACGCTGAGACGTCGAACAGGAACTCGACTCGTGCACCCGCACCGATGCCGACCGATTGAAAGTAACCCTTCGGCGCCTCGATCGCCGCCAGATACGGCGCGTTCGGACGATGCACGGTGTCGGTGTCCGCCTGCATCTGCAAGACGTCGATGACCTTCATCGACGTGTCGACGAAGGCAATGTCGAGGTCGATATGGGTGTTCTTCATCCAGAACCCGGCGGTGGCCTTCCCGTCCGGGAAGTAGAAGAGCATCCCGCGCCCCGCAAACGCCCGCCGGCCGGAGAGCCCGATGCCGTACTCGGAGGTTGGTGGGACCTCGACTGGAAGGATCACGCTGTTGGCGGCGGTGAAGCGGATGAATGGCAGACGCTCCGTGGGGAGCGAGCCGCTGATCGCGGTGGGCTCCGGGCCGGGCGTGAGCGTGGGCGGCGGAGTGTTGTTCGACGTCGGCAGGCCCGGTGGGGCGACGGCAACACCCGGGGTGAAGTCGGGGGACGGTACGAGGCCCTTCATCGTTTCCGGCACCCCCCGGGGGGCCGTCGCGATACCGACCACCGCGCCGACCGCGAAGACGGCCACGAGTACGAGGAGCGTGAGGCGATTGCGCGATGTCACCCCTCGATCCTCGCACAGGCGGCAGGCAGGTGCGCGGGGACACTGCCGCGCGCACCTTGACGGCGCTCCGCCCCACGCGCGAGGCTGAAGGTGCCCATGAGCACATCGCCAAACCTCGACCTCGCGCTTCGCCTCTGGCCGCAGGTGCGGGACAGCGGCACCGTCGACGAGCCCGCGTTCCTGGACGCGCTGCTAGCGACGCAGGGCAAGCCCGGCGCCGCCGTCTACGAGGGCGGCGTGAGCGGCACCTTTGCCTGTTTCCCACCGGACGAGGTCGCCTCGTTCACGCTCCCGAGCGGTGAAGTGACGCGCGACGACGAGGACGCGCGGCTGCTCGCGCACATCCTCGTGACGCGGGTGCTGCTGGGGTCAGGGCTCCACGTCGACCGGCGTGTGCAGCGAGCGCTCGCCGATGCGCACGCGATCATCTGGACCGCGCGCGGGACGTTGCAGGCCTCGCCGCTGGCACTCGCCACCTCGCTGTGGCTCGTGGCGCTCGACCCGCTGCAGTTGTCCGACCAGCCGCTGGCTATCGATTGGACGCCCGAGGTGTTCCAGGACCCCGAGCGGTGGGACCTGGAGTACCGGCTGTTCTCCCACTACGACATCCACCAGCGCGCCCTCGACTGGGTGGCGTACGCGAGCGGGGCGCCGAGGCGACACCCGGGCTGCTCCGCGTGGACAGTGGTTGAGCCGCTGCTGCGGTTTGACGATCAACGGGCGCAGATCGCCCTCGGCCAGTTCGCTACGCTCGCCGCGCGCGGTGAGGACGAGGCGCCTGCGCTGGCAGCAGCGATGCTCGATCGGGCACGGGTGGAAGCGTTACTGCGCGCACACCTCGCGGCGGCGCGCTCGTAGCACTCGCAAGCGCTATTCGATGGCGACACGCTCGCCGGGCTCCTCGACATCTCCGAGAGTGGCAGCTTCGTTGATAGCGTGCAGGACGCGGATCAGGTGGTCGTCGTCGGGCTGGGCCATGTCCGGAATGTGGTAGCCACCGAAGGCGTCCACGACGGTCTTGTGGTCGTCGATCACGAAGTCCGGGATCATCGGTACGCCGAGCGCCTCGAGTTTCTCATGGTGCTTCTCCAGCGGCTTCACGAAGTAGTCGGTGACGTACTCGTCCAGGCCGTGACGCTTCATGTCCCAGCGCCGAATGCCGACCCCAGACCAGACGTAGATCGTGTGACCGGCGTCCTTGAGGGCAATGAAGACATCTGCCGCGTGGTTGCGCAGCCGGCCGTTCCACATGACGAGGGTGTTATCAACGTCGAAGAAGATATTCAGCGGTTTCCCGCGCACGCCGCGGATCTCTCGGCGCGGCTCTTCCTCGTCGGTCACGGGCTACCCCCCAAGGTGTCGCGCGAGGAATGTCCCCACGAGGTCATTGAACTGTCTCGCATTCTCGAAGTACACGGAATGGCCAGCTTTGGGGACCGTCACGTACTCCGAGCCGGGAATCAGGGCGTGGAACGCCTCCATCAGCGGGGGATGGACGACATCGTCCTCCTCGCCCTCGATCATCAGGATGGGGTTCTTGAGCGCGGCGACCTGTTTCTGTGTGGCTGCTTTCGGGTCATTCGATGCTTCTGGACGGGGCGGGTTGAGGCCCCCGATCTGCTGGTAGAGGAAGGTCCGGACGGGCTCGGCCGCCCGGAACGTCGGACCGACGGCGCGCACAATCAGCGGGTCGCTGGAGTTCGCGGTCGCCTCCCGCAGCACCCGAGCGCGCTCCAGCTGCTCCGGCCAGTCAAAGAATCCCCAGGTGTCGGCCATGACCAACGCCTGGACGCGCTCCGGGTGGCGCACGGTGAACCCGAGGGCCGTCCGCCCGCCCATCGACTGCGCGACCAGCGCGACCCGGTCGAAGCCGAGGTGCGCGAGCAGCCCCTCGAGGTCATCCACGAAGCGCGTGGAGCCGGCGCCGGTCGGGTCGAGCGTGCGCCCGAACCCTCGATGGTCGATCGAGACGCAGCGGTAGGTCTTGTTGAAATGGGGGATCTGTTGCCACCAGGAGACGTGGTTACCGCCGGCGCCGTGCAGGAAGATCACGGGCTGGGCACCCTCCGAGCCGGAGATCTCGTAGTAGAGGTCGACGCCGTTAACGGTGACTGAGGGCATGGGACTACCTCCGCGCCTTGCTTCGAGGGCTGGGCGTATCGGCGCTGCGCGCCTCCAGGGCGGTGAGGCGGTCGCCGAGGCCTCGATTTTCCTGCTGCAACTTCTCGAGTTCGTCTCGCAGCGCCTTCGCTTCCTTGCCGCCGGCCGAAGCGCGGTCGGCCAGGTGGCGAGCGGCGATGCGGTTCATCCGCTTCACGCGGCCGTCGAGGGCACGCTCGGAGGCGCTGCTGACGGCGGGGACGGCCTTCACGTCGCCAGCCGCCTCCAGCGCCATCGTGGCGGCGATCTGGACGCGCAGCCAGCCGTCGTCCAGCAGTTCCTCCAGTCGCTCGCGGACGCGCACCTGCGCGGGGCCTTCGAGGTAGGGGTACAGCGTACCGAGCGCCGCAGTCGCCGCGCGCCGGGCGTTCTGGTGGACGCCCCACTGCGTGTGCGAGATCAGGACCTCAGCGGCCCGTGCGTCGCGGAGGAGGCCGAGACCGGTGACGGCGCCAACGGTGATCACATCGTTGTGGGCGGTGCGGCCGATGACACGCTTGATCGTCTCGAACGCGCGGGGCTGAAGCGTGCGGCCGAGTGCCTGCGCGGCGTTCATCTGGACGTAGTAGGAACGGTCCCCCTTGCCAGTGAGCAGGCGGGTGAGCGCCTGCGCCGTCGCCTCGTCACGGAAGTTGCCGAGGGCCAGCGCAGCGGCACGACGGACGCGGGCCAATGGCTCGAGTGTGGCGGCGATCAGGACGTCACGCGCGGCGATGCCCTTCACCTTGCCGAGCGCTGCAGCGACCTCGGCGCGGACGAAGTCGGCCTCGTCGCGGTTGAGGACCGCCGTCTGCAGCGCGGCGATCGCCTCCGGCGTCCCCGCCTTCGCGAGGGCACGTGCGGCATCGATGCGACCGATCGCCTCGGGGTCCTTCGCCAACCGTGCGGCGAGTTGCTTCACACCAGGCGCAAAGTCGAGGGTCTTGAGGACGCGTCCCGCCGGGTCGATTGAGACGAACTCGGGCTCATCGGCAAGGCGGAAGACGAACGAGTGCGCGGCATCCGTCACCTGCACCGTGTGGCGCTCGAACGTGCCGCCCACCATGAAAGCGATCTCGATCGGCGTCTGGTAGATCGAGGTCAGGGTGTCATCGGGTGTCTGGGTCTGCGTCAGGCCGACGGTCGCGAGACGCTGTTTGGCGTCCCAGGCATACGAGGCCTTGAACTCCGGGTGGCCGCCCTTCCACACCCACTGGGCGAAGAAGCCGTCCATGTTGCGGCCGGTGGCCTCCTCGATGGCGCGCTGGAGGTCGTGCGTCAACACGTCCTGCTCGGCGTGCTTCTGCACGTAGTGCCGGATGGCAGCCCACCAGAGGTCATCGCCGAGGTTGTAGCGCAGCATGTCGAGGACGACCGAGCCGCGCTCATACAGGTGGCGGTCGAACACATCGATGGGGTCGCGGTAGACATTCTCGACGAGCGGGCGGCGGTAGGCGGCGGTGTCCTCCTGAAGATACAGCTCGCCGTTCTGCAGGATGTTGTACCGGAACGCGTCCCAGCCTCGATGGTGCTCCACAAAGAGGGCATCGAAGTAGGTGGCGAAGGACTCGTTGAGCCAACCGTGCGACCACTCCCGACAGGTGAGCAGGTCGCCGAACCACTGGTGGGCGAGTTCGTGGGCGGTGATCGAGTCGCACGGCTCGACGACGTCCTCGTGCGCCCGCTCGTCGTGGAGCAGGGTGTCGGTCATCGTGGTGGCGGAGGTGTTCTCCATACCGCCGAAGATGAAGTCCGCGACCGCGACCGTCGCGTACTTCGCCCACGGGTACGGCGTGCCGATCTTGTCCGCAAAAAAGGTCACCATCTCCGGCGTCCGCCCGAAGGCGCGGCGCAGCGCGGGCGCCGAGCCGGGTGCGCCGTAGTACTGCACCGGCACGTCGCCAGCCTTCGCGCTCACCTCGTCGAACTCGCCGGCGGCGACGGTGATGAGGTACGCGGGGTGCGGGCGCTCCTGCTGCCAGTGGTAGGTCTTGGTCTTGCGGCGACGGTCCTCGGTCACCTCGTCGAGGCGGCCGTTCGAGAGTGCGAACCACGCGGCGGGCACCGTGAGGTGCGCCTCGCTGGTGAACTTCTCGCCGGGGAAGTCGAGGCAGGGGAAGTAACAGGCGGAGTCTTCCGCCTGGCCCTGCGTCCAGATCTGCTCCGGTCGTGCCGGGTAGCCCTCGTCCGGTGCGTTGAAGTAGAGCCCGCGGCGCGGTGTCGCGGTGTACTCGACGACGACGGTGACGGACTGGCTCGCGCGACGCGCGCGGCCGAGGTCCACTTTCAGCGTGCGATCGCCGAGGCTCCACGCGAGCGTGTTCCCGTCCCCGTCAGTGACGGAGGCCACGTCGAGTTCGGAGGCGTCGAAGACGGCCTCGCGCAGGCCGTCGTGGCGAGGACGGATGGTGGTGGCGGCGGTGCCAGCGACAGAGCGACGGGTGAGGTCGAAGGCGAGGTCGAGGCGGAGGTGCTCGACTTTGTAGGCGCGGTCGCGGCCCCAGACCGCGCGGTCGCCGGTGAGGCGGAACGGTTCGCGAGCGGCCATCGCCGCCGCCCCCCAGCCAGCATCCAGGCCGTGGCAGGCGGCCCCGAAGGCAGCCTCGAAGATGCGGGCGGCGATATCGCTCATGCGGCCTCCTGGGGCACGGACGGTCGGTCGGGAGTGCGAGCCTACGCCGAACGCGCGCGCCTTACGAGGGGCTAGCGGCGGTCGAGGGAGGCGAGCACCAGGCGCAGGCACGCCTCGGCGGCGGCGATCTTGGTGGCCTCACGGTCGCCGGGGAAGACGTGACGCTCGGCCACCTCGGCATCCGCACCCGAGACGGCGATCCAGTAGAGGCCGCCCGGGCGATCCGGGTTGCCGCTGGGGCCGGCGATGCCGCTCTCCGCGATGCAGAGGTCGGTCTGGAGGGCTGCGCGGCCACCTCGGGCCATCGCGCGAGTCGCCTCCTCCGAGACGGAACCGTGGTCGCGGAGGGTATCGGCAGGCACGTTGAGCAGGGCCATCTTCGGTCGCCCGTGGTAGGCGGTGATCCCACCGACGAACACCTTCGAGGAGCCCGGCACGTCCGTCAGGAGGTGACCGATGAGGCCTCCGATGGTGGACTCGGCGGTACTGAGCGTGAGCCCCTCGGCGGTCATGCGCTCGACCACCTGCTTCGCGAGGTCGTTCATGCGGGGAACCCTTCGGCGGCACGGATCTGCACGATCTGGCCGGTGTGGTCGGTGTCGTGGAGCCGCTGGAAGAGGAACCAGGCGCGGCAGTTCAACTCCCCGAACCAGCCGTGCCTCACCGTCGCCTCGAGGTTGGGTGTCGCTGGCAACCGACCGATGAGCCCCGCTAGTTCGAGAGAGACATCGATCAGCGCTTTCCGCGCGTCTGCGTAGCTGGCGTACTCGACATCACCCTGCGTCGCGATCGGATCTTCGGGGGCGGTGCCACCGCTCGCGGTCGCCTCGATGATCGCGAGGACGTTGCGGCTGGAGGTCGCGATGTGGCGTGTGACCATCGCGATGCTCCACGACTGCTCCTCGCTCGGATGACCGGCCGAGCGGAACGCGGCCTGTGCCTCGGTCACATCCGCGACGGCGGCGAGGAGGGCGCTGCGGGCCTCTATCACGCGAGGCCACGCTGCCGCGAAGTCCAACTTCTCCGCCTGCCCGATGAGGTACGAACGCCCTCGCGCCCAGAGTTCCTCTTGCGTCACGAGCGGCCCACGATTCGCTGCGTCGCCTTCGCGAAACGCGCGACGTGATCCGCACCACCGCGCAGTAACTGGTCGGCCTGCTGCTCCATGCCTCGGGCGTCGCCCCCGCTGACCGAGGCGTCGATGGTCTGCTTCGCCCAGCGCAGCGCGAGCGGGGAGGCGGCAGCGATGGCGCTCGCCACCTCGTCCACGGCGGCGGGGAAGTCAGCCAGCGGCACGACGCGGTTCACGAGGCCGAGACGCAGGGCCTCCTCCGGCCCGACGGCGCGACCGGTGAAGATCAGTTCCTTCGCCACCGGAGCTCCGACGATCTTCGGCAGCGCCGCAGCGCCGATGACGAGTCCGTACTCGGAACCGGGGAAGCGGAAGCGCGCGCGGTCTGAGGCGATGCGGATGTCTGCCGTGCACGCGATCAACGCGCCGGCCCCGTAGGCCGGGCCGTCTACGGCGGCGATGATCGGCTTGGTGGAGGCAGCGATGCGCTGGGCCGCGCGGGCGGACGGGTCGAAGCGGCGGTTGCCCTTCAAGTTCTCTTCGTTCGCCTGCGCCATGTCCGCGCCGGCACAGAACGAGCCGTCCGTGCCCTCGATGACGATGACGACGACGTTGTCATCGTCATCGAAGGCGACCATCGCCTCCGAGATCAGCCCGCCGAGTTCAGTCGTAATGGCGTTGCGCTTGTCTGCGCGGTTGAGGCGCAGGCGGCCGACACCGCCAGCCACCGTGGTCACCAGCAGCGGCTCGGTTATCATCGACTCCCTCGATTGCGCCTCGACGGCCCGATGCGGGTTACAGGATAGCGCCTTCGGCACGCATCGCGGCGATCTCGGCGGTGGAAAGGCCAGCCTCGCCCAACACCACGTCCGTGTCCCGGCCGAGCGGCGGGGACGCCTTCGTGGGGGGTGGGCGGAGTCTTGCTCATTTTCCACGGCGCGGCCTGCATCCAGACCGGGCCAGCGAGTTCGTGGTCGTGCTCGACGACGTACTCGTTCGCCACGATCTGCGGGTGGTCCAGCAGTTCCTGGACAAAGTTGACCGAGCCGCAGGGCACGCCTCCCGTCGTGAGGATCACGTCCCACTCGGCGGTGGTCTTCGTCTTAAACAACGCTTCGGTCCGTGCGATCAGCGCCTTGTCGATGGCGATCTGCGCGGGGTCCTGCGCGTTGTACCCGGGCTCGTCGCGGTTGTGCTCGAAGCCGAGGGTCGCCCGGACCTTTGCACGGAGGGCAGCCGAGAGCGCCCCGATGGCGATTGCGCCGTCCTGCGTCAGGAAGCAGCGGTAGTAAACGTTCCCGCCTGCCGCCGCGCGGAGCATCGCCTCTCGCACCTTGAGGAACTCGGAGTACGGCATGCCCGTGTCGCGCGCCTTCTGGAGGGCATTCAAGAAGCCTTCGCGCACTGCCGAGTCGGCAGCGGGGATCGAAGCGAGCTGGCTCATGTGGATCGTGAGCGCGTTGATGAGGAGCGAGGTCTCCACCATCTGGCCTTCGCCTGTCTTCGCCTTGTGGTAGAGCGCCGCAAGCGTGCCCGCACAGACGGCGTAGCCCGTGGTGGTGTCCGCGACGGCGGGCCCGGTGAGGGGCTGGCCGTTGTCATCGACCTTCGCGACGGCGCCGGTGAGGCCGGAGAGCGCCTGCACGACGATGTCGTAGCCAGGGCGGTCGGCGAGCGGGCCCTCGCGGCCGAAGGCGGTGTTGTCGACGTAGATCAGGTCGGGCTTGAGGGCGGCGAGGGTGTCGTAGTCGATCTTCAGGCGCTTCGCGACATCCGGTCGGTAGTTGATGACCACCACGTCCATCTGCTTCACGAGGCGGTGGATCGCCGCCTGGGACGAGGGCCTCGAGACATCGATGGCGAGCGAGCGCTTGCCTCGGTTGAGGCCCATGTATGTCTTGGACTCCAGCGGCATGAACTGGGCGTTCAGCCGCCAGGG